>CAZIKE010000010.1:16132-43634 GCA_964539775.1 uncultured Chitinophagales bacterium
GACCACGAACAGAACTGCAGCGCTAACGCCATGCGGTCTGTGGGAAGCTCGCATGTTGATCCTTACAGCGCGGCGGCGGCAGCAGCGGCAGCGTTGTACGGACCGCTGCACGGTGGCGCGAATGCCGAGGTGCTCTACATGCTTGACGAAATCGGCACGAAAGAGAACATCCCGGCCTTCATTCGCGATGTGAAAGATGGCAAGCGTAAACTCATGGGCTTCGGCCACAGGATCTACAAGAACTACGATCCGCGGGCAAAGATTATCAAGAGACTTGCTGATGAGGTCTTTGAGGTCACCGGACGCAACCCCAAGCTCGATATCGCACTCGAACTGGAGCGCATCGCGCTGGAGGACGAATACTTCATCAAGCGGAAACTCTATCCCAACGTGGACTTCTATTCCGGGCTTATTTATCAGGCGATGAAGTTCCCTGTCGACATGTTCCCCGTCCTCTTTGCAATCGGCAGGATGAGCGGATGGTTGTCGCAATGGCAAGAGATGCTACTCGATCCTGAGCAGAAGATCGCGCGGCCACGACAGATCTACCTTGGATACGATAAGCGGGAGGTTGTTCCGCTCAGCAAGCGTTCCTAACCCAATCGCGTGGGCCGTTCCACCACCAGGGAGCGGCCTACAGGGCTATGCAGCATGATGCGACGCCACGGCCTCGTCCTGCTTGTTGCATTCCTTCAACAGGCGGCCTCAGGACAGTATGTAACACGACCTCCGCAAGATCCGCTGCAAGAGTTGGTTCAGCAGGAAGCCGGAGCATTTGTGAGGAGATCGAGCGTTGCCGCTCATTCACCTCTCGACCGCAGCATCGACGTCACGTACTACAAGCTGAACCTCGACGTGACCGTCTCGCCCGCTTACCTCCGTGGCATCGTGACAGTCCGTGCACGCAGCACGGTTGCAGCGTTGACTACGGTCTCGCTCGACCTGGTGAGCACGATGATTCTCGATTCTGTGACGTGTGGCGGATCGGCGGTGAGTTTCATCCAGCACCCCACTACCGTGGTCATCGCACTCAACCGAAGTTACGGTTACGGTGAGATGGTGGTGCTGGATGTTTATTATCGGGGGGTCCCGGCAAGCACAGGCTTCGGGAGTTTTGAATTTGGCTCTCATCCCGGAGGCCCCTGGGTGTGGACTCTCAGCCAACCGTACGGAGCTCGCGATTGGTGGCCGTGTAACGACCACCCTCTCGATAAGGCAGACTCCGTTGATATCTGGGTAACGTGCAGGCGGGAATTCAAGGTTGCATCGAACGGCAAACTCATCCGCATCATCAACAATCCCGATAGTACACACACCTATCACTGGGCTGAACGCTACCCGATTGCGACGTATCTTGTGTTCCTCTCCTTCACAAACTACACGGAGTTCACCGACTGGTTTCGTTACACTTCGACGGACTCCATGCCTATTCTCAACTACGTACTTCCCGAGCACCTCGCTACAGCTCGCGACAGCTTTCGCGTTGTGGCCGAGATGCTGAGGATCTTCTCAGAGAAATTCGGTTTGTATCCTTTCATCAACGAGAAATACGGACATGCACAATTCGGCAGAGGCGGCGCGATGGAGCACCAAACGATGACCTCCCTTGTGCGCGCGGCGTTTACCGAACCTGCACTCGCCCACGAGCTTGCTCATCAGTGGTTCGGCAATCTTATCACATGCGCAAGCTGGCGCCATCTTTGGCTCAACGAAGGGTTCGCGTCCTACGCCGAGGCACTATACTACGAAGAACGCCATGGGGGCGACCACTACCGCTCCGCACTCCGTAATGCCATGGCCATTGCAAAGACGGGGCGTGGCCCCGTTATCCGGCCGGACACCAACACCATCGCCACTCTGTTCGATCAAGCAACGGTGTATCGCAAGGGCGCCGTCGTTCTCCACATGTTGCGGCATGTGCTCGGCGATTCGACATTCTTTCGCGCCCTGCGCGCGTACACAAACGACCCTCGGTTCCGTTATGGTGTCGCAACAACCGAAGATTTTCAAAGCGTGTGCGAGGCTCTTGCTCAGCGTTCGCTCGACTGGTTCTTTCAAGAATGGTTGTACGGCGAGAACTACCCGCGCTACACATATACCTGGAACACGGCACCCGACTCGAATGCATTCTGGCGCGTTGATATCACTATCCGTCAGACCACCGGCACCTCACATCCGCCGTTCTTTGCCATGCCGATTGATGTGAGAATATCGAATTCCTCGCGCGATACAACGATCACCGTATTCAATACGCACAACAATCAAGTCTTCAGCGTTCGGCTCGGATTCCAACCACGGCACGTCGAGCTTGATCCCGAGGAGTGGATTCTCAAGGATGTCCTCCCCTCAGGAGGAGGAGATGCTCTTCCACCCTCGTTCACGCTTCACCAAAACTACCCCAATCCGTTCAACGAGCGTACGACAATCGCGTACGAATTACCAACACGAACACATGTGGTGCTAACGGTCTCTGATATTCTGGGACGCCCTGTGGCGGTGCTTGTGAACCGCACTGAGGAGCCGGGATATACATCAGTTCACTTTGAAGCGGCAGGCTACGCAAGCGGAGTGTATCTGTGTAGGTTGCAGGCTGGGGGGTTCACGGCGTCGCGCAAGTTTCTCCTTCTCAAATAGATGTGCAACGAATCTTTCAGGCTCACTATGAATTCAAGCGAGCGACCAATTCTCCTTTACACAGCCCGCGCCCTTGCGTTCGTCTGGGCAACATTCTGGATGGCGTTCGGGATTTCGTCCGGTATCGGAGAAGGCCCGAGGCTGGCAGGAATTATCATGCACGTCCTTTTCCCAGGCGTGCTGTTCGTGGCAATAGCCGTCTTTGCGTGGCGATGGCCTGTTCACGGCGGGATTGTTCTCATGCTGTGCGGAATAGCGGTGCTCATCCTCTATCCGCTGCAACTACGGCGAGCCTTTTCGCTCTCAACCCTTCTTCTGATTGTGGCGACGATGGGGCTTCCACCGCTGTTTGCCGGCGTGTTGATGCTCCTCCACACTCGAAAGCATCAACCGCGATTTCCTTTCAAGGCCGAGGACTAATTACCCGATGACTTCTCGAATCGATTACCTTTCCGTCCGACAGGTCTCTCTCGCCAAGCTTCAACTTCTTTTCCCCGAAGTGTAGCGGATGATGTTGGCCCGCTCAAGCGTTACCATGCCGCCCGAACCGCTCGACTCAAACAGCTCGTCCACCATGGGCATAAATGCTCTGATTTTTTCTTCCTCATCGACAATCTCGACAACGATGGGAAGGTCTTCGGACAGACGAAGGATGCGGGCTGTATGAATGCGACTCGTCGCACCGAAGCCTTCAACGCCGCGCAGAACGGTCGCTCCCGCCAATCCCGCCTCTTTTGCACGGAGCACCAGCGTCTCATACAACGGCTTACCATCGGCTTTGTCCGATTCTCCCAAGAAAATTCGGAGCAGTTTTCCTTCGCCTTCCAGTCTCATATTCTCCCCATCCCTAATTCATTCACAAGAGTTTGCCGAGCGCCATGCCCATCCATGTTGCTACGAGACATGTGATGACGCTCGCGAACATATTGATGAGTCCCAAGGTATAGCTTCCTGTCCGCAGCAACATAACGGTTTCATAACTGAACGATGAGAACGTGGTGAAGCCTCCGAGGACGCCAACGGTCAGGAACACGCGCAGCAGCGGGTTCACCAGAAACCGTTCCTCGAAAAATGCCATGAGGAAGCCGATGAGGAACGAACCGAGAACGTTTACGACAATCGTCCCGTACGGAAAGGTTGCAGGCAAAAAACGATAGACGAGACCCTGAAGTCCGTAGCGTGCCGCGGCGCCTACGCCACCGCCAAGAAAGACGAGCGCAGTATTCATGGCTTATGGTAGCAAACTGCACGACCAGATGCAAGGGTTGTTCCTTGCTCCTGTTTTCTGTACTTTCAGACAGCAACTTCCAGCCGGCATGATCCATCAACCTCTCAACATCCTGCAAACCTGTTTCTCGTATTCGTGGGGCGGACTTGAGATTCAAGCGTTAGAGGTCAGCAAACAGTTGAAACACCGCAAGCACCGCGTGTGGCTCGCTTGTCTGCGCAACAGCAGACTGGCACATGCTGCCCGCGACGCCAATGTGAACGTCCTACCGCTGAGGACCCGCGGGTACATTCATCCAGTTGCCGTAGCAAGACTGGCCCGGCTGATTCGACGAGAAGGCATCGATATTATTCACTGCCAGCACTCCAAGGACCTCTTCACACTCGTCCTCGCGCAGAAACTTTCGCGGGAGCGCTGCCCCATTCTGCTGAGTAAACGCGTTGGGTCATACATCACGAAGAAGGATATGTTCCACCGCTTTGTGTACGGCAATGTGGACCGCGTGTTTGCCATCTCCGACGTTATCCACCGCAACGTCCTGGAAACGACGCCTGTTTCTCCCGACCGGGTGATCACGCTCCACGATGCGGTGGACACGGAGTTGTTTTCCCTCTCCCGCGTCAGCACGACACGTGTGCGGCAGGAGTTCGGCTACGACGATGATACATTGGTGGTCGGCTTTGTCGGCAGGTTCTCGCCCGGGAAAGGGCATGAAGAGTTCCTCAAGGCTGCAAGCATTCTCAGCAATAAGTATGGCAACATTCGGTTTTTGATTGTGGGTGAAGCGAGTTATGGCGAACAGATGTACGAGCAGCGTATCCGTGCCATGTGTACAGCACTACGCCTCGATGGTATCGTGACGTTTGCAGGATACCGTACGGATATCCCGGACGTGATGGCTGCCTTCGACATCTTCGCGTTCCCCTCACATGCCGAAGCGTTCGGCGTTGCACTCATCGAAGCGATGGCCATGGAGCGCCCCGTCGTTTCCACGAACTGCGACGGCGTGCTGGATATCGTAGTCAATGGCGTGACGGGCTTGTATGTGCACCCGCGCGATGCACAGCAGCTTGCCGACGCCATCGAGAAGCTCGGGGCCGATCCGGCTTTGCGCAGACAGATGGGAAAAGCAGGACGCCGCCGCGTGGAGGAGATGTTCGATCAACGGCATCAAGTCTCGCGCATGGAAGAAATCTACTATGAGCTGCTGGAACTGCCGGCGCACGTACGAACCGCAAGCACCTCTCCTTAGTACGAGCTTGTGCACGTCATCTTCAGCGTCTCGCCGATGACATACTCTCCCTCCTGCACGACAAGCACATCGCAGAAAAAAACAGTGCAGGGGCACACCGACCATTTCGGCATGCCCCTGACGATATGGTGCGGCATCGCCGTTTAGCGACGCAGCAGACTCAGGAAGAAATCGAACGAGCCGAGGTCCGCCTCCTCTCCCAACGTTACCGTCACCTTCTCAAAGCCCAGACCTTGTGTCGGTGGAACCGAAGCGACGTCGATGGGAGGGATGGTCGCACCGTACTTTGCATTGATGACCTTCAGGAATTCGTTCGCAACGATTGCTGCGCCGCGCGACGAAGGATGCACGCCGTCGTAGCTGAACAATCCTCCGGAAATGAATGCAGGCGAAAAAGTGCCGATGCCCGGTACATACAACCCTTCCCGCCGAATCTTGTCGAAGATACCGTTGATGTCAACGACGGCAAACCCCTTGGCTTCGGCTCGTGTACGGATCGTGTTGTTGAATGCGGCGATTGCCGCGGCACACGTAGCCTGTTCATCCGCATCGAGCGTGAAGCGTCCGGGCCAGGGATTCTGAGGATGGAACCCGAATGGTTTCGTCGTATCGATTCCCGGCGGGAGCGGAGAGATGTTGAAATCACGATAGTACTTTCCACCGCCCTGTCCGCCGGCTCGCCCCAGATACGACGCGTAGGTGCTGCCCGTCAGCAGAAGCAGGGGCGGTGTGCTTTCGGTGAAGCGTGTGGAGTCGAACGCAACACCCGTGTTCGTTCCTTTCTGGTACCGGAGATAGATGCCTGCAGGCAACGCGGCACGCACCGACGGACCAACCGTCGTGAAGAACGGAATGGCCGTCACGTCCGGAATGTTGGCAACGATGACATTCGCCGTGATCGCACGCAGACTGTCCATGGTTTGTGCGAACAGCGCATCGAACGTCGCTGTCGGTGTGGGCGGCGTTCCACTGCCGCCGCTGGTGGCATACCCTAACACGTCGTTGTTCCCGATCCAACACGTCATAAACGTGGGCCGCAATCGTTTTGCCTGCTCCACGATGCTGCGCCCGAATGCCGTATCGCGTTGAATGAGAGCAAAGAACGGATTGGAACGCTGAAAGCTCTTTACCTGAAAGCTTGTCGGACGATCGACCATGTCGAATACAACGGCCCCCGGAATGCCGAGGTTGTTGTATGGACGCGGGAGAGCGATGTTCAGGTTGGACGCCGGATCGGCAGGATTGACTCCCACTTCATCAATAATGACGGGACCTGTTAACGAGACGAGTTTCTTGCGCGCACCGACGCCCGGCTCTCGCATCAGCGGTTGCTGAAAGTCCGTTGTGCGGAAGGCCTGCGCGAGAAGGTTGGGAAAACTGTACTTCTGGTCTCGCGACGAAAGGGCATTCGATTGAAAGCCCGCCGTGAGACTGTTGCCAATAGCAACGTAGCGCGTGAAGTCTGCCGAGCCTGCGCTCCACGGCGTTTCAGGAGGTGTGGAAGTCCCTTCGTCCTTCTTGCAGCTCACAAAAACCACCGCGGAGACAAGCACCAGGGCGAGCACTATCGCCGGCGTGTGTTTGAAGGTTGACATGGTGTGACCCTTTCTGAAAAGTTGAGTGATCAAAGTCGTTCAACGACTAAAACGTCGCCGTAAGCGTTCCGATGGCCTGTCTCCCGATGATCGAGCCGCCGAAAATCTGATAGACACGGTTGTCGAACATGTTCGTCACCGTAAGGCTCAACCGGTAGTTCTTGGAGAGACGGTACCCCACCGATCCGTTGACGATGGTGTAAGCACGAATCGGCCCCGCAAAAACTCCTGCGGCCCAGGGAAAGGGCTGGACGTTGCGAGCACTCAGGGAGAGATCGATTCCATCCGGGCGGGTCCACAGGAACCCGGCAGCAAACTTGTGCTTGGGGGCATTCGGCAGGAGAATGTCGCCCGTTTGCTGTTCTTTCACTTTGAAATCATACCACGTCCAGTTGCCGTTGATCGAGACCTCGTCGTTGATGTAGTAGTTGAAGCTCACTTCCACCCCCATCTCGTCCACCTTGCCAGCGTTCGTGTACGAGATGACCACAGCGGGTTTGCCATCAACAAGGGTAAGGCCCGGAAGCGAACGTCGCAACACCTCGGCCAGACCTGCAGGCGGGTTGTATGGGTACAACGGGTTAACACCTTGCAGCAGGTCTGTGATGAAGTCCTTCGCCTGGTTGAAGTATCCATCGACCGTCACGAAGAGTTTCTTGTCGAAGAAGATTCCCTTGTAGCCGACTTCGTAGCCGGTGATCTTCTCCACCTTGAGGTTGGGGTTGCCGCGCGCAAGAATCGGGACGGGCTGACCCGGATTACGCGGATCAACATAGGAGGTTGTCGGAACGGTACCAGCTCCCACACGCAGAAAGAATTCGGAATAGTTGGGCACCTGGAATGCCTGATTATATGTTGCGCGGAGCGAATGGTCCGGATGGGGCGTCCATACAATTGCACCCTTAGGCGACCACTGGCTTTCATGCAATGTGCTTCGATCCCACCGCGCCGCTGCAACAAATTTGATCCAGTCGACCGGCGAGTACTCCACCTGACCGAAGGCGCCGCTGGTATTGTCATCCTGCTTCTCAGCCATCAGCGTTCCTCGTGTGTTCACATGATAGTAGCGATGCGAAACGCCGAGGACGACACGCAGCGCGTCTTCAAGGAGATTGAAGTTGTACTGGATTTCGCCGTTGACGATACCCGAGCGTTCGTCCAGCGGAGCGCCCGAAAGAAGCGAATACTGCGGCTCGATACTCTTCCGCCCCTGCGCCCACACCATCACGTTAAGGTTGGGATTGCTGAAGTTGAGACGCCCCCAGGGTTTATGTGCTTTCGTCACCTGCACACGACCAATACCGGTGAGAAACACTTCGTTCTGCACTTCAGAGAATCCACCCTCAGCGGTGATGATGTTCTCATTCACCTCATAGTCCACGCGACCGTTGAAGTACGTCGAGATGACATCGTCCGTGTTCAGGGCACGAGCTTCGCGCGAAAGCCCGGAATACTCGTACGGACCGGCATGTGCTCGATTGCGTGTCCAGGTAGAGCTTTGCACGCGACCGACGTTTGCCTTGAAGCTGAGGTTCTCATTGAGGACTTGTGCGTGTCGCACATCGGCTCGCTGCAAGGAAAGTTCTCCTGCGGAGTAACTGATCTTGGTTCCCTGAATCTCTCGGGGCGCCGGCGTGGTAATGTTGATGACGCCATTAAACGCATTCGGGCCGTACAGTGCCGAACCGGGACCGCGCACAAGCTCGAGTCTGCCGATATCCTCCAGGGGAACCGGCAAGCCGTTCCATTCCTGCGAGCCTAAGAACGCAATGGCCAGGTCCCTGCCATCCAACAAAACCAACAGACGACGATTGAGCGAGCTGTTGAATCCTCGTGTGTTGATGTTGAAATCCTGGATGCCGCTCTGGACAATATCAACGCCGGGCTGCATTTCCAGCAGACGGGGGAGCTGACCCGTAGCCGAGTACAATTCGATCTCTTTCGGAGCAAGCGTACTGATGGCAGCCGGAGCCTCAGTGATGCGCTCCGCCCGACGGGACGCGCCGTACACCGTCATTTCGGAAATCTGCACAGCGGCCTCGGCCATCACGATATCCTGGATCGTCGTTCGTCCGGCTACGACGACAACGCCCGTGACCTCCTGCATCTCATGGCCGACCAGCCGCGCCACCAACGTGTACGTACCGGGTGCAAGATCGCCGATCTCATAGAACCCTTCGGCATTCGTCGCTGCTCCGGTTGTGGTTCCTTTCACGACGACGTTGACGAACGGGAGTGGATCACCGGTCCGTTTGTCGGTGACTTTTCCCTGAATCGTCCCTGTCGTCTGCGCCAGTGCACAGAAAGAACTGAGCACTAACAGTATCACAACTCCGCCTCGCACAAATGGTAGAGTTACGTGCCTCATAATGGTACTCCTGATATGATTTGGGGATGTGGATTAGGGGCTACGAAGGTGTTATGACTTCTCTGGAAAGGAACGTAAACGCCGACGTAAAGATACAACGGTTGGTGAAAAGAATCAAACATTAAATCACCAGCGATTCCGGGACTCTCCCCTCCTCTCAGGCACATGAGCAAACCATGACGAAGATGCGGAGGTGTGGGTGTATGTGGAGTGAGAAGATGACTCACAGCCCCGGAGGATCATGACGTTTCCCTTCTGCGATGGCGCAATTGAAGGACGACGCTTACCCATGCCGATCCAAGAAGCACGGCTCCCATCGGCATCACCGTGCCATCATGATACGAGCTGACCAGTGCCGAGCCAAGCGCTCCCGCCGTCATTTGCATGCTTCCCATCAGTGCTGACGCAGTGCCTGCATTGCGCGTGAATGGCTCCATCGCAATGGCTGTGGTGTTCGGACTGAGAAAGCCCAGGCAGATCAGGTAACCGATGATCACCACAACGAACACGACAAACGACACGTGAATGACCGCCGCTGACACAAGACCAGCGGCAAAGAGACATTGACCACCAACCGCAGCGATGGAAATGGTTCTGCTGTCCCATCGCCGCAAGGCAACACGGTTCACCTGACTGGCGCCAATAACACCGCACGCGCTCAACCCGAACATCCAACCGAACTCCCGTTCCGTCAATCCGAACAGTGTCATGAACACGAACGGCGCGTCGGAGATGTAGGCGAACAGCCCGCATGAGGCCGCAGCGCTCGCCAGTCCGAAGACGATGAACGCTTTCTCTTTCACCACGCTGCCATACTCCCGCGCAATTCTGACGGGATGCAGCGACAGGGATGCATCGCCGGCGC
Organism: uncultured Chitinophagales bacterium; assembly: GCA_964539775.1. Taxonomy (GTDB): domain Bacteria; phylum Bacteroidota; class Ignavibacteria; order UBA10030; family UBA6906; genus CAADGV01. Next base: position 26,075 of record CAZIKE010000010.1, read on the forward strand.
GGCTTTCCGGAAGGTAACGCAGCACGCCGAGGAGAATCACTGTGCCAATGAGAGCCAGGGTAACAAAGATAAATCGCCAGCCGAACGTTGCCGCAACGTACGCGCCGACGGTCGGCGCAATAATGGGCGAGATGCCGAGAACAAGCATAAGCGTTGAGAAGATCTTCGCTATCTCCTCGATCGGAAAGAGATCGCGCACAATTGCCCGGGCCGCAACAATGCCAACGCAAGCCCCCAGGGCAAGAACACAACGCAATGCAATCAGTGCTTGGATCGTTGGCGCAAGTGCACACCCGAGGGCGGCGGCAATGTAGATGAGCAGTCCCACAACCAAAGGCTTCCTTCGACCATACCGATCGAGGAGCGGCCCATAGACAAGCTGACCCGTCGAGATGCCGATGAAGTACGAGGTGAGCGTGAGCGCAACATGTGCGATGTCCGTGTGCAGATCCCGGGCGATGGCGGGAAATCCCGGCAGATACATGTCGATGGAAAACGGGCCGATCGCCGTGAGCGAACCGAGAACAAGAATAAGGATGGCGTGCTGCCTGCGGTCCATGACGTACGATCTCAGACAACAAAGAGAAAGGGCGAACCGGCCGTCGCCCTTGTGAACAGTCAATGTGTAAATGGCTTGCTACATCGCCTCAGGCAGCTTACAGTTTATATCCTCCCATCGCAACAACCTTATCTGCGATGGAACGTCGCAGCGCGAATGCGTTAATGGGCGTGTGCTTCGTCAGGCGTTTGAGTGCTGCCAGTTGCGTGCGCAGCGCATCGCCTTCAGCGATGGCGGCGAGAACGTTCGCCGCGTGCTCTCCTACACGTCCGATCGCACCATTCACAAACACTTTCACAAGATCAATGAAGGTTTGACTGGCAGCTTCTCCGTGCTTCTCGACTCTTTTCTGGACCCGAAGCATGGCGCTTTCCATCGCGTACGTCTCCATCATCATGTCGGTGATGGCCGCAAGCACTTCCTGTTCGTCTTGAATTGCCATCATGTACTTTTGTGCTGCGGCGCCCAACATAAGGACGGTGATCTTTTTTGCATTGGCAACAAGCTTCTTCTCGGCTGCAAAAAGCTGGTCTTCACCGTTGGCGTCGAACGAGGGAGTCATCAATTCGTCGAGGAGCTGCTTTGCGTATCCGAACACTTGCAGCTCTCCCTTCGATGCCCGCTTCAGCACCATGCCCGACGCCAGCAGGCGATTGATTTCGTTCGTCCCTTCGAAGATGCGGTTGATGCGTGCATCGCGATATGCCCGGGCCATCGGGTATTCCTCGCTGTATCCGTAACCGCCGAGAATCTGTACCCCCTCATCCACAACATAATCGAGAATCTCGCTGCAGTACACCTTTAGCATGCCGCATTCGGCAGCGTACTCCTCGATACTCTTGAGAATGAGTTTCGACGCGTCGGGACTGGACGTATCCACGCTGCCCACCAGATGATCAATCATGCCGGCAGTACGGTATACCATGCTCTCACCGACGAACGTGCGGATCATCATCTCGGCAATCTTGTGTTTGATGAGAGGAAACTCATGAAGTTTCTTGCCGAACTGCTTCCGCTGGTCGGCATACTTTACTGCCTCGCCGATCACGTTCTTCGACGCCCCGATGGCAGAGGCGGCCAACTTAAAGCGTCCGATGTTGAGAATGTTGAACGCGACGAGATGCCCTTTCCCGATCTCGCCCACAACATTCTCGACGGGGACACGAGCATTGTCCAGCAGCAGTTGCCGCGTCGACGAGCCTTTGATGCCCATCTTTTTTTCTTCAGGAGCAGTAGATACTCCGGGATAACCTTTTTCGATGATGAACCCTGTGAACTTGTTTCCGTCAACTTGTGCAAACGTAATGTACACATCTGCAAAGCCGGCGTTGCTCAGCCACATTTTCGTTCCGTTGAGGATGTAATACTTGCCATCATCGGTCAGCTTTGCGGTCGTCTTTGCGGAGAGCGCATCGGAACCAGAGCCGGGCTCGGAGAGTGAGTACGATGAGATCAGTTCGGCTGCAGCAAACTTCGGCAGGTACTTTGCCTTCTGTTCAGGCGTTCCGAAATAGACGATGGGCAGTGTGCCAATGCCGGCGTGCGCGCCGTGGCTGACCGCCCATGCACCTGTCGGCCCGACTTTTTCGGCGACGATCATCGAGCTGGTCTTATCAAGCCCAAGGCCGCCGTATTCTTCAGGAATGTCGATCGCGTTCAGTCCAAGCTCCCCCGCTTTGCGCAAGAGCGCGACGTTCAATTCGTGTTTCATCTCATCAATCTCATGCACACGCGGCATCACCTCACCGTTGACGAAATCCTCGGTCGTCTTTGCAATCATCCGGTGCGTGTCGGAGAAATCCTCCGGGGTAAAGATTTCCTGCGCGGTGAATTCTCGAAGGAGAAATTCTCCTCCTTTGACGTAGGTAGTTTCTGCTGTCATGGTGTTCTCCTTATGAATGCTGAGGGAGCGAAGCGGCCGATGAATCCGGACGTCGTGCATCTTGTCCTTCACTTCGCTCAGGATTTATGGTTGATTCAAACTGCAGTACCCTCTTCTTCAATTCCTCTGGAACAGGAATCGTCATCTTCCTGTCATAATCATACGTCACCTGCACCGTCGAGCCTTCAGCCACAAGCTGGCGCGTGTCGGCATTCTCGATTCTATACTCCATGCGGAAACTGCGTGTGCCGAATTCTGACACCCGGACAAACACTCTCAGCCTCTGCGCTGCATGAACCGGCGCCTTGAATTTGACGGTTGCCTCTGCAAGAATGAACGGCAGACTCCGCGCCGCTTCCGCCATGTCAATATCGAAGAGATTCAGGTAGTACATCATCCTCGCCTCCTCGAAATACGTGAGGTAGGTCGCATTATTCACGTGCCCCATCGCGTCCATGTCGGCGAAGCGTACCGGAACGGTGATGGAGAATTTATAGTCGGGTTGGGGCAAGGGGTTTCTGGATTCTGGATTCTGGATTCTCGATTCTGGGTTGTAGATTCAAGTTTCAGGATTCGAGGTTACAGTCTAAATCTGGGGACCAGCTTCGAGCGCTTCATTGGCCCGTTGTGGGTAAAGAAGCGAACCTTCTTCTCTTCTGTCACCACCCAAACCTCCTCGGCACCCTTCGCCAAATACAAATCTACTTTTTTGTAAGAATGCTTCTTCGGTGTTCGAAGGAGAGGCTATCTCAACACAAATCTCAGGTGCCTCGGTGTAGGGTGTTCGAAAGCCGTTCCGCCGTACAAACGAGTCCGAGGCCCATGCAACGTCCGCGACTTTCACACCATCGGAAGTCCGGATTGAGCATTCATAGATTATTTCGCCCCCGCGCATCCTCCGCTGTATCCCGATGCCCACCTTCGCCTGGATGTTCCCATGCAAGTTCGAGGCGGGAGTCATTAACAGTTGCCCAAGCCGGTTAAGCTCGATCTTGAACGGAAGATTTCTCAGCATTGGATTCTTTATCACCTCAGCCCAATCCATGTCTGATCTCCTTATCTCATAAGATACTGACATCACCACTCCAAGCAAAAAATCAATCCATCATCCATTACTCCAATGCTTCATCACTCCCCCTTAGTTCATAAACTCAAAAATCCCCGCGGCACCCATGCCTCCGCCTACGCACATGGTCACCATGCCGTACTTTGCCTTGCGGCGTTGCGCTTCGTTGAGAATCTGCACGGTCAATTTCGCGCCGGTACAGCCGAGGGGGTGACCGAGCGCAATAGCCCCGCCGTTGACGTTCACCTTCTCTTCCTCCATCTCCAGATGTTTGATGACGTAGTACGCTTGCGATGCGAATGCTTCGTTCAGCTCGATCAAATCAATCCGGGCCAGGGTAAGCCCCGCGCGCTTCAACGCCTTGGGGATTGCTTTCACCGGACCGATGCCCATCTCGTCGGGGTGGACACCGCCGAGGGCAAACGTGACGAACCGTGCCAGAGGTTTGAGGCCAAGCGATTCCATCTTTTGTTTCGACATAACGATCACCGCGGCTGCGCCGTCGCTTGTTTGCGAAGAGTTGCCCGCAGTGACGGTGGCCGTTGGCTCAACGGAGAAGACGGGCTTGAGCGCGGCGAGTTTCTCCAGCGTCGTATCGGAACGAGGTCCTTCGTCGGTATCGAACACGGTCTCCTTCGTCTGCTTCTTTCCTTTCTCATCAATCGTCTTTTCGGTGATTTTCAATGGGACGATTTCGCCCTTGAACTTTCCGGCTTTGATTGCCGCCACCGCACGTTCATGACTTCGCAGCGACCATCGGTCTTGCATCTCCCGGGTAATGTTGTAGCGTTTCGCAACGTTCTCGGCAGTCAGCCCCATGCTCAGATAGATGTCGGGCAAATGGTCAACCATGTATGGGTTTGCTACAACTTTGTTGCCCCCCATCGGCACGAGGCTCATACTTTCTGCGCCGCCTGCGATGATGACATCGGCGTTGCCACACATGATGCGCTCGCTTGCGAAGGCAATGGACTGCAAGCCGGACGAGCAGAAGCGGTTGATTGTTGAAGCAGGAACATCGTGTGGCAGCCCGGCGCGCAATGCGGCAATGCGCGCAAAGTTCATTCCCTGTTCAGCTTCCGGAAACGCACAGCCGATAATCACGTCGTCAATCTCCGCCGGATTGAGCTGAGGCGTGCGCTTAAGCAACTCCGCGATTACGGCTGCCGCCATGTCATCGGGCCGTGTGTTGCGCAGAGTGCCCTTCGAGGCTTTCCCAACCGCCGTGCGAACGGCTGTGACGATATACGCTTCGGTCATGATTCTTCCTTTCTTTAACTCCATGAACTCTACAACTCTATAACCCCTTCCTCGGCTTCATCATTCGGAACACTTCCTTCAACTTCTCTCTCGGCATCACCTGCGCCAGGGTGTTGAACTGTCCCGATTGCAGACGCTCGCCACCGTCAATCGTCACACATTCACCCGTGATGTACGAGGAGAGGTCGGACATCAGGAACGCTGCGAGGTTGGCAAGCTCCTCATGATGCCCGAAGCGGCCCAAGGGGACCTTCTTCTTGTAGTGTTCGATCAGTGATGCGTCATCCGGCATGAGTCGAGACCACGCTCCTTCGGTGGGAAACAAGCCCGGTGCGATGGCGTTGAGACGAATGCCGTAGGGTCCCCATTCGGTTGCCAGCGACGTCGTCATGGCATACACACCCGCTTTTGCACACGCCGACGGCAGGACGAATGCCGAGCCGGTTTCCGTGTACGTCGTCACGATGCTCAGCACAACTCCCGGCCTCTTCGTCTCGATGAGATACTTTCCAAAATGCTGCGTACAATTAAACGAACCGGTGAGCACAATATCAACGACGGCTTTGAACGCATTGGGACTCAAATCCTCCGATGCGGCAAGGAAATTCCCCGCGGCGTTGTTGACCAGCCCATCGAGGAAACCGAACTCGGCAACGATGCGCTTGATCATCTCGCCAACTCTTTCGTAATCGCGGATGTCAACAACATGTGTGAGCACTTTCGCACCCGTTGCCGACAATTCTTTCGCCGCCGAATTCAACCTCTCTTCCGTCCGTCCACAGATAGCGATGTTCGCGCCAAGCTCGGCAAAGCGCTTTGCCATCGCAAGCCCCAGTCCGCTCCCGCCGCCGGTAATGAGGATGGATTTGTTGGAGAGTGTGTCGTTCGTAAACATCGTCGTGCTCGTGCAATCCGTCAAGAACTGCTGAGGATCAATTTCGCAGCGGCTTCCCGTTCTTCAGCATGTACGCGAGTCGCTCCTGTGTCTTTCGCTCTCCTGCCAGACTCAGGAATGCTTCGCGTTCCAGGTCCAGGATGTACTGCTCGCTGACGAGTGTCTTTGAGGTCACGTCGCCGCCGCAAAGGACGTACGCGAGTTTCGTCCCCACATGCATGTCGTACTCGCTGATGCGGCCTGCGTTCTTCATGAGGTACATGCCCAACTTCAATGTTGCAAGAGCAGGTTCTCCCAACGCAGGAATGTCTGTGCGCGGTAGGGGTTGCTTGTAGCCCTCCTTCACCATCGCAAGCACGGTGGCCTTGGCATCGGCGAGCAGATAGTCCTTATTCATGGTGATGCCATCCGAGGCGCGGAGGAAACCCAGCGCCCGCGCATCCACCGCGCTGGTGGACACTTTCGCCATGCCGATCGTCTCAAACACTCGTTTGACCAGGGGAAAGAAGTCGACATCCGCATCCTTCGGCACACGTTCCACCATACGCACCAGCATCTCCTTGCACCCGCCGCCCGCAGGAATGATGCCCACCCCGACTTCGACAAGCCCCATATACAACTCTGCGGCCGCGCGGATGCGATCGGCGCCGAGCGCATACTCGCATCCGCCGCCAAGCGTCATGCCGAACGGCGCCGCTACCACGGGCTTCGGCGAGTACTTGAGCGCTTGGGTCGCCTTTTGGAACGCCCGCACCATCAAATCCAGCTCGTCCCAATCGCCCTCTTGTGCAGCCATCAGCATGATCATGATGTTGGCCCCGACGGAAAAGTTCTCGCCTTCATTACCCACAACCATCCCCTCGAAGTTCTTGCTCACTTCCTGCACGGCAAAGTGTGTCATGGAGAGAATGTCCTCACCGATAGCGTTCATCTTGGAGTGAAACTCCAGGCACGCCACGCCATCACCGATGTCAATCAGACTCGCGCCTGCATTCTTCTTGATGACGTTGTTACGATCCTTAAAGGATGGGAGAAGAAGCAACCCCGGCTTCTCTTCCACTGGGACATGCTTTTCAGCCTTCAGATCAAAAGAGAACGTCGTGCCGTTGCGTCGCTCGTAAAAGGATTTCTTGCCCGATGACAGAAGCTTCTCAACGAGCGGCGGAAGTGTTCTGCCTTCGGCCTGCATCCTCTTCACGGACGGTTCGACGCCGATGGCATCCCACATCTCGAACGGGCCTAACTGCCAGTTGAATCCCCAACGCATGGCCTTGTCAACATTCACGATGTCGTCGGAGATTTCAGGAATGCGGTTGGCTGCGTACAGGAGAATGTCTCGCGTGGTCTTCCAGAGAAACTCGCCTGCGCGGTCGTTCGCGTAGGTCAGCATTTTCAGTCGCTCGGTCAAGCTCTCGATGTTCTTGGCGGCGTCGAGCGAGGCGAATTTCCCCTTTTGCCGCGGGCGATATTGCAATGTGGTGTAATCGAGAGTGAGAATATCCTTCTCGCCATTGCCTTTCATCTTCTTGTAGAAGCCCTGCTTGGTCTTATCGCCGAGCATCTTGCTCTCCACCATCTTCTTGATGAAGTCGGGCACAACGAACATCTCGCGCCGTTCGTCATCGGGAACAGCCTCATACAGGTTGTTGGCAACATGCACAAGCGTATCAATGCCCACAAGATCGCCGGTGCGAAAGGTTGCGCTCTTCGGCTTGCCGGTGGCCGGGCCCGTGAGCTGATCCACCTCTTCGATGGTGTATCCTCCTTCCAGCATCGCGCGGATGGCAGACATCATGGCAAACACACCGATACGGTTGGCGATGAAGTTGGGGCGATCCTTGCAGTACACGATACCTTTGCCCAGGACGCGCTCGCCGAACGTTGCCATGGTTTCGACAACTTCGGGGAGTGTTTCGTTCGCCGGAATGATTTCCAGCAGCCGCATGTAGCGTGGCGGATTGAAGAAGTGCGTGCCGAGAAAGTGCTTCCGAAAATCGTCGGACATCCCTCCGGCGATCGACGCGATGGGGATGCCTGATGTGTTCGACGAGACGATCGTGCCCGGCTTGCGCAGCGCATCCACCTTCTTGAGCAGCGCCTGCTTGATGTCGAGTCGCTCCACCACGACTTCGATAATCCAATCCACCTCCTTCACCCACCCAAGATTGTCATCGAAGTTGCCCACCGTGATGAGGTTTGCACCCTCGGGTGAATAGAACGCTGCGGGTCGAGCCTTCTTGGCCGAGTCGAGTCCCGCGCTGACGATGCGATTGCGTACTGCAGGGCTTGCGAGCGTCAGCCCTCGGGCAGCTTCCTCAGGCGTCAGTTCTTTCGGAACAATGTCGAGGAGATACGAGGGAATCCCTGCATTTGCAAGATGCGCGGCAATGGCCGAGCCCATCACGCCCGAGCCGAGAACGGCCACTCTTGTAATTTCACGAATCATGTTGTTCTCATGTGATTATCGAGTAGGGTCTAAGTGATCATAGGTTCCGTTTGTATGCACGCGTTGAAAGCGGCTAAGTAGTGCGACCTCCCTTTTGTGTTGACTTCAATATGGGCTGAATTCAGGTCAAAGACAAGGGGAGACAAAGAGGATTGAAAAAGAACGTTCAGAGACCGGCGCCTTCTTACTCGTGCACCTCCACCATCTCGTATTGCTGATAGAGCGCTTCGATCTGGTCGTGGAACTCCTGCTCGATGATCCGTCGCTTCAGCTTCATGGTAGGCGTCAGCTGTCCATTGGCGATCGTCAGCTCATGGTCACTGAGAATGAACTTGATGATGCGTTCCCACTTGTTGAGTGTAAGGTTCACCCTGCCCACTTCCTCTTCATACAGTTGCTGCACTTCGGGACGGGCAATCAGTTCGGTCATGCTTGAGTACACAATGTGGTTCTGCGCCGCCCAGTGCTGTAGGTTTTGGAATTTGGGAAACAGAATAGCAATGGCAAACTTGCGGCCTTCGCCAATCACCGCCGCGTGCTCGATGTACCGGCTATTGCGGAGACTTGCTTCGATCGGACCCGGTGCAATAAACTTTCCGCTGGACTTTTTGATCAGATCCTTCTTCCGATCTGTAATGAACAGAAAACCGTCCTTGTCGAGATAGCCCACGTCGCCGGTCTTAAACCACTCGCCGTCGAAGACTTCGGCAGTTTTCTCGGGTGCGTTATAGAATCCTTTCATGACGTTAGGACCTTTGACAAGAATCTCCCCGTCGTCGGCAATCTTGACTTCCACATGGTCAATGACCAGCCCGACGGAGCCGAGTTTGTTGCGCCGGCTGCGGTTGACTGTAACGACCGGAGAGGTTTCGGTGAGTCCATATCCTTGAATGACAGGGAAACCCGCAGCGAGCAGCACGCGCGCGAGTTCCGGATGCAACGGCGCGCTGCCCGAGAGAATGAGGCGGAACGCTCCGCCGAGTGCTGCACGCCACTTCGAGAACACCAGTGCTGAGGCAATCTGCAGCCGGAAGCGATACCACAGAGGCTGCGTACCCCACGGGTCGTATTGCTTGGCCAGCGAAAGCGCCCAGAAGAAGAGCTTTCTCTTCACGCCGCGCAGCTCATTACCCTTCTGCAAGATGCGATCGTACACTTTCTCTAACATCCGCGGCACGGCGGCCATAATCGTGGGCTTTACCTCCAACAGATTTTCGGGAATCTTCTCGATGGACTCGGCAAACCACACGGGGACGCCATGGTAGAGATACATGTTGATCATGGTCCGCTCGAAAATATGGGAGAGCGGAAGAAAGGAGAAGACGACATCCGTTGCCGGAACCCACTCGAAGTCTGCGCCCGCGTCGATGGCGTTCGAGACGAGGTTGCGATGGGTGAGCAACACCCCCTTTGGCGCCGCAGTCGTGCCCGAGGTATACATCAGTGTCGCAATGTCCTCGGCCTGCACGGCGTTGCGAAGTGAATCATACAGCGCAGGGTGCTCTTTGTCCAGCGCTTCGCCTGCGCGTTCCAGTTCCTCCAGCGTGACGATCTTTTCGCCTTCAGCAAAGGGAGAGAAAACGATAACGCGTTTGAGAAACCCCCGTTCGATGATTGGTTTGATTCTGTTGAACAAATCGAGGCTCGAAACGATGAGAACGGAGCAGTTTGCATCGCGAAGGATGTACTCGACTTGCTCGGTGATTTGCGTAATGTACAACGGCACGGTCGCAGCCCCCAGGGCCAGGACGGCATAGTCCGACATGACCCATTGCGGAGAGTTTTCAGCAAGCAGCCCGATATGATCGCCCTTGCGGACGCCCAGATGGTAAAGGCCCAACGCCCGAAAGCGAACGTGCCGCACTATCTCGTCGGAGGAGAAGCCCACCCACCGTCCATGCACTTTGTAATTCAATTGCTTCGGCCGCGCATGCACGGCGTGGTGGTATGCAAGAAGTTCGTTCAGTGTCGTTGGCTGATTCATGGAGCCACCTGTTGTGAGACGGACCTGCGAACGGGGAGAGGGCGCGTGACCCATGCACGCTGTTGAAAAATTATAGGGAATGCACAAAGGAAAAGCAAGGAGCAGACGCAACGAGAACCGGCATCAGGACGGTGGCGCAGGAGGCGACTCGGCAAGCACCTGTTTCAATTCCTGCAACGGTTGGAAGTCAGCGTCCGCTTGCTTCCACAACTCCAACAGCCTGCTGCCAATCTCCTGCGTCATGCGCTTGTCGCCTTGCGCTTTGTACACCTTTGCCAGGGTGAGCAACGCATCGGGGTTGTTCGAGTTATAGCGGAGGGCTTCGTCGAGGGCATCTAACGCATGATCGTACGCGCTGCTTTTCAGAGAAATCACAGCGATGCGGTGGTACACTTCGGCCCGCGTCAGCTCCGTGCCGTATTGCAAGGCGCTATCACAGGCGATCAACGCCTCGTCGAACTTCTTTTGCTCCTCAAGCAACCGTGCCTGCAAGAGATGAAATTGCAGCATAACAGTGGACTCACCCAAATTCCTCCGCAAGATTTCCTTACGGATTGTTTCAAGCATCGTTTGCACTTCCTTCAACCTCGCCAGCTTGAGAAGGGCAAGCGTCCGGCCGTAAGCCCATCGAAAGTTTGTGCTGTCGAGCGGCATCGCCTCGTCGAACAAACGCAGTGCCTGCTCGTAGTTTCCCCGGTGAAGCTCAAGGTTCGCATCGACAGCAAGGCGGCTTGCTTGCGTTTGCGCGCTGGGCAGGATCTTGGCCATGCTGAGATCGTACTGTTGTTTTGCTTCGTTCAAACGGCCGAGCACAACATAGACATCGCCTATGCGCATAATTGCGTACCAGTAGTCCGGTTTCAATTCCAGCGAAGCTCTGTACTGCTCGAGTGCCTCGGCATACCGTCCGTAGCGAAGCAAGATGTCCGCAAAGCTTGCTCTTGGATCGGCCGCATCGGGCACAAGCTCGATATAGCGTTGCATGGCCTTGATGGCTTCCGCTTCGTTGCCCCGGGCTGCATAAGCGTAACCGAGGCTCATCACCGCAGGGGCGTAGGATGGACCGACCTTCACGGCCTGCTTGTACATCTCAAGCGCTGCATCTGCCCTTCTATTCAATTCAAGAAGATCACCCCGGAACACATATCCTTCAGCATCCTGGGGGAATGATTTGGTGAGAGAATCGGCGACGCGGAGTGCATCTGCATTGCGGAAGTGAAACAGATGATCGAGCATGCGGATGAAGAACTGCTCATAGTCGCTCACGCCGCCGGCCTTGCGGACGGCTTCGGAGATTTCCAACCGAGCGCTATCCTCACTCCCTGCCCGATAGTACACTAAACCCAGCCGGGCGTACGCCATCGCAAAATTCGTGTCGAGTTGCGTCGCCTGCCGAAGCACATTCTTCGCTTCGGTCAAATAGAATTTTTCCAGAAGCGTAACACCTTCCCTGTAGAGTTTCCTCGCTTGTGCGGAGCTGGTTGTGAGCTTTAGTTTTTCTTCACATCCAACAAACACCAACGCAGCACATGCAAGACTGCCGACAAAGCTCAACCAGGTGTACTGCGCGTTCATGAGGGCTGGTCGTTTCATTCACACCGCAAGCAATCCTGCCTGAATATACGGCACATACGGAGAGCAGTTGCTCATGGGGTTTCGGGCGAAGGAGCATCCGGCGGGGTCCCGGAGGGGTTTTCCCGAAGGGCGCGCAGGCGTTTCAGTCCGGCCTCGACGCGCTCGATGCTCACGTTGAGAAGCTCGATGTAGTGTTCCTGCTTTGCCTGATCACCCTTGTGGGTTTGCATCATATACACGGCCATTCGCATGACGCCAAGGGGATTGTTGATTTCGTGGGCCACTTCGCGTATGCCCGCTTTCAAGTTGGCGACCTGTGTTTGGAGATCGACTTCTGTCTGTGGCGCCGCCATGGTATCCCCGATTTGGTTATCGAACAAGTTCTTCGTGAAGGATAGGCGAATCTGATCGAACAAGAGCTGTTACCGTCTTGACGAGAAGGCCAACATCTACCTGCTTATCAAGGACGGCATCGGCTGTTGTTTTCAACAACTTTTCTTTTGTCTCGCTGCTCATGTGGTTGGAGAGGACAAGAACCTTCGTCCCATACTGCCCCTTCCGCGTGTGCAGCAGTTCCAGCACTTGCACACCATCCACGTTCGGAATCCGAACATCGAAAATCAGTAGGTGCGGTTTCCGCTCCCCAATCATGAGCAAGCCTTCGTAGGGATCGTTCGTGCTTACAATATCAACAGTGGGGAGTTCTGCAGAGATGACGCTCTTCACCATCTGCGCGTAGGGCTTCTCATCGTCAATGATGAGTATGCGCGTAGCCGTCTCGTCGATATACTCGAAGGGGATGTCCATGCCCGAGGCGTCGAGAAACTTCTTGAGGTTCACGGGCCAGATTCGGTAGTGCCCCCCGTATGTTGTGAACGCCTTGAGCGCCCCTTCGTAAATCCAATTGAGAACTGTCTTCTTGCTCACCCTGCAAATGCTTGCAACCTGGCCAACGCCAAGAGGCTTCTTATAGGTTGTGGAAGAAGACATGAGGTGTGGTTCGAAATGTTTTGCGTGATTTACTCGTTCAAAATATAACCATTCACGCAAGTGATGTCAAGAAAGCAGGAAGCCTCAGGGAGGCGCAGGCGACAGAAGTCACAACCGGAGCACGGCAAGAGATTCGTGAATGTCAACGGAAACTTTCGATATTGCCAATCTCCTTCAACAACTCTTTCTTGGTAAATGATGATTTTCGCATCAGTCCCGTGACATAACTGCCAAGCTGCTGCTGCATCTCATCGTCGATCTCCATCGAGGTCAGGACGATGATCGGAATCGAACGAGTGGTAGGATTTTGTTTTAACTGATAGGCAACGCTGACGCCGGACATCTCCGGCATGATGAGATCGAGGATAATGATGTCGGGCTTCTCACGGAGGGCCACCTCCAAGCCATCCCTCCCATGGTAGGCCTTTATTACTTCGTACCCCTCATTCCCGAGAATCACCTCGATCAGGTCGGTTGCGGCGCGATCGTCATCAATGACGAGCACTTTGGGAACTCTGGCGTCCGCATGGGGGAGTAGGCGAACCCGATCCATTGCGGCAAGAAGTTCCTCTTTGTTCACGGGTTTCACGAAGTAGTCCACCGCACCCAGACTGAAGCCGAGGTTCTTCTCATCAATGATCGAGACAATGATGATGGGAATGTGCCTGCACAGCGGATGGCGCTTCAGTTCCTTCATGACCTGCCAGCCATCTTTGACGGGCAGCAGAAGGTCGAGTGTGATGACGTTGGGATGGAGCTGTTTGGCTTTCTCGATCGCTTCGACGCCGTCGTGTGCAACCTCAACACGGTAGCCGGCCGCTGCGATATGCATGCGCAAGAGTTCTGCCGCCTGGGCTGAGTCCTCGACGATAAGCGCGAGCGGTTGCGTTTCCGCACCTTCACGCATGGCCTCCCGTTTCAACGCATCCAGCAACATTTCCGCCTGCTTCAGCCGCTCCGAGGTGGCGTCGATGACCAGCGGAATACGGAACCGCACCGTTGTCCCTTTTCCGTACTCGCTCTCGATCCCGATGGAACCACCGTGCAGCTCCACAAGCTTCTTGCTGATGGCAAGGCCCAACCCGATCCCCTGCTGATTCAACGCGCGGCCGTGGGTCGCCTGCCGAAACGGCTTGAACAGGTGAGGCAATTCTTCGGGCTTAATCCCCACCCCCTCATCTCGCACCTCGTATTGAATGTCGTTCCCGACGCGCTCGGACGTGACCGTAACTCGCCCACCCTGCCTGCTAAACTTGATGGCATTCGAGACAAGATTGAGGAGGATCTGCCGAAACCGCGTCTGATCGACCACGATCTCTTCGAACTCCGGCGAGAAGCGGATGTCCAGTTGTATCCCCTTCTCCTTCACCTGGGTTGCAAAGATCCTGCGGAGACTTTCCTCAAAGTAGGAGATGGGATAGCTGGCGATGTGCAACTCCATCCTTCCTGCCTCGATCTTGGAGAGATCGAGAATGTCGTTGATGATTTGCTGAAGATGCTTCCCGCTGGCGTTGATATTCTTCATGAACTCCTGAATGGACTCCGCCGAGAGTCCGTCGAACTGCGTTGTCAGGAGATCCGAGAAGCCGATGATGGAATTGAGCGGCGCCCGCAATTCGTGGCTGAACGTGGCAAGGAACTTCTTCAGCGTGTCGCTTGCCTCCTGCGTCTTTTGCGTTTGATGCTCCAGCTCCACGTTCTTCCGTCGCAGTTCATCAATCAAACGCTTGCGACTCATCCCGCTGGCCAGTTCATTGGCTACCACGGAGAGAGTCTTCAACTCCTCCGCAACAAAATCTTTCCCCTTGATCGTCATGACCTCCAACACCCCCTGCACCTCGTCCTGCACCAGCAGCGGAACGACAATGAGCGACCTCAGCTTGAGCTTCGCTATTTCGTCGGCGAACATCTCCGCAACGGAGCTTTCGAGGACTTCGTCCGTGACGATCATTTGCTTGGTAAAGGCAGCTTGTGCAGGAAGGAAGTACGCGTTTTCTCTCACTGGCTGGTGAAGGATTTCAGGCGAGAACTCCGTATCGAAGAGCGCGGGTGCGACCAGACGCACTTCGTTCCCCTTCGGATCGTATAAATAGACGCAGACGAACTTTGCGGGAATCTCGAACATCCGGGCAATCTTCTCTGCCACTTGCACACACAACTCATCGAGATGCAGCGACGAGTTGATGGCCCTCGACACTTCAACGAGGATTTCCTTCTCTCGTTGCTCCTTCTTCTTCTCAGTTACATCTTGAAAGAAGACCGAGAGACCATCGGGCGTCGGATAGATACGAATGTCGTACCATGCTTCGAACCTCTCATCCTTGTACGCCGTTTCGAGATTCTGGAACGTCTTCGTATCCATCGCAAGCTGATACTTGTCGCCGAGCGGCGTGCCTTTCGCGTTGGGAAAAACTTCGAACACGCTCCTGCCAAGAACCTCCTCAGCCGAAAGCCCTGTGCCTACCTCCGCCGCGTGGTTCCAATACGTTATCCGATACTGCTCGTCCAACGCAAAGAATCCCCCACTAATGCTTTCCAGAATGTTTTCGTATTGATTCTGATCCAGCATGGATTCCTCAAATTCATTTGGAGGTGAGGACTAAGAAAATCTCCACCAAATAAATTGAGGAAAACCGAGAAATGCAAGTTATTTGTTAGATGGAGTGGCGTAACTCATTATCCTACAAGAGGGACTTAGGAAGACCGGATGGGGAAGCAGCATGGAAAGGCGAGCTTAAGGAGGTTCAGAATAAGCATCCCAAAGGAAGGAAGGGGCAGCCAGCACATGGCCTCCTTCCACGCTTGAAGTCGCCCGCCCGGATACGAGCAATGATGGAGCGAACCTCGTTCTCGAACCGCTCAAGCTCCGGCGCTGAGAACTCGAAGCGCGCGGGTTTCTCCACCAGCTCGCTGAAGGAAATACAGGCGCGGACGCGGGAACAGGAGAAATATTTGTGAACGAGAAGTGCGTAGAACTTGAGCTGTGGTTCGTACTGTTCGACTTTCTCTCGAAGGGTTTCAGCCGTCACTCTATCGGTCTTGAAATCCAGTACCGTCCACACGCCATCGCCGTCACGGTACACTCGATCCAATGTCCCCAACAAGATGTCCGGTTCAAGTCTGGCAGCGATAGTAAACTCCGTCCGACTTTCACTTCCGCGCAGGACCTCCCTCCAGAATTCCGAGTTGACTACTGCCAGGACAGTGTCCGCCAGCGCTTCGAGTTCGATGGATGGTTCCGAGAGAATGGAGTAAGAGTCGCGCGCGATGAAGTTGCTCAGCTCTTGCAGAATCCTGCCGCGATCAACGCCGATCGTTTCGATATGCTGCATGACGTAATGGAATGCGCGGCCGCGCAGCTCCCGCGGTATCTCGAAATCTTCTCCATCTTCCTCTATCGGGTCGTTGAACAGTCGCACCGTCGAACTCGGCAATCCCGCGACATACCGGAGGTAATACTTCGACGGACACTCGATGTACGTCCGTATTTTGCTCGCGGAGAACACTTCATTCCCGTCACCTGAGGGAATTGGGTCGATCTGGACGCTCGTCGGAGGTTCAGGCTTGCGCCCTTCGTGTGCTTCGGTCGTTTCCGTCCACACCAAATCCTTTGGCCGCACGAAGTATACAGGCAACTGATGACGGACAGGCTCTGTTTCGTACACACCATTTCGCAAACGCAAGCACGAGGTGAGCACATCGAAGGATTTCTGCGACACATGAGCGTCCGGGTCGAAGTCTAATGCCGCCATCAGCCAGGAAAGGTAATTGGATGACCCGCCCTTCCACTTTGATGCGGACAGCACAAGCATATCGCGGGCACGGGTGCACGCCACGTAGAACACCCGTTTTTCCTCGGCAACACTCTTTGCCCGTGTTCTTCTCTTCACGAACTCCACAATCGGTACAGTCTGCTTGTCTTTTTCAGATGGTGTGAATGCCAGACCGAGTCGCTCATCGATGAACGGTTCCTTATCGGGAATGAACTGCCGATCCAGCGAGGGGAGAAACACCAGCGGGAACTCAAGCCCCTTCGCGGAGTGAATCGTCATAATCCGCACTGCATCGGCGTCAACATCCACCAGAGCCTGCCCTTCCTCCTCTTGTTCGTCGATAAGGCGCTGCAAACGTGCGGTGAAGTCATACAGCGTCGTGAAACCTCTGCCGGCGTACTCGCGGGCAACACGCTTGAGCTTCTCGATGTTCGCGAGCATCTGCTCGGCACGGGGCGTACCCGCAGCAAAGCCGACGTACGCAGTCTGTTCCATGATGCGGTCGACTACTTCTGGAACCGTCAGCCGCGAAGCCAGCTCAAGGTCGTTTCGTAGAAACGCCGCTGCGCGCTCGATGGCTGGGAAATGTCCGAGCACGGGCCCCGCGGACTTCATCCCATCCCACAAGGAGCCGTGACTTTTCATCAATCGAAACTCCAGCAGCTCCGCATCCGAAACGTTGAAAAACGGCGATCGCAAGATTCCCACCAGAGCGACGTCATCCTTCGTATTGAGCAGAAAACGGAAGTAGTGGTAGAAGTCGTACACTGCCTGCGTTTGAAAATAGCCAACGCCTCCACTCACCATGTATGGCACGTGATGGTGAAGCAGTGCTTGCTCCAGCGTTCCAAGTCCCGTACGGCTCCGGAGAAGGATCGCAATGTCCTTGAACCGAATCGGATGGGGGAGTTCATCCTTGCCAAAGATGCTGTACCCTTGCTTCCGGAGCTGAAGAATGCGTCTGGCGATCATTTCGTCTTCCGACACGGCATCAGGGTTCGCAGGGTCTGCTTTCGGAGGAAGAAGAATTTCCACCCGTCCTGGTGCCTCGTTCTGCCGCCCACAGATGAGGGGCTCGTAGGGGACCTCATACTCGTCGCCTTCGCCATTCATCACGGAAGCAAACACCA
>CAZIKE010000011.1:0-42885 GCA_964539775.1 uncultured Chitinophagales bacterium
AGAAACATACAACAGCATCATGGAGTTGCCGCCATGCTCATCAAACAAAAAATCCAGCAGGCCCAGTCTATCCTCAAAGAGTTCGATATTGATTGCTGGATCACGTTCGTGCGTGAGACGGCTCTGAACGGCGACCCGGTTCTTCCGTTTCTCGTCGGCGGCGATCTCACATGGCACTCCGCCTTCATCATCACTCCGGCTCACGCCTATGCCATCGTTGGGCAATATGACCGGCAAGGTGTGCTGGATGTTGGCGCGTATGACGAGGTGATTGGATATGTGAAAGGCATCAAGGAACATTTCCTTGCCGTGATGAAGAAACTTGATCCGAAGAAGATCGCTGTCAACTACTCCGTCGGCAGCGAAATCTGCGACGGCATCACCCACGGAATGTACCTCACGCTGCGCGACATGCTGTATGAGTTAGACATGCAGGACCGCCTTATATCGGCGGAGAAGATTGTCTCGGCGCTGCGAGCAAGAAAAACTCCTGCGGAGTTGGAGAACATCAGGCAGGCAATTCGCATCACCGAACAGATTTTCTCCGAGGTGGCGTCGTTTATCGCTCCGGGTAAGACGGAAAAAGAAATCGCTGCCTTTATGAAAACGAAGGCGGAGGCTGCGGGTGTCGCGTGCGCTTGGGATCCCCGTACCTGTCCCTCGGTCTTCACCGGACCCGATACTGCCGAAGCGCACTACGGTCCTACCGATCGTGCCGTAGAGCGTGGGCACGTGTTGAACATGGACTTCGGCTTGAAGGTCAACGGCTATTGCTCGGACTTGCAGCGTACGCTGTACGTTCTTCGCGAAGGAGAGACGTCGGCCCCGCCGGAGGTCCAGCGAGGATTCGACACGATCGTGACTTCTATTGAGCTTGCCCGCAGCCAGATGCGGCCGGGTGTGCAGGGGATTGAGATTGATAAGACCGCGCGGACCTACATCGTGCAGACGGGCTATCCGGAATTTCCCCACGCACTCGGTCATCAGGTTGGCCGCTTTGCGCATGATGGGACGGCGCTGCTTGGCCCCGCGTGGGAAAAGTATGCGCAGAAGCCTTTCCAGAAACTCGAAGCAGGCATGGTATTCACCATCGAGCCTCGTTTGCCGGTGGAAGGTCGTGGCATCGTTACGATCGAGGAGATGGTGGTAGTAACCGAAAGCGGTTGCGAGTTTCTCTCAACCCCTCAGCGTCAACTGGGCCTTGTTGCACGTTGATTCCACAGATTTCCTAAAATTTGTGGATTCATAATCCACAGATTATTGAGAATTTGTGGAATTTAACCTCCCTCTCTGTAGCACACTACCGCCTTGCGTTTGTTTGCCTTGCTCTCGCCGGCACATCAAATGGCAGCCGAGCCGGGCTGCTGTAGTACGTATTTTTTAGTGCCGAGGCAAGCCTGTTGTTGTCTGCGCGCAGCGCTTCCAGCGAAAAGAGCACCTCGCCGTTGTATCCGTTGAGACGGTTGTAACGCAATGCTTCGAGCAGCGCGCTCTCCGTGGTCGTTGCGTCTCGTTGCTTCAGCACGACTCCTGGAAACAGATAGCGATTTCGCTGTTTGATCTTGAGTGTGTCCTTGTGCTGGGCATCGAGCGTGCGCTTGTATGTTTCGATATCCGGTACGGGAATGAGGGGGACGATGACATCGGCGTAATACTCGCCGTAGGGATTTTCGGTGATCCATGCTCGCCAATCCTGCAGATACTCGTTCAGCGCTTCGCGATACGGGCGTGGAGCCCAGCCCATGACAAAGCGGGCCTTGAAGGCTTTCGCCCTCCAGTACATTCTCTGAGCGACCGTGTTGATCTGAACCGCTCGCCAGTGCTTCCAGTGAGTCTGGTGAACATCTACCGGCGGATCGTTGCCTGCGTGGGTCTCATGATAACGCGCGATCGTAACGGAATCGTATCCGGCTTCGATCGGCTCGGCAAGCAGGCGATCGCCGCCGAGTATCCCGTCAACGTCGTAGGTCTTCGCAACCTCTGACACAAGAGCAAGAAGAAACTCCTGCACTTCGGGGTGGAGCGGATTCATCCACTCGACGCCTCCCTTGTTCACCGTATTGCCTGCGCGGTCGCGTGCAAGCCAGTGCGGTTTTGTTCTCACCACAGCATCAGCGTACGCCGGATGAGGTGCAACGCTGAGCGTGATGGTGGGGATGACTGCCAGACCGCGCCTGTGTGCTTCCTCGACCACTTCGGCAAGCGGGTCGCGTCCCTCTGCCGATGGTGTTGTGCCGAACCATTGCTGCAGTACTTTGCTCGGGAAAAGTGCTCTGCCACCGTTCCACACCACGGGAAACACGGCGTTGAAGTGGTGACCTGAGATGAAGTCCATCGCGTCGGCAATACTCTCACGACTGGCAAAGACTGCTTCATCTGCCAGCCACACGCCGCGCAACTCGATGGGAGGAGGTGGCTGTTGCCTTTGGGTGACAGAGCAACATACACCGCTCAGAATCGCAACGAACAACATAAGATGTCGCAGAGCACGGATCATAGTGAAGATTGGATATGAATGAACTGGAGTGAGAGATTGTGTTCGGCACCAAAATATAAAAAGTGCGGGTGAGGACAAAGCAGGATCCTCTATCAATGGGCAATGAAATTTCGTATCATGGTGGTGCACATGTATTTTCTCTCTCTGTGTGAAAAATGGGACTCGGCTTTCCAACACGTCCTGTAACCGTGGATTGCGTCATCTTTCACGGCGAGAGCGTTGTGCTGATTCGGCGAGGGCATGAGCCGTTCAAGGGCTACTACGCGCTTCCGGGAGGGTTCGTTGACGTGAACGAAACAGTCGAAGAAGCCTGCCGCCGCGAGACGCTCGAAGAGACCGGCCTCGTGGTGAATGACCTGCGACTTGTAGGCGTGTACTCCGATCCGGGACGCGACGCCGTCCGCCACACGGTGGCGATTGCCTTTCTGGGTGAGGCGGACCTTTCCACGCTGAAGGCAGGGGACGATGCGTCGCACGTTGAATGTGTCAGCGCGTGGAGGAGTGTGCCGCTGGCGTTCGATCATCGGCAGATGATCGAGGATGCCTGGAGGATGAAAACCCGTGAACGCTGAACGCTCGACCCGGTATCGAACGCACGGCTGAGCCGATTCCGCATGCCTTGCGGAATCCCGAGACTTCCTTGCTATTCCTATCCCCAATGTCTATATTTTTTCAGGCTGTTGTGTCTCGACACAAGGAAGCGATCTCCCCATGACAGTGACGGAAATACAACCGCAGACAGTCCGTGCGCACGAAGTGTTTGGCGACTTCTGGTTCAATTCTGAACCCATGCTCATCTCCGCGTTGCGAGGACGCGTTGTACTTGTTGAGTTCTGGGATTACACGTGCGTCAGTTGTTTGCGGACTCTTCCGTACATCAAAGAATGGCATAAGAAGTATCAGGAGTACGGGCTTGTCGTGATTGGCGTACACACCCCGAAGTTCCCGTTCGGGAAAAATCCGGAGCTTGTGCAAAAGGCGGTGGAACGATACGGTATCCGGTATCCGGTGGTGATGGACAACGAGGGCATCATCGCAGCTCGCTACGAACAGCGAGCGTGGCCGGCGATGTACCTCATCGACAAGCACGGTTTCATCCGCTATCAGAACACGGGTGAGGGCAATTACACGACGACGGAGCGCGTTCTGCAAACGCTTCTGTACGACACGCTCTCGGGAGAAAACCTGCCGATGTTGATGGAGCCGTTGCGGGAAGAGGATCGGGCGGGAGCTGTGCTCTACCGTTCGACGCCGGAGTTGTTCGCAGGCTACCTGCGTGGCAGTATCGGTAATGTCGAAGGCTACAGTCCCGAATCCGTCGTCGAGTACGCCGATCCCGAGTTCTATCTCGGTGACCGGATTTATGCCGCAGGTCGTTGGTTGAATGACCGGAATTGTCTTCTCCATTGTGACCGTTCGCCGGCAAGCATTGTCCTCAGCTATCGCGCAGTAGAAGTGCGTGCTGTCCTCAACCAGGAAAGTGAGGGGAATGCCGCAATGGTGATCACACAAGATGATCGATACCTGAGTATGGAGAACAAAGGGGAAGACGTGCGTATCGGTGCCGACGGCAGAAGTGTTGTCCTTGTCTCGGAGCCGCGCGTATACAGCCTTGTGAAGAATCCACAGTACGGAGAGCACGTGCTTCGGCTTTCAACTGCGAGTGAAGGATTTGCGCTCTACTCCTTCATGTTCATCTCGAGCGTGATTCCCGAGCTTGTCTCCAACAACTAAGCAGAACAACAAGCGAATGTGTGTGAGAGACGGCGGGCAGTGCGCTCGCCGTTGTTTGTTTCAAGAGTCCCGATCGCAGCGAACGACCCGGCATGATGAGAAGGCAGTTCCATGAAGTCACACAACCGTAGTGATGAGCTTGAAATCATTTCTCGACCTGCTGAACGAAAAAATCATTGTCTTCGACGGTGCCACCGGAACGCACCTGCAGGGACAACATCTGACGGCTGATGATTTTGGCGGCGAGCATCTCAATGGATGCAATGAGTATCTCGTCGTCTCCAAACCATCTGCCGTCGAACTGGTGCATACCGACTACCTGGAAGCAGGTGCCGATGTCATTGAGACGAATTCGTTCGGCGGCACTGCTATTGTTCTGGCAGAGTACGGTCTGGCGGATCGGGCTTACGAGCTGAATCTCCGAGCCGCACAGATAGCGAAGCGCGTTGCACGTGATTTTTCCACGCCCGATCATCCACGCTTCGTTGCCGGCTCGATGGGTCCCACCACGAAGCTTCCGTCTCTTGGACACATCACGTTCAAGGAAATGGCGGCAGCGTACCAGCAGCAGGCACGAGGGTTGGTGGAAGGAGGAGTTGATCTGCTCTGTGTCGAAACCTGTCAGGATATTCTGCAAGCAAAGGCGGCTCTATACGGCATCTTCGAGTATTTTCAGGAGACGCGCAGGCGCGTTCCCGTCATCGTCTCGGTCACGGTCGAAACGACGGGCACGCTTCTCCTGGGAACGGAAATTTCCGCAGCCCTCACCTCGCTTGAACCGTACGATGTGGATGTCATCGGGATGAACTGTGCAACGGGTCCGGCGGAGATGTCCGAGCATGTCCGCGTGTTGTGCAACAGCAGTCCCAAGCCGGTGTTCGTCATGCCCAACGCGGGGATTCCCGAAAATATCGGCGGGCGCGCACACTACAAGCTGACGCCCGAAGAGCTTGCGCAGTACATGAAGCACTTCGTTCAGGATCTCGGCGTCAGTATCGTCGGCGGATGTTGCGGGACGACGAAGGAACACATCCGGCAACTTGCGCAGGCCGTCGGTGGGCTGGCACCCCGGCAGCGCACGATTGATTTCGTTCCCAGTGCCTCGAGCCTGTACCAAGCCGTCCCGCTTTCGATCAATCCGCCTCCGGTCCTCATCGGCGAACGGACGAACGCGAACGGCAGCAAGCAGTTCAGGGAACTGCTTGCCAGAGAAGACTGGGAAGGCATTGTTGCCATGGGACGTGAGGCAGTCAAGGAAGGCGCCCACATGGTGGATGTGTGCGCCGCATATGTCGGTCGCAACGAAGTGAGAGACATGCACGAGATCATCTTCCGGTTCAACACCCAGGTGCAGTTGCCGATTGTCATTGATTCGACCGAAGCGAACGTCATCGAGGAGGCGCTGCAGCTCATCGGCGGCAAGGCGATTGTCAACTCGATCAATCTTGAAGATGGCGAGAAACGCATTGACGACGTTGTGCCGCTGTGCAAGAAGTACGGCGCTGCCGTCATTGCCCTCACGATCGATGAGGAAGGGATGGCGAAGACGGCAGAACGCAAGCTCGCCGTCGCGCGACGCATCTACCATCTCGTGGTCGACAAGTATAAGATGAAGCCTCACGACCTCATTTTCGATACGCTGACGTTCACGCTCGGTTCCGGCGATGAGGAGTTCCGCCGTGCAGGCATCGAAACACTGGAGGCGATACGGCTGATTAAGAAGGAGTTCCCCCATGTGAAAACGATCCTCGGCATCAGCAACATCTCCTTCGGGCTTGCACCGCATGTGCGACACGTCCTGAACTCGGTGTTCCTGCATTACGCAATCGAGGCCGGACTCGACATGGCGATCGTGCATGCGTCGAAAATCATGCCGCTGTACAAGATCGACGAACGCGGACGGGAGCTGTGCCGGCAACTCATCTTTGATGAGCGAAGATATGAAGAGGTCGCAGCGTGAGCCTCCCTTGTGACCGAACGGAATCATGGCAGAGCAATTACAGAAAACGCTGAAAGTAACGTACGACCCTCTGGCCGAGCTGATGGCGTACTATGCCGACAAGAAAGCCGAGAAGAAGGAGAAGGCGATCCGCGCCGGAACGGTTGAAGAACGTCTCAAGAACCGCATCATTGACGGCGACAAGGTGGGCATGCAGGCTGATCTCGATGAGGCGTTGAAGAAGTACTCTGCCCTCGACATCATCAATACCATTTTGTTAGAAGGAATGAGAGTGGTCGGCGATCTGTTCGGCAGCGGACAGATGCAGTTGCCGTTCGTGCTCCAATCTGCCGAGACGATGAAGACGGCAGTTGCCTATCTTGAACACTTCATGGACAAAACCGAATCCACCACGAAGGGAACGTTCGTTATTGCAACGGTGAAAGGCGATGTTCATGACATCGGCAAGAATCTTGTCGATATCATTCTCACGAACAACGGCTACAAGGTGATTAACCTCGGCATCAAGTGTCCGGTGGAGGCGATGCTCCATGCTGCCGAAGAGCACAAGGCACACGCCATCGGCATGAGCGGGCTGTTAGTCAAGTCTACCCTCATCATGAAAGAGAATCTTGAGGTGATGAACGAGCGGAATGTGGCGATTCCCGTCGTTTTGGGCGGTGCTGCACTCACACGCCGCTATGTCGAGCAGGACTTGCGCTCCATCTACAGAGGAGTCGTTGCCTATGCGAACGACGCGTTCGACGGCTTGCGCTTCATGGAGCAGGTTGTGACCGGGAGGCTGGCGGATCCCGGTTCCGTTTCGGTCGAAGAAGATGAAGTGGTCTTGACGGGCGCGGAAGCGAAGATTGCGCTTGCAGAGAAGGAACAAGGTTCAAGTTTCAAGCTTGAAGAGTCAGGTCTTCCTGAGCGCGGGGGAGTCTCCCTCGAACATGCCGGCATCTCGAACGTCCGGCGCGATGTTCCCGTTCCAACACCACCGTTCTGGGGAACGAAGCTGGTGGACAACATCCCGCTCGATGACGTTTTCGCGTTCGTCAATGAGGTTGCGCTGATTCGCGGTCAGTGGCAGGTGCGTAAGGGCAAGATGAAGGAGGACGAATACCAAAGGCTGCTCGAAGAAAAAATCTACCCCGATTATGAGAAGCTGAAGGCAAAAGTCAAAGCAGAGAATCTGCTTCAGCCGCGAGTTGTGTACGGATACTTTCCGTGCCGGTCGGACGGTGATGACCTTATCATTTATGATGACGATCAGACAGCCGAACGCATGCGTTTTACGTTTCCTCGTCAGAAGGGTGATCGGTATCTCTGCCTCGCCGACTATTTTTCCCCGGTCGAATCGGGTAGAATGGATGTTGTTGCCTTCCATCTCGTGACGATGGGGACAGTTGCTTCCGAATATTCGGCGCAGCTCTTTGCCGCGAACAATTACAAGGACTATCTCTACTTCCACGGCCTCAGTGTTGAGTGTACCGAAGCATTGGCGGAACTCTGGCACAAACGCATTCGGGAAGAGCTTGGCATTGCCGGCAACGACGCAAAGGAGACTCGACGCCTGTTCTCGCAAGGCTATCAGGGCGCACGCTATAGCTTTGGCTATCCCGCCTGCCCCAATCTTGAGGATCAGACAAAACTCATGGAACTTCTCGACGGCGAGCGCATCGGGGTTCGCCTCACCGAGGAATTCCAGCTCGTTCCCGAGCAAAGCACAACTGCCATCATCGTCCACCATCCTCAAGCGAGGTATTTCAACGTTCGGTAGACGGTTCTCTTCCGAAGCTATTGAGTTGATCGTGCCGTACCATGGGTGCCTGCCTCAATGCCGCGTTTGAGACAGACACTGCATGCTCGCTGCTTGTTTTCTGCAATTGTTCTTCACAACAATCACAATCGTATCGAAGAGGAAAGAGGATGAGACCATTTGCATTGTTGCTCCTTGCTCTCTCGTTTGGCTCGTCAACGCTCAGCCAGACGTTCCCATCGTATCGCTCGACGAGTGATCTTTCGTTTGCATCGCCGGGCGCGTTCCGGGTTGGTCTGTACGGTTTCGATAATCCCGCGATGCTTGCCTATCTGCATCAGCCGGATTTCGAGTTGATCTGGTCCGATGCCGGCGGCAGGTGGAATAGCTTCCATCGGTGGGGGCTGTTCACTGCCGTTCCCCATTTCGGATTCGGCTTGGTGAAGACGAAAGCTGGTTCGTTTTCCGTGAATGACTACCGTCTCGCGCTCAGCATTGGAAGCAGAGACGTAAGTGTGGGACTTGGCTACGGATTTAGCAGCGGCGATCGGGCGGCATTTGATCGTCGGAACGTGTTCACGCTAGGGGCGCTCGTTCGTCCTGACCCGCACATCTCGCTCGGCCT
Source organism: uncultured Chitinophagales bacterium (assembly GCA_964539775.1). Lineage (GTDB taxonomy): Bacteria > Bacteroidota > Ignavibacteria > UBA10030 > UBA6906 > CAADGV01. Next base: position 8,558 of record CAZIKE010000011.1, read on the forward strand.
CATCGGCAATGCCGCAACCTCCGGCGGCAGAACGGAAGCGGCGTTCGATCTCGGCATTCGTCCGTTCGGGAATGAGCTTGTGACACTCTTTGCCGACTACGCGCTGCAGAATGCCCAAACACTGAAGCAAGGAAGCTGGAGTTACGGAGCCGTAGTCGAGGCGCTTCCCGGTATCCGCATCACGGGGCGACTCTTCAGCTCCCACGCATTTGCTGTCGGGCTTTCGATCAGTTTCGGCACGGTCGGCGTTTCCACACAATCTACCTGGGATCGCAACGCCAACCATGCCTACAACACCTACGCCATCCGTCTTGGCGCGTACGACCGAAGTGTTCTCTCGAAGCTCATGAAGAAGTCGAAGTATGTGGAGATGAACCTCAACGGTGAAATGAAATATCAGCGCTTCATCCTGTTTGACGAGACGAACACGTTGAGGCATGTCCTTGCAACCATCGCTGCTGCAAGAGACGATGAAACCGTTGCAGGCATTGCACTCAATACGTCCGGTATGAAGATCAATCGTGAGATGTTGTGGGAGCTGCGTGAGCAGCTCAAGGGTTTCAAGTCGTCGGGCAAAAAGGTTGTCGTGTTCATCGATCGTCCGACCATGGAGGAATATCGCTTTGCAACCGTGGCGGATAAGATCGTGCTCGATCCGACAGGAATGCTCGTGCTGCCTGGGTATATTCTGGGGAGTACGTTCCTAAAAGGAAGTCTCGAGAAGCTCGGCGTCGGGTACGACGAATGGCGGTTCTTCAAATACAAGTCGGCCGTAGAATCACTGTCGCGCGATCGCATGTCCGATGCCGACAGAGAGCAGAAGCAGAAGTTCATAGACGATTTGTATGCTGCGACCAGGCAGGACATCTGTGAGGGCCGAAAGCTTAGCATCAATCGTTTCGATCAGATGGTGAATGAGGAACTGCTTTATCTTCCGCAGGAAGCCCTGGCGCAGGGCCTTGTGGACACACTCGGCCGGTGGGACGAAGTGAAGGAGATGGTCAAGAAACTCGAAGGCGAAAACAAAAGCATGATGGGTGCCGGTGCACTCACGAAATTCAATCTGCCCTTCGACAACCGGTGGGGCGAACCTCCACGCATCGCAATCATCTATGCGCTTGGTGTGTGCGCCATGGATGAGGGCATCAACGCACGATCGCTGGTGAAGGACGTCGAAGCCGCTGCTGATGATCCGCGGATCAAGGCGATCGTGTTGCGCGTCGATTCTCCCGGCGGTGATGGGATGGCTTCGGACTACATTGCAGAAGCGATCAAGAAGGCGAAGAAGAAGAAGCCCGTCATCGTCTCACAGGGATACGTTGCCGCCTCGGGAGGCTACTGGCTCTCGATGTATGCCGACACCATTGTTGCTGCGCCGAACACTATTACAGGTTCCATCGGCGTCATCGGGGGCTGGCTGTACAACAAGGAAGCGAAGGAAAAATTAGGCATGAGTACGGATCGTGTGCAGGTGGGCAAGCATGCCGATGTCGGCTTTGGGTTTCGACTTCCGTTTCTGGGGGTTGGGCTTCCCGACCGCAATCTCACCGAAGAGGAACGCGCAGCCGTTGAACGTTCCATCCGATCGTTCTACAAGCTCTTCGTTGAGAAGGTCGCAGAAGGCAGGAAGACCTCTGCCGACAAGATTGAGAATGTTGCCCAGGGGAGATTTTATTCAGGTGAAGAAGGAAGACGGATCGGCTTGATCGATGTGTTGGGTGGACTGGATGATGCCCTGCGCATCGCGCGAGAAAAAGCCGGACTGCGAATGGATGAGGAAGTGACGATCGTAGAACGTCCGCGCCCGAGGTTCTTTGACTTCTCAAGACTGCTTCCAGCTCCCTGGGGAGTCAAGGAAACATTTGCAACGGACGCATTTCTCGAACATCTCCGATTTCTTCTGGAGCGTAATGGTCAACCGTTGCCACTGATGCCGCTGGATGACATAGACTTTGAAGTGCCGAAGAAGTAGAAGGCAACAACATACCGAGGTGCATCTTGAAGCGTTGGCGCTGCGACCGCCATGATGGTTGCGCCGGGTGTTTTCGCTGCGAGGGATGTCATCGTGGTGAGTTTCGGAAGCAATGCCTTTGCAAAGAGCTCGGCGTGATCGTGAGTGTTCAAACCGCAAGGTGATATTCTCCCCCTTTTTCCATACCTTTTCATGGTTCTTTTTTCTGACAGCGGTCTCGTAATTCCGCACATCATAACAGGTTGCGCTCTCACACTCCCATGCGAGTACTTCTCTTTGGAGCTGATGGTGGAGGAAGCAAAACCACCGGCATCATCGCCGATCAATCGGGGGTCATTGTTGCAGAGCACACCGGCGGCCCAACGAATCCCAATGTTGTGGGTGTTGACATGGCCGTTGCATCTCTTGCGGATGTAGTGTCTGCCTGCTGTCGGCAAGCTGCTTGCTCGCTGCAAGACATACGCGGTGCCGTTGTTGGTCTCGCGGGTGCGAGCCGCGAAGCGGTTCGCGACAGGTTGCAACGAGAGATACAAAGACGTCTCGGAGAGCAGTTTTCCGTTGTCATTGAGACCGATGCGCGGGTGGCGTTGGAAGGAGCGTTTGCCGGCAATCCCGGAGTGGTGATTATCGCAGGCACAGGGTCGGTGGTGATCGGCAAAGGAGAGGATGGAGACGTGTCGATGGTGGGTGGCTGGGGAAGAGTGTTGGGAGACGAAGGAAGCGGTTTTTTTCTCGGGTGCGAAGCCCTGAGGTTTCTGGCGGCGTGCTACGATGGCCGTGCGCAGGACGGGTTGCTTGCCAAAATGTTGAAGGAAGAAACCGGGCTACATTCTCGCGATCAGATTCTTACGCGGGTGTACGAAGAAGGCTTTGATATGGCAAAGCTTGCGCCGTACGTTCTTCAAGCGGCGGATCAGGACGACGCAACTGCCTTGCGTATCGTAAGGGCGGGCGCCGAAGCGCTGACCGTCCAGACTCAAGCACTCGTACAACGGCTACGATTGAGCGGGGACATCCCGGTGGCGTTGCACGGCGGATTGCTCCAGAACGAGAACGTGTACAGAACCATTCTGACGGAGAGTGTGCGCGAGCGAGTAGCCAAGGCTGTCGTGTGTTCTCCAAGGCATTCGCCGGCGTACGGAGCGGTACTGATGGCGATGAAATTTCTTTGACCGGATCATCACTATGAGTCTTCACCTTGTAATCATATCCTCGTGAGGCAATACTATGGCAATACCTAAATTCCAAAACGAACCCCCAACTGATTTTTCCAAACCAAAGAACCGCAAAGCGCAGGAAGCAGCCATCGAGAAAGTCCGCGCCGAGATCGGTAAAGAATATCCGCTTGTCATCGGCGGTGAACGGATCTTCGCACAGGAGAAGTTCAACTCCTCCAACCCAAGCACACCTTCGGAGGTTGTCGGCGTCTTCCAGAAAGGAACGGCCGAACATGCGAACAGGGCCATGGAAGTGGCCGTCGCCAAGTTCGAAGAATGGAAGAATGTGCCGCCGAAGAAGCGTGCCGACTATCTCTTCAGGGCGGCGAAGGTGATGCGCAGACGACGCTTCGAACTCAATGCGACAATGATTCTTGAGGTCGGCAAGACGTGGCCCGAAGCCGACGCGGATACGGCAGAGGCGATCGATTTCCTGGAATTCTACGGCAGAGAAATGCTGCGGTACGGTGTTGATCATCCCGTCGTGAAGATTCCCGGAGAAAAAGGAAAGCTCGTCTATCTTCCGCTCGGCGTCGGCGTGGTGATTCCGCCGTGGAACTTCGCGCTCGCCATTCTCACGGGCATGACCTCGGCCGCGATAGTTACCGGCAACACCGTCGTGCTGAAGCCGTCGAGTGATTCACCACTCACCGGATGGAGATTTGTCGAGGTGATGGAAGAAGTAGGTCTGCCCGCAGGCGTCCTGAATTTCGTCACCGGTCCGGGCGGTGCGGTAGGGGATACGCTCGTGCGGCACCCGAAGACGCGGTTCATCTCCTTCACCGGTTCCAAGGAAGTCGGCATTCACATCAACGAAGAGGCGGCAAAGGTCCAGCCCGGACAAATCTGGCTGAAACGCGTCGTCGCTGAAATGGGCGGCAAAGACTCGATCATCGTCGATGAAGGAGTTGACCTTGATGAGGCCGCAGCGGGTGTCATCGTCTCCGCGTACGGCTTCCAGGGACAGAAATGCTCTGCCTGCTCGCGGGTGATTGTTCATGAGAAAATCTACGACAAGTTTGTTGAGCTCTTGGCCAGGAAAGCAGAGTCCATCACCGTTGGCGATGCAGCAGATCCTGCAAACTACATGGGGCCGGTCATCAACGCGCGGTCGCAGGAAAGTATCCTGGCCTACATTGAAAAAGGAATCGCCGATGGAGGCAGACTGGTAGCCGGTGGAAAGAAAGCAGATGGCGAAGGTTACTTCATTCGTCCCACCATAATCGCAGACGTTGATCCGAACGCAACGATTGCACAGGAGGAGATTTTCGGACCTGTTCTGGCCGTCATCAAGGCAAAGGATTTCGATGAGGCGTTGAAGATCGCCAACAATACACAGTACGGATTGACGGGGGCCGTCTATTCACGAAACAGGAAGCATCTCGCTCGTGCAGAACGGGAGTTCTTCGTCGGCAACCTCTACTTGAACCGCAAATGTACCGGCGCACTCGTGGGTGTCCATCCCTTCGGCGGCTTCAATATGAGTGGCACAGACTCGAAAGCAGGCGGCCGGGATTACCTGCTGCTGTTCATGCAGGCAAAGTCTATTGCGGAGAAAGTGAGAAGGTAGATGTGAGGCTCGGGGTTTGTGGTTTGCCATGTGTTGACCTCGGACCCCGTTCTTCCAACCACAAACCAAACGCGGGGGTTTCCCTGCGCGTCATTCAGGACCCAGGAAGTGGCCGATCTCATTACATGCTCCAACTGTCAGGGGGAAGTGACGGAGGATAGCGACTACTGTCCGCATTGCGGCTATTTGCTGACGGACGAACGGCTGGTATGCGATCAGCACCCGGAGCGTGAAGCCTCGGGTGTGTGTATCGTATGTCAGCGACTTGTGTGTGAACGATGCAGCGAGGAGAGTGAGCGCCGCGTCTTCTGCCTCGATCATCTGGAGGTGATTGTGGATGGTGATTGGGCAGAGGTTTTCCGCTCCACCGATATCAATGACGCCGAATTGGCTAAAGCACTGCTGGAGGAATCGCGCTTCCATGTCGAGGTGCAGAATTTCGGCTCGATTGGTTACGCGTGGGATGGCGGAGGCGACAGCCCGGTCTCGCGGGTGAACCTCAATAGCCCGGCAAAAGTGTTTGTTCCGCTCAACGAGTACTTGAGTGCGAAGCAACTTCTCGACGACTGGCGCAAAGGAACGCCCGAGTCGGACATGATCTGACGTTTGCTCAATTCACATTTTCATCATCAGGGAGTCTTCATGAAGGTACACGAATATCAGGGGAAAGAGATTCTTCGTAAGTTCAACGTTGCAGTCCCGAAAGGCAAGGTTGCCTTTTCGGTGGATGAAGCCGTTCAAGCTGCACAAGAGATTGGCGGAAACGTGTGGGTCGTGAAGGCGCAGATTCATGCCGGCGGTCGCGGGAAGGGGGGTGGTGTGAAGGTAGCCCGGTCGCTGGAGGAGGTTCGCGCACATGCCTCGCAGATTCTTGGCATGACGCTCGTGACGCATCAAACAGGTCCGGAAGGGAAGGTGGTGAAACGCGTGCTCATCGAGCAGGGTGTTACCATTGCGCGCGAGCTGTATGTGGGCGTAACACTGGATCGTGCCACGTCGAGGAACGTTGTCATGGCTTCCACTGAAGGCGGCGTTGAGATCGAAAAGGTTGCGGCCGAAACACCGGAAAAAATCTTGAAGGAATTCATCGATCCGGCCGTCGGCTTCCAGCCGTTTCACGCGCGCAAGCTTGCGTTCGGCTTGGAGCTTACCGGTGACGCCTTCAAGAACGGCGTGAAGTTCCTCACCGCGCTCTACAACGCCTACGAGTCCATGGATTGCTCGCTTGCCGAGATCAACCCGCTCGTCGTAACGGCAGAGGGCGCAATCCTTGCACTGGATGCGAAAATCAACTTCGATGACAATGCGCTCTATCGTCATCCTGAGTTGGCGTCGCTGCGTGATCTGGATGAGGAGGACCCGCTGGAAGTTGAGGCGTCCAAGTCCAATCTCAACTACATCAAGCTCGATGGTAATGTGGGCTGCATGGTGAATGGGGCGGGCCTTGCCATGGCAACGATGGACATCATCAAGATCGCAGGCGGCGAGCCGGCAAACTTCCTCGATGTCGGCGGTACCGCAAGTGCCGAAACTGTGGAAGCAGGCTTCAAGATCATCCTTGCCGACAAACATGTGCAGGCCGTGCTCATCAATATTTTCGGCGGGATCGTCCGTTGCGACCGCGTCGCAACGGGAGTGGTGGAAGCCGCCAAGAAAGTGCACGTGAATCTTCCTGTCGTCGTACGATTGGCCGGTACGAATGCCGACCTCGCTGCAGAAATTCTGGCGAACTCGGGCCTCAATTTCCTCGTTGCTACTGACCTGAAGGATGCCGCGCACAAAGTAACACAAGCAATTCGCAACTGAGCATGCTATGGAAAACGGCGAGCTCCAAAGGTACTTTGATGAACTGAACGCACGGCTCGACAGGGGATTTGCCGCCGTTCATGAGCGGCTCGATGGTCTCGGGCAGCGGCTGGATGGTGTCGAACAGCGGCTCGATGGTCTCGGGCGGCGGCTGGATGGTGTCGAACAACGGGTTGGCCGTGTTGAGCAGCGGCTTGACCGCGTTGACCACCGCCTCGACGGTGTCGAGATACGCCTTGCTCATGTCGAAGCGCAGCAGCATACCCTTACGGCACAACTGGCCGCCCTCGATGATCGGTTCGACGTACTCGAGCAGCGTCTGGATACGGTTTCCGAGAGAGTCGATGCGCTCCGTGATCTTGTTTTTGCCATGCAACAGACTCATCATGAGATGGTTCGAACTGTTGTGACGATTGCGCGCGACCTTAAGGAGATGAAGAAGCGGGTGACAACTCTTGAAAAGAAGGTTGAGGAGCTTGAAAGAGGTCTCAATGAAATTATCAAGATGGTTGCGGACATCCAGGGACTGGAGAGCGGTAAGAAGTTTGAACTGAGGGACGTGCGTTATGATCCGGCTGCGAAGACCCTTACAGGAACGATTCAAGAACGACGTGTCAAATACAAAAGGAAGAAAACATGAAGATCGTCACCGGCGTTGACGACATTGCCGATGCCTACGTGCGAAGGATGGTCTCGAACGTTATCGGCAAAGATCCGCTCAAGGTGCTTGCACAAACGCCGAAGCGCTTACGCAAACTTATCAAGGGCCTGAAGAAGAAGCAGCTTCGCATTCAGCCCGCACCCGGCAAGTGGTCTATCGCCCAGATTGTCACGCACCTGGCCGATACGGAGATTGTGTTGGCGTTTCGTTTGCGGATGGTGCTGGCACAGTCCGGCACGCCACTGCAAGCCATGGATCAGGACAAGTGGGCCGCCGGACTGAAGTACGTAGAAGCGGATGTTGACGAACAGCTGGGGTTGTTCACTACTCTCCGAAGAAACCATCTTGCCTTGTGGAAATCGTTGAGTGACGAAGATTGGCAAAAATACGGGATGCACGAAGAGCGAGGCAAGGAGACAGTGGAACGTATAACGCACCACTTCGCGGGTCACGACATCAACCACTTGAATCAAATTGAGGCGATTCGTAGTTTGCTGAAGAAGTAAAAACAGTCCGACGTCCTGACAGAGCTTACCCGTCCGTCAAGTCCTTGAATGCCAATGTCCATGGCAGGTTCGCCGCATGCCGAATACGAATCCATTATCGGCCTCGAAATCCACGCACAACTCCTGACGAAGTCGAAAGCTTTTTGCAGTTGCCCGACCACATTCGGTGACGCGCCGAACACGAATGTGTGCCCCGTCTGTCTCGGGATGCCGGGCACGCTGCCTGTCCTGAACCGGAACCTTGTCGAGTTCATCCTTCGTATGGGACTTGCCACCGGCTGCACGATTGCTCCGCGCTCGGTGTTCGCTCGCAAGAACTACTTCTATCCCGATCTCCCCAAGGGATACCAGATCTCACAGTACGAAGAGCCAATTTGTCGCAACGGGTACATCGAGATTGATCTTGATGCCGCCACACGCAGGCGCATACGTCTCAAGCGCATTCACATGGAGGAAGATGCGGGCAAGTCGCTGCACGATGTGGGAAGCGACACGTTTGTGGATGTGAACCGCTGCGGTGTCCCGCTGATTGAGATCGTGACGGAACCGGACATTCACTCGCCGCGCGAAGCGCATCTTGTCCTCAGCACGATCCGACAGGTTGTGATGTATCTGGATATATGCGATGGAAACATGGAGGAAGGCAGCTTGCGCTGCGATGCCAACGTGTCTGTGCGGCCGGCGGGCGCACTCGAGTTCGGGACCAAGACGGAAATCAAGAACCTGAACTCGTTGCGGTTCGTTGAGCGGGCACTGGAGTATGAGGTCAGCCGGCAGATTCGACTGCTGGAATCAGGTGAGCGAGTGATACAGGAGACGTTGCTCTGGGACGCCGACCGGGGCACCACCTACTCGATGCGCAGCAAAGAGGAAGCTCATGACTATCGCTACTTTCCCGATCCCGACCTCGTGCCGGTTCTTGTTGACGAGGAATGGAAAGCGCGGGCGCGTGCGGAGCTGCCCGAACTTCCCTCCGTTCGGCGGGAGAGATTTGTGAAGTCACTCGGTTTACCATTGTACGATGCGGAGGTGTTAACCGCAGAGAAACCCGTCGCAGACTACTTTGAAAAGGCCCTCGCTGCCCTCGCTCGCCTTGGAGCTTCAAGCGACCGGGAGACTGCGAAGCAAGTAAGCAATTGGGTGATGACCGATGTGCTGAGAGTGATGAGTGAGAAGAAAATCTCGCTCCACGAGTTTCCCATCCAGCCTGAACGTTTGGCCGCGATGATTCATCTGATTCGGGATGGCACCATCAGCGGTAAAATTGCGAAGGATGTATTTGAGGAAATGCTGACACGCCCCGAAGATCCGAAGACGATCGTCGAAGAGAAGGGCTGGGTGCAGGTGAGCGACACAGTGGCAATCGAAAAAGCCATCGACGAAGTGCTTGCTCAGAATCAACAACAAGTAGCGAAGTACCTGAGCGGAAGCGAAAAACTGTTCGGTTTTTTTGTCGGCGAAACGATGAAGAGGATGAAGGGCAAGGCAAGCCCGAAGGTGGTGAATGACATTCTGCAACAGAAGTTGGCCTCGAAACGTCGATAGGTATTGGTTGACGGGGGAAAAGACCTCTTATACACAACACTTCAACACACCATGCGCAAAACTATTATTGCCGGTAACTGGAAGATGTATAAAACCGTTGAAGAGTCCATCGAGCTCATCAACAACCTCAAACCGCTCACCTTAACCCTCAAGCCCAACGTTGAAGTGATCATCTGCCCACCGTTCACGTCGCTGGTAGTGGCGGCCGGGTTGCTCAAGGACTCGGTCATCAAGCTCGGCGCGCAGAACATGAGCGAACACGACGAAGGTGCGTTCACCGGCGAGATCTCCTGGAAAATGTTGAAATCGGTCGGATGTGAGTACGTCATTCTCGGTCACTCGGAGCGACGGCAGTATTTCGGCGAGACAAACGATCTCATCAATCGCAAGACAAAGAAAGCGCTTGCGGGGGGACTCAAGCCCATCATTTGCGTTGGCGAGAAGTTGGAAGAACGCGAACAAGGAATTACACAGCAAGTCGTCTCGACGCAAGTGAAGGGAGTGCTTGCCGGATTGAATGCCGGCGATCTCAAGCGCGTCATCATTGCGTACGAGCCTGTCTGGGCGATTGGCACGGGAAGGAATGCAACGCCCCTTCAAGCTCAGGAGGTGCATCAACACATCAGAAAGCTTGTCGCTCAACTTTTTTCCTGGCAAGTAGCCGAGGCGCTCATCATCCAGTATGGCGGCAGCGTGAAGCCTGACAATGCTGCGGAGCTGCTGGCGCAGGATGACATAGACGGCGCCTTGGTGGGTGGGGCCTGCCTGAAGGCAGACTCGTTTGCTTCAATCATTGGCTCAGCACCCAGCCGCTAAGCCTAAGCCCTGTTTCGCATTGCTTTCCCCTGACGTTTTGCTTATATTTTTTGCAAAACTCGCCCAATTTGATTGAGTTCGGTTTCTCATTGTCAACACGCACCTCGAAATTCCATCGCAATCTCAACGTTGTCGTCCTCCTCTTATTTCTCGCATCAATAATATCTGGGCAAGCCCTTGCCCAGTATCGGTTTTTGGAAAACACGTCCCCGTTAACTCAAGGTGAGGACGCCGGCTTTCTGGTGGATTCGCCAACACGTATCAAGATCGACCTTTCAGGGGAATGGAATTTTAGAATACGGGAGGGAGCCGAGGGAACGGTGCACCTTCCGGCCGCTGCCGACTTTACCGGCGAGGTGACCTTCGAGCGCGAATTCGAGATCAAATCCGACGACTTCGGGAAGTATCAATTCCACCTCGTGGCGCTCGGCGTGAACTACAGTTGTGGAATTTGGATCAACGGCGATTTCATCACGAGCCATATCGGCGGATATTCGAGCTTCGTCGTGCCCATAGCAGACAATGTGCTCCAGATAGGGAAGGAAAACACCATCCGGGTGGTGACGGATAACAGGCTTGACGGCATGAAAACAATTCCGCTTCGTCACGGCGTATGGGGATGGCGGAATTACGGAGGAGTGTATCGTCACATCTACATCCTCGGTACCCCGAGGATTTTCATTTCCGACGTGGTTAGTGCGACACATCTGAATGCGGACCGGTCTGTTGCGAAGGTGAACGTCCAACCGTTTCTCGAAGGGGGAACCCGCGCCGATAGTGCGGCACGGCGCTATCAGATGTCGGTGGAGATATATGAGAAACTCTCCGGCACGCTCGTCGCTGCAGCGCCGCCGGTGTGGGTACAGCGGCAAGGTCAGGTGTGGTCCGTCCCGAAGGTCGAGTGCACACTCCCCTCACCGAAGCTGTGGGACCTGAGCAACCCGAACCTGTATTCTCTTCGCACATATTTGGTGGATGCGACGTCCAAGACGACCATTGATGAATACCGCGTCACCATTGGCGTGCGCAAACTGGAAATCTCCGGCGACCGCGTCCTGCTGAATGATGTTGCCCAGCCTCTTCTGGGCGTGGTCTGGTACGAGGATCATGCACTGTATGGGAATGCGCTTCCGGATGCGCAGATGGAAAAGGATGTCATTCTCATCAAGAGTCTTGGCGCCACCGCCATCCGTTTTGCGCATCATCCTCCTCATCCCTACATGCTCAATTTGTGCAACCGGTACGGCTTGTTGGCGTTAGAGGAATTGCCCGTGCACAACGTTCCTGCGCGCATCCTGGTCCAGGAGCACTTTATGGACCTTGCCACGACGATGATGAAGGATATGATCGTGCGCGACCGCAATCATCCCTCGGTGTTTGCGTGGGGATTGGGTGATGAGTTCGACACGTCCGACTCGCTTGCGCGCCGGTTTGTCGGTGCGCTTGCCGAGACTGCGCGCACGCTCGACTCGCGGCCTCTGTACTACGGCACTCGTCTGCTGAGTGGCGACGCGTGCAGTGACCTGGTTGACTTCACCGCCCTGACGATGCTCACGAACGATCCGAAACTGTTTCGCAAGAGGATCGATGATTGGAGGATTGCGTATCCGCGCCGTCCGTTCTTCCTGGGAAAAATTGGCATCGAAGTGCAGCCCGGAAACGAGAACGGGTACAGCGATCCGCTGTCAGAGCAGGCGCAGGCACGCTTCTTTTTCCAGCATCTCCAACCGGCCCGTGAGGAAAACATCGCGGGCATCTTTGTATGGTCGTTTAATGATTGGAAAGGAGATCGCCCCGCGCTGACCATCAACTCGGGCAATGCATGGCTGCATACGCATGGCTTGGTCAGTCCTTCGCGCGAAAAGCGTCTCGCCTACGATGCCGTGCGCAACATGTTCACGGGGGGCAAGCCCCTCGCCGTTCCGATGGGGAGAAATCCGGCTTCCTCTCCCGTCGAATTCGTCCTCGCAGGCCTCATGCTGTTGATCGGTACCGCGTACATGTACAACGCCAACCGACGCTTCCGTGAAAGTCTCCACCGGTCGGTTCTCAATACATACAACTTCTTCTCCGATGTTCGGGACCAACGGATCGTCACGTTCATGCACGGCACCTTCGTGGGGTTTACAGCGTCGGCAGGTGCAATCATCGTGTTGGCCAGCATGCTGTATCGCTTTCGCAATAACGTCGCGCTCGACAATGCTCTTTCCTTTATCCTCGTGTCGGACGAACTCAAAGCAATCGTCGTGCAGTTGATTCGAGAGCCCGCCCTGTTTCTTCTTGTGGGTACAGGGGTGTTGTTTCTTGCACTGGTGCTTGTGAGTCTCCTGGTCTGGGTGCTTTCGCTGCTGCTCCGCGCAAGAATCTATCCCTATCACTCGTATGCTGTGACCATGTGGTCCACGCCACCGCTGTTAGTGCTTCTGCCGGTAGGGATGATGATCTACCGCTTGCTGGAAAACCCCGTGTACCTTGCGCCAACAGTCATTCTGGCGGTCCTGCTCATGGTGTGGGTGTTCGTCCGTTTCCTCAAAGGGCTTGCCATCGTGATGGATGCGTACCCGATCAAGGTCTATGCGTTCGGGATTCTCACGGTTGCCGGTCTGCTGGTGTCGTTATATTTTTATCTTGATTACACGCAGTCGGCATCGGCGTATGTGTCGGCATTGTACAACGATCTTCTCAGGAAGATACGATAGATGTATCTCTCCAAACTCGAAATCATCGGCTTCAAGTCGTTCGCGCAGAAAGTCAGTCTGTCGTTCGACAGCGGCATCTCGGCAATCGTTGGACCGAACGGGTGCGGCAAAACGAATATCGTCGATGCGATTCGCTGGGTGCTGGGCGAGCAACGGTACAGCGCGCTCCGCTCGGAGAAGATGGAAGACGTTATCTTCAACGGCACCAAGAATCGCAAACCGCTGGGGATGGCCGAAGCGTCGCTCGTCATCGAAAATAACAAAGGCATTCTCCCGTCCGAATACACGCAGGTTACGATCGGCCGCCGCGTATACCGCTCGGGGGAAAGCGAGTACCTGCTGAACAAGATCCCCTGCCGCCTGAAGGACATCCTCGACCTGTTCATGGATACCGGCATGGGCGCCGATGCGTATTCGGTGATCGAGTTGAAAATGGTGGAGACGATCCTGAGCGACAAGACCGACGAGCGTCGACGACTGTTCGAGGAAGCCGCAGGGGTCACCAAGTACAAACATCGCCGCAAGGCCGCGTACCGGAAACTCGAAGCAGTCCAAGCCGATCTCATGCGCGTCAACGACATCGTGACCGAGGTGCAGAAATCCGTCTCCTCGCTCGAGCGTCAGGCGCGCAAAGCCGAGCAGTACAATGCCATCAAGGCACGTCTGCAAGCGCTTGAAATCGACCTGATGGAGCGAGAGTATGCGCAATTGGTGAGCAGGATTCAGCCGCTCGAAGAAAAACTCGCGGCCATGACATCCGACCGCGAGCGGATCGACGTGGACCTCTCGCAGGAGGAAGCGCGCTTCGAAGAGCTGCGTGGTTCGATGATGGAGGTAGAGAAAAGACTGGCAGAAGCGCAGCGCGACGTCAGCCTGCAGATGGAGAAGATCAACAAGATCGAACAACAGGATCTCGTTGCAGAGGAGCGGATGAAAGCGCTGCAGAATACCATTCACCGCTATACCGAGGAACAGCAGGATCTGCGGTCGGAACAACAGCGCCTTGAAACACGGGTTGGTACGCTCGAGCAGGAGATTGCGACCATCAAGGAACGGCAACTCCAAATGGAAAGTGCGTTGGAGAAGCGTAAGGCTGAGGTTGAGGCCGTGAGTGCACAGCTCGAAGCCAAGCAAGCTGAACTGCAGGCACTCAACCTGCGTACGATTGAGTTCGTGCACGCCATCGCCGAAAAACAGACGGAGCAGGACAGGCTGAAAGGGAGACTGGAGAACCTCAACGGCAGGAGAATGCACGCCGCCGAAGAGAACGCAGTATATGAGGAAGAGCTTCTCCGCCTTGCACGCGAGATCGACCAGCATGCCTCCGAGGACAAGCAGCTCCGCCGTTCTTTTACCGAAGCGGAGATGCGGTTCTACAACGCCGAACGGGAGAAAAACGACCTGGAAGAAAAGCTCGACGCACTCCGGCGGGAGGAGATGGATGTCGAGTCAGAGATTCGGCGTCGGGCGGCCCGTATTGACTTTCTAAAGAGTGTGATCGACAGCCGCGAAGGATCTTCCGAAAGCGTACGGTTCCTCGCAGCGTCCGAGCGATGGAAGCGACGCACACAGCATCTCACCGTGGCCGATGCTGTGCATGCCGATGAGCGGTATGCGGCAGCAATTGAGTCGGCCTTGGGTGAGTACGCCGGCTTGATCATCGTTGACACTGCTGAGGAAGCCGAGCAGGCTATCGCGTTGTTGAAGGAGGAACAGAAAGGCAAAGCCGCATTTGTGTGCCTCGACCGTCTGCCCCGGGTCGAAGCGCACTACCACGTGCCGCAAGAGCAAGGCATCGTTGGCTGGGCGGTCGAACTGGCGAAGTTCGATTCGCGATACGAATCGTTGTTCCGCTACCTGCTGGACCGAGTGCTTGTTGTGGAGGATGCCGCGACGGCAAAGAGGATCGCTTCACGCCATACCGGACTTCGCTGTGTGACGCTGGAGGGAGAGGGGACGACGAGCGTCGGCCTGACACGAGGCGGTAGCAAGCGTCTTGATGAAGGAGGAACGCTCGGCAAGCAGAAGCAAATCGAAACACTGCAGCAAGAAATCGACGCGCTGAGCGAGAAACGTGCGGCGATTCGTCGCCTGAGCGAGACTCTGGCCGCCGAGTTCGAATCCCTTCAGCTCAAATCCTATTCCGATGCCGTCAAAGCCATCGAAAAGGAAATGAACAGCGTTGAGATGCGCATGGCGCAGCTGGAGTTCGAGCGGAAGCGTGCAAACGACATTATCGCAAAGAACAAGGAGGAGATGAACGTCCTGCAGGAAGAGGCGGAACAGCTCCAGCAAATAATCGCTGCTGCGATGCCCGCACTGGAAACGTTACGCGAAGAGAAATCCATCGTCGAGCAGAATGTCGGAAGGGCTTTGCAGGAGCACGAGCGGCTGCAGGCCGAATACGAAAGCCGGGCACGTGCCGCCAAGGAACTGGAGATTCAGCTTGTGCAACTTCGCGGCGACCTCCAGAATGCGGAGAACGAACTGCAACGTAGCCGTGATGCGATCGCCGGAATCATCGTGTCGCTGCAGAAGCGTGACACCGACCGCGCATCGGCTGAACGGGATATTGTTGCGATGCGTGCCTCCGTCGAGCAAAACGCCATGCAGCTTGCGGCGTTACGTAACGAACTGGAAACGCTCGAACAACGGAAGCAGGAAGTCGAGCGCGAGAACATCCACCTGCGCGAGGAAATGCACCGCATCCAGCTTCGCATCAAGGACGAACGCCGCACGCACGACGACACGCTCAAAGCCGTCCACGAGCTGGAGCTGAAGATCGCCGACCTCAAGGCGAAAGTCGACCACCTGAAAGACCGGGCGTTTACAGAGTTCGAGATGGAATTGACGCTGAAGACATACCCCCCAGACGAGTTTGTAGACTTTGCCGCGTTGCGCGACGAGATTCATGCATTGCGCGAGAAGATCAAATCGCTCGGCAACATCAACTTTGCGGCGTTTGAAGAGTACACACAGGAAAAAGAACGCTTCGAGTTCCTCTCCTCGCAGCGCAACGACCTGATCGAGGCCGAGAAGACTCTGCTCGCGACGATCGAGGAGATCAACCAGACGGCACAAAAGAAATTCCTCGACACGTTCGAGAGGATTCGTCAGAACTTCATCGAAACCTTCAAGAGTTTGTTCGACCCAGGAGACGAATGCGACCTGAAGTTGGAGGAGGGAGTTGATCCCCTCGAAGCGAGTATCGACATCATTGCGAAGCCGCGCGGCAAGCGGCCAACTTCAATCAACATGCTTTCGGGCGGCGAGAAGACGCTCACGGCAACGGCATTGCTGTTTGCCATTTACCTCGTCAAGCCCAGTCCCTTCTGTATCCTTGATGAGGTGGACGCTCCGCTCGACGACGCCAACGTTGATCGTTTCACACGCATCTTGCGCAAATTCTCGGACAACACGCAGTTCATCGTTGTTACGCACAACAAACGGACGATGGAAGCGGCCAACGCCCTGTACGGCGTAACGATGGAGGAAGAGGGGGTGTCGAAGATTGTCACCGTACGGTTCAATCAGGCATCGCAGGTGGAATCCGCAGCAGTTGCCACGGGATGAGGTGCGCCATGAGAATGAAGCTCTTTGTCGCTGATGGAGCGATCTTCCCGCATAGAGCAACCGATGGCTTCCTTGCCCGGTTCTCGACGAACGAGCAGCACGTGGAATCGATGCAGGATGAGGGCGATGAGAACCAGGTCAAATCGCGTCTGCGCCGTGGCGTTGCTGCCCTTAGTGCAGTGAGCGTGCGTGAGGCGGAGGAGTTCCTCCACGGTTGGCCACTCGAACCAAGCTTCGTGCGGTTTGTGGAGTTTTGTCGCGAGTATGGACTGACGGTCAATGTCGTGAGCGACGGACTGGATTATTGTCTGGAGACGATCTTTGCGCTCAAGGGTATTCGAAATGTACGGACCTACGCCAACCATGCGGAGATCGAGGTTGCAGGGGAAGCAGCGCGGTTCCAGGTCAGCTTCCCGTACGATGACGCTGAGTGTACGCGCTGCGCCTGTTGTGCCCGGAACATCATGCTGACAACGTGCGCCGACGACGAGCGCATCGTGTTCGTTGGTACCGATGACGCGGATGTGTGTCCGGCGGAATACGCAGACGTTGTTTTCGCAAAGGGTGCCCTGCAATCCGCGTGTCAGGAACGAAACATCTCCTACGTTCTCTACTCGTCGTTCGACGATGTTGCAGAGCGGTTGGCGAAACTCGGCACGAAGCGGAACCTCAGGCCGCGCCGTGAAGCGGCGATGAGGCGTCGCAATGCCTTTATCGCAGAGTGGTAATGCCTGCATGCACGATGACAAAGACATACGTCGGTTGGCCTTCAAGTATCGTAGCTACACGCCCATCCCCTTCCTGGTTGCTATGATCATCTTCGCTCAACCCACGCTCACGAGTTTGCTCATTGGCTTTGCGATTGTCCTGCTTGGCGAGGCAATCCGTTTCTGGGGGGTTTCCATTGCCGGGAGTGAAACACGAACGACAGGAACAGTGGGGGGAACGTACCTGATCACCAACGGTCCGTTTGCCTACGTCCGCAACCCGCTGTATCTCGGCAACATGGTGCTCTATGCGGGCGTCGGCGTGATGTCCATGGCCTTGTTTCCGTGGCTGCTCATCGGCGCGTGTGCCTGGTTCTTCCTTCAGTATTATTTGATCGTAACAAAGGAGGAAGAGTATCTTGCCGGGCGGTTCGGTGCGGACTACGAACACTATCGTCGCAGCGTGCGGCGGTTCCTGCCGCGCCTGACACCGTACGTTGCACCGACCCCCGCACCCAAACATGTGCGTGCAAGCGAGGGCTTTGCTTCCGAAACACGGACGCTGCAAGCGATCGGCATCGTCACGCTGCTGTTAGTGGTGCTCTTTGTGGTGCGGAGCTGAACCTGCATGGTCCGACGCGTGTTGATGATTGCGGGTGAAGCCTCGGGTGACCTGCATGGTGCTGGCGTTGTGCGTGAGCTGAAACGCCGATTGCCCGACCTCGATGTGTACGGTGTAGGCGGCGACAGGATGAAGAACGAAGGGATGGAACTGGTTCATCACATCTCCCGGCTCTCGTTCATGGGGTTTCTGGAGGTGGTGAAGAATCTTGCCGTGGTGCACGCGGTGGAACAGACGCTCGAGAAACTTCTGGACGCGCGCCGGCCCGATGTGGTCGTGTTGATCGACTACCCGGGCTTCAACCTCCGCTTTGCACGAAAGGCCAAGCGCCGGAGTATCAAGGTGTTGTACTACATCAGCCCGCAGGTGTGGGCATGGCACAAGGGACGGGTCAAGAAGATACGCACACTCGTGGATCGCATGAAAGTGGTCTTCCCCTTCGAGGTGGAACTCTACGAGCGGGAGGGCATTGATGTCGAGTTCGTCGGCCACCCGCTTGCGGAACGGATCGGCACGAACTGCACGCGGGAAGAATTTTTTCGTATGCACGAGTTCGATCCCGCAAAGAAACTGTTGGCGTTGCTCCCCGGCAGCCGGCAACAGGAGATCGAGATGATCTTTCCGACAATGCTTCGTGCCGCACAGAGACTGAACGTGGAATTGGGAGTGCAGATCGCCGTGGGCGTGGCGCCGAATCTCGGTGCTGCCGCTCTTCGTCCGTACGCCGGCGGTGATGCTCGCGTCCGGTTCATCGAGCATGCAACGTACGATCTGATGGCGCACGCCGATGCGGCGATTGTTACATCGGGCACGGCGACGCTGGAAACGGGATGGTTCGGCACGCCGATGATGGTGGTGTACAAAACATCGTCCCTGACGTTCCTGATCGGAAAGGCGCTCGTGGGCGTTCCTTACATCGGGTTGGTGAATATCGTTGCCGGGAGAAAAGTTGTGCCGGAGTTTGTGCAGCACGATATGGTGGAGGAGAACCTCGTCCGTGAAGCAACGAGACAGTTGACCGACGAAGCCTATGCCGACGTAATGCGAAGGAATCTCGCCATCATCCAAACACAACTCGGCGGCCCCGGAACGTCGGCACGCGTTGCCGAAGCGATTATCGAACTTGGCTCTGAAGGATCATGACGACACAAGCCCGCCGCTCTCACACAACAACGCGGACGGAAGTCCCAGTCGATCCGTTGCTTGGCACGGTGAGAACCGAAAGAATGCATATTCGGGTATGGCAAGTTTTCCTTCTTGCGTGTCTTGCCGGCGGCATCGGCTGCGGTCCTGCGCCTGAAGTGAGCAAGAAGGAAACGGAGCCTCCGCTGACAAAGGAAGCCCTGTTTCAGGCCGGCCACAGGCTCTACGTTCAACAAAAGTTCGATAGCGCACAGGTGCTGTTGACGCGCGCCCTTACACTTGACCGTGCGTACGTTGCCGCGGTTGCGGACCTTGCTTCGCTCACCTACGACCTTGCCATGCGCAGCGACGCGGGTCAGCGGCGGAATGGGTTGCTGCGCTCGTCGCGGGAGTACTACCTTCGGCTCGACTCCCTCAGCGCCGCCGATGCCGATGCGTACGAGCGGCTCTGCGAGATTGCGAGCGCATTGCACGACGACAGGACATTCCTGAAGTATGCAAAGAAAAGTGCCGAGGCATATCCCTACGACCGGCAATACTACAACTTGAGCGTCGCGTACTTCAACGTCGACGAGTTTTCATCGGTCATCAAGGTCTGCAAAGAGGCGATCGAAAAGTTTTCGACCTCTCCGTTCATCGGAACGTTTTATCGTCAGTTAGGCAGAGCTTACATGAAGGTGGATCGCGATCAGACTGCGGAGAGAACATTCTATGCAGGACTTGCGGTGATTGACAAGCGCATCGCAGACGGACGAAAGAACAATGCAGACTATGCGTCATCGGCCGACTATCAGCGGCTGAAGGAAGACAAGAAAGCCATTCTCATCTCGTTGAAGAATCTGCATACGACGTACAAAGCCATGGACAAGCTTGCCGAGGTCGAGAAGCAACTCAAGGAGCTTTCGAAGTAGCGCATGAACGAGAGAGGAGAACATAGTCGTGTATGAGAACTCTCCTCCCGCTTGCATGGGTGTACTCGCTCGTCATGTCCGGACGCAACAGGCTGTTCGATTGGGGCGTGCTGAAGCAACACGAGCTGCCTGTTCCGGTCATCTCGGTGGGCAACCTCACCGTCGGCGGGACCGGCAAGACGCCGCTGGTCGAGTATATCGTCCGATTTCTGATGGAGCGGGGCAAACGCGTAGGCATCGTGAGTCGCGGATACAAACGGCGATCGAGGGGCGTGGTCGTTGTTTCGGATGGGCAGAGTGTTCGTGTTGATGCCCGGCAAGCGGGCGATGAGCCGATGCAGATGGCATTGGCGTTTCGCGACGCTCTTGTTGTCGTGGGAGAAAGAAAAGTGGAGGCTGCACAGGAAGCTATCCGCCTTGGTGCCGAGGTCATTGTGATTGATGATGGATTCCAGCATCGCCAGTTGAAACGAGACCTCGATATCGTTGTCGTTGATAGCACGAACGATGTGACACGGGATGCAGTGCTGCCTGCGGGGAGGCTGCGCGAATCGCTTTCCGGTTTGCGACGCGCGAGCATCGTGGCGCTCTCTCACGCCGATGAGGGATCGCCGGACGAACTCGAAGCGAGGCTGTCCCAGTTCTTTGAAGGTCCGTTTGTGCGGTTTCGTTACCGCATCTGTGAAGCACGAAGGGCAACGGATGATGCAGTGGTTTCGCTTGATGCCCTCCGTAGAATGCGGCTGGTGAGTTTCAGCGGGATCGGAAACCACGAGGCGTTCGTTCGACGGCTGAACAGGGATCGCTTCACGGTGGTGGGCGACCTGCGCTTCGCCGACCATCATCGCTATGGCGACGTGGACCTCCAGACGATTGACTTCACAGCAAGAGCGATGCATGCCGATGCCGTGATCACGACCGAGAAGGACATCGTCCGTCTTCGTGCAGACAAGAGTGCTGCCCAGCAGTTGTTCGATAGCCAGAGTGTTTTTTATATAACGATTGCCGTGGAGATTCTTGGGGAAGAGGATGTTCTTCACGCACGTCTCACACAAACCTTAAGGGGAAACGTATGAACATTGGCCTGACGGATACGCTCAACAAGAAATTCGATTTCTACGTCTCGTGGCTCCGCAAAGTGGCGAAGGACGCGGAGATCATCACACTGTCACCCGAGGCGAAGAACGCCCGCGACTTGAAGAAGTGCGATGGACTGATCCTGACAGGCGGGCACGACATCCACCCCAAATTCTATGGACGTGAGGATGACATGAAGCTTCTCAAGAAGGACGATGTGAATGAGAAGCGGGATGAGTTTGAGTTCAGAATCATTCAGGACGCGCTGAAGGCGAACATGCCCATTCTCGGCATCTGTCGCGGGATGCAGGTCTTCAACGTCGCCATGGGCGGCTCGATAATCCCCGACGTCCAGAGCGCAGGATACAGCGAGCACGCAAAGAGGAAGGACGGGAAAGACCGTCGGCACAAGATCACGATCGAGAAGGGCACAACACTCCACTGGATTCTCGAGACCACGAAGGCGGAAGTCAATTCCGCGCACCATCAGGCGGTGGATGCCATCGGCGGTGGACTGAAGGTAACGGCAACGTCGCCGGACGGGATCGTCGAAGGACTGGAGTGGGCGGAAAGCGAGTCGAAGCCCTTCCTTCAACTCGTGCAATGGCATCCCGAGCGAATGGCGGATTTTCAGAACCCGTGTTCGAAGAATCTGTTGGAGCATTTTGTTCTTGCGGTCGTATCCACAGCGGATCAGTAAACGAAACGTCACCACTCACTATCACAGAAAAAGACGAAGAGAAAGCATCATGAAAAAGTATGTCTATGTTTTTGGGAATGGCAAAGCCGAAGGCACTGCCGCAATGAAGGCGTTGTTGGGCGGAAAGGGTGCAAACCTTGCCGAAATGACGAACATCGGGCTTCCCGTGCCCGCCGGTTTTACCATCTCGACGGAGGTGTGCACCTACTACTACGCAAACAAGAAGACGTATCCCAGAACGCTCAAAGCGGAAGTCGCAGCGGCGTTGAAGAAGGTGGAAAAGATGATGGGCATGAAGTTCGGCGACGTGAACAATCCGTTGCTCGTCTCCGTGCGCTCGGGTGCCCGCGCCTCCATGCCCGGCATGATGGACACGATCCTGAACCTTGGACTGAACGATGAGGTGGCCGAAGGGCTGATCAAGAAGACAGCCAACCCACGCTTCGTGTACGATTCCTATCGCCGCTTCGTGCAGATGTACGGCGATGTGGTGCTCGGTTTGAAGCCGCAACACAAGGACGAGATCGATCCGTTCGAAGCCATCATCGAACAGAAAAAAAACGAGAAGGGAGTGCACCATGACACCGAGCTGACCGCCGAGGACATGAAAGACCTGGTCGCGCGCTTCAAGCAGGCCATCAAAGAACGGACAGGACACGACTTCCCGCAAGACCCGGTGCAACAGTTGTGGGGTGCCATCGGCGCGGTGTTCGGCTCTTGGATGAACGAGCGTGCCATTGCCTATCGCAAGATGTATGACATCCCTGAATGGTGGGGAACGGCCGTGAACGTCCAGTCCATGGTCTTCGGCAACATGGGCGAAGATTCAGGAACGGGTGTTGCCTTTACGCGCGATCCGGCAACAGGGGAGAACGTGTTCTACGGCGAGTACCTCATGAACGCGCAAGGCGAGGACGTGGTGGCCGGCATCCGCACGCCGCTGCCCATCTCCCGTCTTGCGGAAACACATCCGAAGATCTACAGGCAGCTCGATGCCATCCGCAAGAAGTTGGAGAAGCACTATCGTGAAATGATGGACATCGAGTTCACGATTCAGCAAGGGAAGCTCTACATGCTTCAGTGTCGTGTCGGGAAACGAACGGCCTTTGCCGCCATCAGGATTGCGGTAGATATGGTGAAGGAGAAACTCATCACCGACAAGGAAGCATTGAAACGTATCGAGCCGGACCAGCTCAATCAGCTTCTCCGTCCTGTGTTTGACCTGCATGAGAAAGCCGCCGCAGTGAAGGACGGCCGCTTGTTAGCAAAGGGCCTGAATGCGGGTCCGGGTGCGGCCACCGGACGCGTTGTCTTCAACGCTCCCGATGCAGAAGCATGGGCACAGCGCGGTGAGCACGTGATTCTCACGCGCATCGAGACCTCCCCCGAGGACATCAAAGGGATGCAGGCTGCCGAGGGCATTCTCACTGCGCGTGGCGGCATGACCTCGCACGCAGCGCTGGTTGCGCGACAGATGGGCAAAGTGTGCGTCGCGGGCTGTCAAGCGCTGACCATTGACTACTCCACACACACCATGTCGGTCAACGGCAAAGTGATTCGCGAGGGCGATTGGATTTCCATCGATGGCACGACGGGGGAAGTGATCGAAGGAAAGCTCGCGACACGAGCGCCGGAAGTGCTGCAGGTGTTGATTGACAAAACGCTCGCACCCGAAAATGCTCCCGTATATCAGGAGTACGAGCAGGTGATGAAGTGGGCGGATAAGTATCGCCGACTGAAAGTGCGCACGAATGCCGATCAGCCGGACCAGGCCTTGAACGCGGTCGCCTTCGGCGCCGAGGGCATCGGTCTGTGCCGCACCGAACACATGTTCTTCGGCGAAGGAAAGATCGGCCCGATGCGCGAAATGATTCTTGCAGACACGGCGGAGGAACGCAAACGGGCACTGGCCAAGTTATTACCGTTGCAGCGGGCCGACTTCGAAGGAATCTTCGAGGCAATGAACGGAAAGCCCGTTACCATCAGAACCATTGACCCTCCGCTGCACGAGTTTGTACCGCACGAAGAGGCTGCACAGCGCGAGCTTGCCCGGCAGATGGGCATCAGCTACGAGAAAGTCCA
This sequence comes from uncultured Chitinophagales bacterium, assembly GCA_964539775.1. Taxonomy (GTDB): domain Bacteria; phylum Bacteroidota; class Ignavibacteria; order UBA10030; family UBA6906; genus CAADGV01. The sequence continues at coordinate 32,165 of CAZIKE010000011.1, forward strand.
CCAGCGCGTGGCAAGCCTGCATGAGTTCAATCCGATGCTGGGCTTCCGCGGCTGCCGGTTGGGTATCATCTTCCCGGAGATTACGGAGATGCAATCGCGCGCCATCTTTGAAGCGGCAGCCAACGTACAGATGCGCGGCATGATGGTGATGCCGGAAATCATGATCCCTCTCGTTGGCAACGTGAAAGAGTTAGCGCATCAGGAGGCCATCATCCGCCGCGTTGCCGACGAGGTCATGAAGGAGAAGGGCGTGAAGCTCAAGTATCTGGTCGGCACGATGATCGAAGTGCCGCGCGGTGCCCTCACCGCCGACGAAATCGCACACGTGGCGGAGTTCTTCAGCTTTGGCACGAACGACCTGACGCAGACAACACTCGGCGTGAGTCGTGACGACGCCGGAAGATTTCTCGCTCCGTATGTCGAGCGGGGGATTTATGAGAAGGACCCCTTCGAAGTGCTCGACCGCGTCGGTGTTGGCCAGCTCATGAAGATGGGGGTAGAGAAAGGACGGGCTGCGCGTCCCGGATTGAAAATCGGTATCTGCGGGGAACATGGCGGCGAACCGTCAAGCGTCGAGTTCTGTCATGAGATCGGGCTGGACTACGTGAGTTGTTCGCCGTTCCGCGTGCCGATTGCGCGGCTGGCTGCGGCACGTGCCGCCCTATCGGAGGGGAAGGTCAAGCCAGTGAGAGTCAGGAAGAGCAGCTCGTTCCCGCGGCGGAATGGAGCTGCGAAGCGTAACAAGCAACGTTAACATTCATAAGGAGATCCTACCATTCATACGATGAAATTATCGGACTTTCGGTATCCGTTGCCGCGGAACCTCATCGCGAAGTATCCGGCCAACCCGCGTGATACTTCGCGGTTGATGGTCCTTGATCGCAAGGATGAATCGATCAAAATCCTTGATCATTTCTACGAAATCACCCAATACTTCAAGAAAGGTGATTGTCTTGTGGTCAATGAGACGAAGGTCTTCCCGGCGCGGCTGTTCGGCCGCAAGGAGAAGACGAACGCACGGATCGAAGTGTTTCTCCTGCGTGAGCTGAGCAAGCAGGAGAACATCTGGGACGTGATTGTTGACCCGGCGCGGAAAGTGCGCATCGGCAACAAGATTTACTTCGACGACGGAAAGATTTGGTGCGAGGTCATCGATAACACCACCTCGCGCGGTCGCACGGTCCGCTTTAACGCCGAAGGCGATCTGTTCAAAATTATCGAGCGGATCGGACGCATGCCGCTGCCCTATTACATCAAGCGAGAACCGACGGAAAAGGACAAGGAGTCGTACCAGACGATCTTTGCGCGGGTCACCGGCTCGGTTGCCGCGCCCACGGCGGGACTGCACTTTACCAAGCGCGTGATAACGGCCCTCAAGAGAAAAGGCGTTAGCATTGTCCCGGTCGTGCTTCACGTGGGTCTCGGTTCTTTCCGTCCCGTCGAGGTGGAAGACCTCTCGAAGCACAAGATGGATTCGGAATACTACGAGATTCCCGAAGAGACGGCGCAGATCGTCAACAAGACGATCGATAGCAGAGGGAGCGTGTTCATTGCGGGAACGAGCACATGCCGTGCCGTCGAATCAAGCGTGACGACCGACGGTCATCTGAAATCCAACAAGGGGTGGACGGACAAGTTCATCTACCCGCCGTACGAGATGAAGGTGACTGATCACTTGATCACCAACTTCCATATGCCCGAATCGACGCTGCTGATGCTGGTGTCTGCATTTGCCGGACGCGACTTCATCCTGCGGGCGTACAAGAAGGCGATCAAGGAAGGGATGCGCTTCTACAGTTACGGCGACGCGATGCTTATCCTGTGATGTCTCACAACGCGGCTTGTCCTGCATGAAAACCCTGCTGCTGGTTCTTGTGAACGTTGCAGTAGTCGGCACGTTTGTTTATCTGTTCCGCAAGAAGAATCTTCTCTCGTACTTCAGCAATGGCCGCTGGTGGCTGACGTGGCTGTCGGTCGCCGTGATCACGCTGATGGACGAACTGACCTCCATCTTCTACGCACCCAGCGAAGCATATCGGTTCATCGGCAATTACGCGATTGCTTTCATTGCAATCACTTCACTTCTCATGCGTTTCCTTTCAACGCGGATGGTGGAGATTGCGGAGATTCTCGAACACCACAAGATCAAGGGGGGAGGGGTGTATTCATTCTCCTACTTGGTGCTGGGGCCCACACTCTCGTTTATCGCTGTTGCTTCCATTCTGGTGGTGTACATCCTGACGGCAAGCATCTCGACCGTCAGTGCCGTCGAAAATGGTCTTACATTCCTTCCCCTGACGGCGGGGCACAAGCTCTTTTTCCAGCTCGCCATCGTTTGGGGGATAGCCGGCCTGAACATATTGGGGATCAAAGAAAACGCACGCTTTACGTTCGGGATGTTCGCTGTTGTTGCGGTAGTGTTGCTGACCCTCCTGGCGTCCGGCTTTTATGAGACACAGCCGGAATCGTGGGCGAAGATCGGTCAAAGCTTTACCGAATCCGTTGCGAATATCGCTCAGGAAGGCGTTGTCGGTGGCTTTGTCTTGGTCATCATCAGCATCTCGGGCTGCATCCTCGCGTATTCGGGCATCGAGTCGGTTATCCAGGCCGCTGGGTTGGTGAAGACCTGGCGGGAGATCAGCAAGGCATATGTCTTTCTGGCGCTCACGGTCGGTATTTATACCCCTACGATCTCCGCACTCGCGTTGTCGTCGGGTCTCGATGCTGCGCAACATGAAACGGATCTGATCACGCAATATGCGGCCTTGATCAACGGTGTGCCCTTTGGTATTCTTGTCGGCGTAATTGCAAGCATTGCCCTGGTGATGGCCGTCAACACGGCCTACGTTGCTTCGAGTGAACTGATCGAGCGTGTTGCGCATCGGTATGATTTCGCATGGATCATTCAAACGAATCGTCGGCAATCGCTGTACAGAGTGCACGTGGTGAGTGCCATCTTTTTCTCGCTCATCATCCTGGTGACCGAAGGAAAACAGAAGACTCTTGCCGAGATGTATGCCCTGAGCCTGGTCGCCAGCTTTTGCATCAACATGGGAAGCCTCTTGTTCTACAGGTATTTTCAGGGCACGAAGGAAATCCGCGAGTACCATACCTCCCGGTTCGGGACGTTCGTCCTCTTCATCATTCTAGTAGGGTGTTTTCTCTATCTTTCGATGACGAGACCGTATGGACTTGCGTTGTGGGCAGGAGCTACGGTGTTCTTTCTTGTGGTTGGCCTTGTGGTCGCAAAGAAGCGCGCCCCGGAACGAAAGTCCATTGCAGAAACCGATACGCCTCTGGAAATGATCCTCGCCCTTGCCGAAGCCCCCGGGGATAAGATCGACGTGTATTTCAGGCGTCCGCAAGAAGAAGGCGGTTCACCCGACCCGTCGGTTGCGTACGTCAGCTTCTACTCGCCGCGTGCCGGTATCCCTCCCAAGATCGCGCCGAACCATTACCGCTTCCAGATGAGCGGACAAACTCTCTTTGATTCGATCACGGAGTTGCTGCACGTCTTCAAGTATGAACTGCCGCATAAGAACATTACGTTTCACTTCGGCTGGCCTCTGTCCTCGTGGTTGGACCGCCTCTCGATCGGCGTGATGGTGTTTAGCATCATGAAGTTGCCGAAGGAATTTCCCGAATTCAGTTTCACAATTGATTACTCTGGCAAGAAAGAAAAATAGCGTTGGGGTGGTGATTGCTGCGGGCGGAAGGGGACGCCGCCTGGGCGGCTCCGAGCCAAAACAGTTTTTGCGGCTCCGCGGCAAGCCGATCCTTCAGCACACGGTCGAGGTGTTTGACAGCTTGCCCTTCGTCCAGGAGATTGTCGTTGTCGTGCCTGCACGTTACGTGCGCCGGACGGAACATCTTCTCCACCGTGCGCGGGTCAGGAAGGTGTCGCATGTGGTGGTCGGTGGAAAGGAGCGCCAGGATTCCGTGCGCAACGGACTGCTTTCGTTTGACCGGGAGCCAAACGTTGTGCTCGTCCACGATGCTGTTCGTCCGTTTGTGTCGCGCAAGATTGTTGAGGAAGTGATCCGGAAGGCGAGGCGCTACGGTGCGGCAGTCGTTGGCGTACCGGTGAAGGACACGATCAAGGTCGGCGAGGGAGGGTTCTTCACGCGCACGCCCGATCGGCGGAAGTTGTGGGCCGTGCAAACGCCGCAGGGGTTTCGCTACGACATCTTGATGCGTGCTCACCGTGCGACCCAGCGAAGCGGCTTCTGCGGCACCGACGAAGCATCCTTGGTCGAACGGTTGCACCTTCCTGTGGCCATCGTCGTCGGATCGTACCACAACATCAAGATCACAACGAGAGAAGATTTGGAAATCGCCCAAACGCTGCTGAAATCGGCTCTTGCAAGTCCATAAGCGTTTTTCTATATTGGTACCCACACAGAGATCAACATCTCCCAGGAACGTATGCTACCCATTGCTATCATAACCGTGCTGAGCTATCTGGTTGGCTCGATCCCGACGGCAATCATTGTTGCGCGGGTGATGAGAGGAATTGACATTCGCCAACACGGCAGTGGCAATGCCGGCGGCACGAATGTGATTCGCGTGCTCGGCTGGAAAGCGGGGCTTTTTGTCATTCTATGTGATATGGCCAAAGGCTTGGTCGCGACGATGGTGATCTCACGTCTGATGTTCGGAGCGTTGCCGTTCGAGAATGTGACGCCGTTCGACGACTATGTCGTCGTGCAAATCATCGCAGGCTGTGCTGCGATGCTGGGTCATATCTGGACGCTGTTCGCAGGCTTCAAGGGGGGCAAGGGGATTGCAACCGCCGGCGGCATGCTGATCGGCATTGCGCCGATCGAGGTTGCCGTGTCGCTTGGCGTGTTCTTGATTGTGTTTCTGATTTCTCACTACGTGTCGCTCGGCTCGTTGAGCGCAGCTTCATCGTTCCCGCTCACAATGTTTCTGCGAGAGAATCTCTTCATGGCGGAAATACCGAGTTACCGTACGCTCATCTGGTTCAGCATCGCCATTTCGCTTCTGGTGATCTACACTCATCGTGCGAACATCCAGCGTCTGCTCAAAGGCACGGAAAACCGTATCAGTCGCATCCCCCTGTTCAGCAGATCGTAGATTCGGATTGCAGTGAATGTTGCTCCGCCGGGTTCGGTTATCCCGGCGGAGGTGTTTTTCCGTTGGTCTAACCTATGCGTATTGCCGTCCTGGGCGCCGGGAGTTGGGGTACCACCCTGGCCATTCTTCTTGCCGACAACCATCACGACGTTACCCTCTGGTCGCATAAGCAGGAATACACCGATGTAATTCGGGCGCAGCGTGAGAATCCGTCCTTTCTGCCCGGTATCAAGATTCCTGAAGACATCGTTGCTACAAGCGATCTCGATGAGGCAAGTCAAGAGTGCGAGATGATCGTCACCGCCGTGCCGTCGCAGTTCGTCCGCAGCGTGGTGAGCCGTTTGCATCACCTTCCCTTCGAGAGAATTACCCTCGTGAATGTGGCGAAAGGGATTGAAGTGGGAACGCTGATGACAATGTCCGAAGTGCTGCACGATGTCCTGCGCGGGGTTCCTGCCAGCCGCATCGCCACGTTGTCGGGACCGAGTCACGCAGAGGAGGTGAGCCGACGAATTCCTACAACGGTCGTTGCCGCTTCCACCGACCTGAAGACTGCGCAGCTCGTTCAGAAGACGTTCATGACTCCGTACTTTCGTGTTTACGCCAGCACCGATCTCAAAGGTGTGGAACTCGGCGGCTCGCTCAAGAACGTGATTGCGATCGCGGCGGGGATTGTGGACGGAGCCAACTTAGGCGACAACACGAAAGCTGCGCTAATGACACGCGGGATCGCAGAGATTACGCGGCTGGGCGTTGCGCTCGGTGCGCAGGCACAGACCTTCGCAGGCCTCTCCGGCATCGGCGACCTGATGGTGACCTGCATGAGCCGGCACAGTCGCAACCGTTATGTTGGTGTGGAGATTGGAAAGGGCCGAACGTTGAACGAGATCCTTTCCGAGATGGTGATGGTTGCCGAGGGAGTCGAGACGACGAAATCGGCCAACGCGCTGGCGAAGAAAGTCGGTGTGGAAGTTCCCATCTGTGCCGAAGTGTACAAGATGCTCTTCGAAGGAAAGGATGCGAAACAATCTACGTACGATCTGATGACGCGGGATGCGAAAGGGGAGATGTATTGAAGTTGGAAATTACGCGTCGAGAGACGATGGAGAAAGCAGACATCCCGCCCGTACGACACACTCACTGTCATCGGGCGGGATGCTTTGTTCTTGAATGAATCTCTTATACCAGCAGCGGTGCAATCACCAGCGAGACGACCGACATTAGTTTGATCAGAATGTTCATCGCCGGGCCTGAGGTGTCCTTGAACGGATCGCCGACCGTATCGCCGACGACGGCGGCTTTGTGAGCGTCGGTGCCTTTCTTTTCGCCTGCAACTTCACCTTTCTCGATTGCCTTCTTGGCGTTATCCCAGGCGCCGCCGGCATTTGCCATCATGAGGGCGAGCAGCACGCCGGTCACGGTTGCACCTGCAAGCATACCGCCGAGTGCTGCAGGACCGAGAAGGAAGCCAACCGCGACGGGCGCAATCACTGCCGTGATACCGGGGAGCACCATTTCGCGCAGGGCTGCCGCCGTCGAAATGTCCACGCAGCGTGCTGCATCGGGTTTGGCCCCCGGTGTTCCTTCTAACAATCCGGGAATCTCGCGGAACTGTCGTCTGATCTCGTCCACCATCTTACTGGCAGCTCGACCGACGGAAGTCATCGTGAGTGCAGCGATAAAGAACGGAAGGATACCGCCGATGAACAGGCCGATGACGACGTGTGGATTGGTGACAACGATTTGCAACGGTGACTCACCTTCGGCAAGAAGTGTCGCATAGCGTTTCCACTCGCCCACAGGCTCGATGCCCGCGGCAGTCATCTGTGACACTTTTGCAGCGATGGAGGACGAAACAGCCTGCGAGTATGCAGCGAACAGTGCCAGTGCGGTAAGCGCTGCCGAACCGATCGCGAAGCCTTTGCCAATGGCGGCTGTTGTATTGCCGAGTGCATCGAGGCTATCGGTGATCTTGCGGACATCGGGACCGAGCCCGGACATTTCCGAAATGCCGCCGGCGTTATCGGCAATCGGGCCGTACGCATCAACCGACATCGTGATGCCGACCGTTGCCAGCATCCCGACCGCCGCGATGCCAATGCCGTAGAGCCCCGCAACATCATTCGAGACGAGAATTGCAACGCAGATTGCCAGCACAGGCAGCGCGGTAGATTCCAACCCGACAGCCAGTCCGCTGATGATGTTCGTCGCGGAGCCTGTCTTGCTTGCCAGTGAAATGCGCTTCACGGGTCCCATCGAGGTGTAATACTCGGTGATCAGTCCGATGAGAATACCAGAAAGAGTCCCGAAGAACACAGCCCAGAAGACGTTATTGCTTACGTCGTAGGCGGTGACGAGCCAGTATGCACCGACAAGAAACAGGATGGCAGCGATGAACGTCGAGTAGCGCAGTGCTGCGGCGGGGGAGAGTTGCTTGAGCGCTTTCATTGAGGCTATGCCGACGAATGATGCAACCAATCCGAGCACGGCAAGCACAATGGGCATGGACATTAGAATTGCTTTGATGGAGGTGTCGGCCACTTCGGGCGAGGCTTTCAACTGGGTGAGGGCTTCGGGAAGCAATGTTGCCCCGATGGCAATGGTCGCGACAATGGAACCGACGTATGACTCGAAGATGTCGGCACCCATGCCGGCAACGTCGCCGACGTTATCGCCTACATTGTCGGCGATGACCCCGGGATTGCGCGGATCGTCTTCGGGGATGTTCGCTTCTACCTTCCCGACAAGGTCTGCTCCAACGTCCGCCGCCTTTGTGTAAATGCCGCCGCCGACGCGCGCAAACAGCGCGATGGAGCTTGCCCCCATGGCAAACCCGTTGATGATGTTTGCGGTCTCGGGTTTTCCATAAATCATGAAAAAGATGCCAACCCCAATCAGGCCGAGACTGGCAACACTCACGCCCATCACCGCCCCGCCGTTGAATGCCGTCAGGAGCGCCGCGCCCTGTCCCTGACTGCGCGCGGCTTCGGCAGTCCGCACGTTGGCGCGCGTAGCAGCCTGCATGCCGAAGAACCCGGCCAGCACCGAGCAGATGGCCCCACTGATGAACGCCAGTGCCGTCGCGGGTGCGAGAAACGTCCCCAGAAGCAGTGCTACGACAACAATGAAGAAGGCGAGAACAGTGTATTCGCGTTTCAGGAACGCCATGGCGCCGACGTGAATTTGCTCCGCAATACTCTGCATCAGCTCATTACCGGCAGGCTGCCGTTTCAACGAGAAGTAGATGGCGAATGCAGCGAGAAGCCCTACAGCACCGACGATCGGTGAGAAGGAAGTAAATGTCTCCATATCAAGAAGATCTCCTACGTTGATGGTTGATGGGTCATAATGTGTTCCCTGCATGCGCTGACTGCTTCGAGGCACCGCCTGAGGACGAATCACACGGGGTTACAAAGACGAAGAAGTCTTGAGCAGGGGATAGCGTTGCGCGAGCGGGATTCCACACAGTTTTCGTGGATCAAATATAGGAAAATCCCCCCACTCTTCCTATCATTTTCTTCGATCACACGGAAAGCCGGGGCACACACGATGAGAGCCGTCGTACCCCGGTTTTCGGTTAGCGATCAGCCAATCAGAAGCTTGAGAGCCAACAGCAAGGCGGTAAGCCCGATAACAAATCCGAGGATGCCGATGGCCACACGGGTTCCCGATTGATGCTCGGTCCTCTTGGCCTGCAATGGTTCCATGAGATTTCTCCTTTCAATCTTCTTGGTAGAACAGGAATGATGATGCTCCCGTGCAAAGCAAGAGAGCAACGGTTGTTTGAAGACGATGAAAGGAGCTTAGAGACGAGAACTTGTGGTTTCGGTGTAGATGAGATAGCTGGAGAAGAGGAACTGGTCGTGAAGAAGATGCTTGGTGATGGCATGGAACGCGAACCGGTTTTCAGAAGACGAGCGATCTCGTAATGGGAACTCAAGTGCGAGCGGAGCCGGCGCAGCCTTCGTGTCTCGCTCGATCAGGACCACAGAGAACGCTGCGGCTTCATGCAGCTCAGAGATCTGCGTGGGGACGGTTTTTGTGTGCGGTAGAGGCTCGCCGAACGTGTGGCCGAGGCAATGCAAGGGCCACAGCAACGTTAACGCGAGCAGAAAGACAACCGACAGTGTGTTATGGAGTCGCCCAATCCGCATATTATGACAAGAGATATTTGACGGCGAGAATTCCCAACACGAACAGTACACCCAGGGCGAACGTCAAGCGTTCAAGATACTTATCCAGATACTCCTGCATCTTTGGACCAAAGACAAAGAGAAGTCCTCCCACAAGGAAGAACCGCGAAGCTCTCCCCACCAGCGAAGCGAATGCAAGCGTCATGAGGTCAATGGTTGCGTTAAACCCGGCCGCGATGGTGAACACCTTGTAGGGGATGGGCGTAAAGCCCGCAATGATGATTGCCGTCCACGCGTTCTCCTGATATTTATCTAACACCAACTGAAACGTGTCATGGAAGCCGTAGAAGTCCACAATCCTGGAGCCGATCGTTTCGTAGAAGGCATAACCGATGTAGTAGCCGAGAAACGCGCCTGAGACCGATCCGGCCGTGCACACAAGAGCGTACCAGAATGCGCGCTTCGGCCGTGCGACGCCAAGAGCGATGAGCAATACGTCGGGGGGGATGGGGAAAAACGACGATTCAATAAAGGCGATGATGAACAGTGCCCATGTGGCGTAAGGCTTTGCGGCAAAACTCTCCACCCAGCCTTTAAGTCGGTACAGCAGTTCGGAAATTTTCTTCAAACATCCCTCATGAATAGTGATAACTCGGCGGCAAGAAAATAACCAAAATGATAAGGTGAAGCAACCAGTGGCCGACACAACTCTCGGTTCTTTCGTCAAAGAACTTGCATGCAGGTCTTGCGACTTGTCGTGAATGGCTCTATATTGCATCGTCTTTTTGCATACGGCTGAGTATTCGATACCAACCTCTCACAAGTACGCCACCAGTGTATGTCTACACTTCTTCGCACCAAGTCGCTGGATCAGTTACAGCGCGATGCCGACCTCTCGGGCGAGGGGGGACCCGGCCATCTCAAGCGCGCTCTCGGAGCTGTTGATCTCATCTCGTTGGGGATTGGCGCAATCATCGGGACGGGAATCTTCGCCGTTATCGGCACCGCTGCTGCGGGTGGTGCAGACCATCTTGGTGCGGGTCCCGGTGTTGCTCTGTCCTTCGTCATCACGGCAGTTGCTTGTGTTTTTTGTGCTCTGTGCTATGCCGAGTTCGCAGCGCTGGTTCCCATTTCCGGGAGCGCCTACACCTACTCGTATGCAACGTTGGGTGAACTTGTAGCGTGGATCATCGGTTGGGATTTGATCATTGAATACGCGGTCGGGAATGTTGCCGTGGCGATTGCCTGGGCGGCGTACTTCCACCAGCTCTTCGAAGGCATCGGCGTTCATATCCCCGCGTGGCTTGCCGTGGACTTTCGCTCGGCCCATCAAGCTGCCGATGCGGTTGCAGCGGCAGGTGGCGTTGTCGATCCTTCCTACCAACTTCAGTATGAGGCGTGGATACAGCATCCGACGGTTGCGGGCATTCCCGTCATCTTCAACTTCCTCGCCTTTGCCATTGTTGGTGCAGTGACCTGGTTGCTGGTGAT
>CAZIKE010000012.1:0-42748 GCA_964539775.1 uncultured Chitinophagales bacterium
CTGCCAAGCCGAAGGAAGAAGAGAAGAAAGAACCGGAGAAGAAGTAACAGTCCGGCACGTCAGGAACATGTGCCCGCCGTGGAGCATATCTGCGGCGGGCTTTTCTTGTCGTGATTTGCCTGCGGGCGCCCTTGAGAAGCCCGTGGGGAGAGTCTATCTCTTTTTCGGCACGTAGTACTTTTCCGTGTACTCGATCACCATCCTGTCGGTGTTGTACTGTGGAATGAGCGTAGCGATCGAGTGGCGCACGCGCTTGAGCCAGCCGTGCGGGATGCCGTCTCTTCCCCGATCGTAGAACAAGGGGATGACTTCCGTTTCCAATACCTTCCGCAGAGAGTCTGCATCCTTGTCGTCTTGTTCATGCTCGGTCGGTGCGGTTGCGTCTTCTCCCACCTTCCATCCGTTCTTGCCGTCGAAGGCTTCACGCCACCATCCATCCATCGTGCTCACATTCAGGCCGCCGTGCAGCAACACCTTCTGTCCGCTGGTGCCGCACGCTTCCATCGGTCGGCGCGGGGTGTTGAGCCACACATCGGCACCGGAAACGAGATAGCGTGCAACGTTGATGTCGTAGTTCTCGATGAAGACGACTTTCCCGAACATGTCCAGCCGCTTCGTCATATTGATGATTTCCTGGATGAAGTGCTTGCCTGCATCGTCGCGCGGATGCGCCTTGCCTGCAAAGATGATTTGCACCGGACGTTCGTTGTTGTTCAACATCCGAATAGCCCAGTTCAGGTCACGGAAAAACAGCGGAGCGCGCTTGTAGGTGGCAAAGCGCCGCGCAAAGCCGATCGTGAGCACTTCAGGGGAGAGGATGTTCTCGTACACGCCAAGCCCATCGCCGCCGTGACGGAGATGCTGCTCGCGCAGCCTCTTGCGTGCGAACTCGATCAGCTCGCGGCGCAGCGTTGTACGGAGCGCCCAGAGGTCCTGATCGGAGATCTTCTTCGGATCGACGGCTCTCTTCCAGAACGTCGCATCGCACATGCGTTCGTGCCACCGTTCTCCCAACTGACGACTCCACCACTGCGATGCAGTGGGCGATGCCCAGCCGTTGATGTGCACGCCGTTGGTCACCGCGCCGATGGGGTCGGCCTTCGTGTCCCACCCCGTGTACAAGTCTTTCCACATCTCGACGCTCGTCTTCCCATGCAACTGACTGACGCCGTTGGCATCGCGGGACATTTTCAGGGCAAGCACGGTCATGCAAAATGTCTCGTTGATATCCTGGGGGCGAATGCGGCCGTAGCCCATCACGTGATCGATGGAAAGCCCGAGCGTCGCGACGAATTTCTGCAGCGCGCCGTTCATCAGGTCGCGACTGAAACGGTCGTGCCCGGCGGGAACGGGCGTGTGTGTGGTGAAGACGCAGTGTTGCTTGACGAATGCTTCGGCTTTCTCCAGCGGCTTGCCGGCATCCAACTGCTCGCGCAGCAACTCGAGCGTCAAGAAAGCCGAATGTCCTTCGTTCATATGGAAGACCGAGGGTGTGATACCGAGCGCACGCAACAGCCGAACACCCCCAATGCCTAAGACAATCTCTTGCGCTATACGGGTCGTCTGATCGCCGCCATACACATGCGCCGTGATCTCGCGTGAACGGTCGTCGTTCTGCGGCAAATCGGTGTCCAGCAAATAGACACTGACGCGCCCGACATGAACCTCCCACGCGCGGAACGCAACGGCCGTCGTACCGATTTGTACTTCGCTGATGACCGGGTTCCCTTTCCTGTCCCGCACCAAGCGGAGCGGCAGCTTCATCGGATCGTACACGGGATACAGCTCCTGTTGCCATCCGTCCTGAGAGATTTGTTGATTGAAGTATCCCTGACGGTAGAACAGGCTCACACCGACAAACGGCAGGCCGAGGTCGCTCGCGCTTTTAGCGTGGTCGCCGGAAAGAATGCCGAGACCGCCGGAGTAAATGCGCAGGCTTTCATGCAAGCCAAACTCCGCACTGAAGTAGGCCACCGGGGCATTCTTCAATTGTTGAACATGCTTCGAGGCCCAGGTCGGCTTACGGCTCATATACTCGCGGAACTTCTTGCACACGTCGGTCACGTGCTCGAAGAAGAGAGGGTCCTGCAAGCGGCCGCGCAACTCCGATCCGGAAATCCAGTTCATGACTTCCACGGGGTTGTGGTTACTGTGTTCCCAGAAGAAGGGAGAGAGTTCCTGGAAAATGCGTTGTGCGGAGGGATTCCATGACCACCAGAGGTTGTAGGCCAGTTCCTGCAACGCCGTGATGGTGGCGTCGATCTGCTTTTCACCGATCCGTTTCGTAGCCACTGTGATGATGTCTCCTACCAAATGGTTAAATGAAGTGCGCATGTGACACCCTTCGAATCGTCCGTCCCAGCCGTGCTCGTCAGCCTTTCTCGTCCGCGACCAACGCCGCGGCTTTCCTTTTCACCATCCGATTCCGCTCGTTGGCGTCGAGGTACTTTTTTCTGATGCGAATGCTTTGCGGCGTCACCTCCACGTACTCGTCATCGCCGATCCATTCGATCGCTTGTTCGAGCGTCAACAGGCGCGGCGGCTCAAGCCGGATTGCTTCATCCGCGCCCGACGCGCGCATGTTGGTCAACTGTTTGGTCTTGCACACGTTGACCAGCATATCTTGCTCGCGTGCGTTTTCGCCGACCACCATGCCGGTATACACACGCGTGCCCGGCTCGATAAAGAATGTCGCACGCTCGGCAAGCTTCCACATGGCATAGGCCGTGGCGACACCGGTTTCCATTGCCACCAGCGCCCCCTTCGTCCTGTGTGCCATCTCGCCTTTGAACGGCTCGTAGCCTGCAACATTATGGTGCAGAATCCCTTCGCCTTTCGTGTGCGTCATGAACTCGCCGCGGAAACCGATGAGGCCGCGCGCAGGCACGTAGAATTCCAGACGCACGTTGCCGTTCGTGGCAATCATGTTCCTCATTTCTCCCTTTCTGCGTCCAAGATTCTCGATCACGGCACCGACATACTCTTCCGGCACATCGATGATCACATGTTCGATCGGCTCCGCCGGCACGTCGTCAATGCGCTTGACGATGACTTCGGGTCGGGAGACTTGCAGTTCATATCCTTCCCGTCGCATGTTCTCAATCAGGATCGCCAGATGCAACTCGCCTCGCCCACTCACCTTGAATGCATCGGGAGAGTCGGTGAGTTCGATGCGGAGACTGACGTTCGAGCGCAGCTCGCGTGTGAGCCGCTCGGCAAGGTTACGTGTTGTGACGTACTTCCCCTCCTGCCCCGCAAACGGCGAGGTGTTGACAAGGAAGTGCATGGAGAGGGTCGGCTCCTCGATGGCAACGAACGGAAGAGGTGTCGGGTCCGATGCGTCGGCAATCGTCTCGCCGATATCGACATCCTCCATTCCTGCAAGAGCTATCACGTCGCCTGCGCTGGCCTGCCCGACTTCGATCCGCTTCAAGCCCTCGAAGGTGTAGATCTTCGTGACGCGGGCCTCTTCCATCGTCCCCTCGCGGTGGATGACCTTCATCGGCGAGCCGAGACGGATGGTGCCGCGATGGATGCGTCCGATGCCGAGGCGTCCTAAGTAATCGTTGTAATCGATCGTGGTGACCAACATCTGAAACGGCGCGGCCACGTCGCCGGTTGGCGGCGGCACGCTGCGGAGGATTGCCTCGAACAGCGGTTCCAGCGTCGTACTCGGATCGTCAAGCTCGCGTCGGGCGATGCCCTGTTTTGCGATCGCATAGACCGTCGGGAAATCGAGCTGTTCGCTCGTTGCGCCGAGCGAGAGGAACAGCTCAAACACCATGTCCAGCACGTCGTGTGGCCGCGCATCCTTGCGGTCAATCTTGTTGATGACGACTACGGGCTTGAGGTTCAGGTCGAGTGATTTCTTGAGGACGAACTTGGTGCCGGGCAGCGGTCCTTCCGCCGCATCCACAAGCAGCAGCACGCCGTTCACCATGGTGAGCGTGCGTTCCACCTCGCCGCTAAAATCGGCATGCCCCGGCGTATCGACGATGTTGATCTTCGTCCCCTGGTAGGTGATGGCGGTATTCTTGGCGAGGATGGTAATGCCTCGTTCCTTCTCCAGATCATTCGAGTCCATCACACGCGTCACGACCTGCTCATGTGCGCGGAATGCACCCGTCTGGCGCAGCATGTGATCGACGAGCGTCGTCTTGCCGTGATCAACGTGCGCGATGATCGCGATGTTGCGGATATCTTCTCTGCGTGCCGTTGACAAATCCTTATCTCCTGAAAACCCTTGATTCCATCAGAAAAAAAACGCTTCAAGCGCTACACCATCCGCCCGAAGCGGCAACAATATAGAGAATGACAGGTACAATTCCAATATCGATTTGCACACCTCGAGCACACAAGCAGATTTCGACTATGAAAGTGTATCCTGCTACCATCCGTTTCGTTTTCTTTGTAGATTTTGAACACTCATCGCCGCGCAGGCGTACGACAACGAACGGTATCACCAACACGAGGGGATCATGTTCCTGCTTACCGGAAAACGGCTGCTTCCAATAGTCATTTTCATCCTTATCAGTGCAGGTGTTGCAGCACAGCCAAGGACGCTTACCATTCTTCACACCAATGATATGCACGCTGCGTTCATGCCGCACGAAGCGACGTGGCGGAAGGAATCACCCAAGCCCTTGGTGGGTGGGTTCAAAGAATTGGAGTTCACCGTGGACAGCATCCGCAAGGTGAAGTCCACAGTGTTGCTGTTGGACGCCGGCGACGTTATGACGGGTTCGCCGATTTCCGACCACCTGTACAACGGCGCCGAGGGTGGCGCGCTTTTCGAGATGATGAACAGGATCGGCTACGATGCCTGGGCAATCGGCAATCACGACTTCGACATCTCTCAGGAGAATCTTATGAAGTTGACGAAGATCGCGAAGTTTCCCACGCTCTCTGCCAACCTTGTCAACACGAACGGGGGGTTCCCCGTTAACAATCGTGACTATGTGATACTGAACCGGGGCGGGCTTCGCATCGGGGTGTTCGGGCTGATGACGCAGGGACTGTACGGGTTGGTGAACCCCAACAACCTCGTCGGCATCAGGGTGCTTTCACCCGTGGAAACTGCCCGGCGGATTGTCGAAAAGATCGATCCGGCGACCGATCTCATCATCGCCATCACACATCAAGGGGTTGCTGAAGACTCGGCGCTTGCGGCAAACGTTCGCGGGCTTGACGTGATCGTCGGCGGGCACTCGCACACGCGGCTGACAACACCCAAACTGGTCAACGATGTCATCATCGTCCAGGCAGGCACACGGTGCGAGAATCTTGGCGAGCTGGAGATCACGGTTGAGAACGATAGGGTCATCCGGCACAGCGGCAAGCTTCTGCCGTTGTGGGCGAACACGAGGCGCCCGCAGACTTCCCTTGCAGCGTTTGTTGACTCGATGCAGGCGGAGATCGAGAAAGAGTATAGCACCGTCATTGCGCGCCTGGAAGTGGATTGGATCCGATCGAGAGGGGAAAGCAACGTCGGTCACTTCATCACCGACGCACAACGCCGGGCGGCCCATGCCCAGGTGGCCTTCATGAACGCCGGCGGTATCCGCGCCAATGTTGCCGCGGGGCCACTTACCAAATTAGAACTCTTCGAAGTTCTTCCCTTCCGCAACGTGCTTACCACGTTTCAACTAAGCGGCAAGCAACTACGAGAGGTGCTGCTGCACACGTTGAACACCGGCGAGGACGTGCTCTTCTCGGGCATACGAGCGACGGTGCAGAAACAGCCCGACGGCACGTGGAGCGTCCAGGAGATGAGCGTTGATGGAAAACCGCTGGACGAGGATCGGACCTACATCTGCGCGGCAAGCGATTTCATGGTTGCGCAGGCGAAGAAGTACTTCGGGCTGGAGATTCAGCAACCCATCTACTCCCGGCTCACGGTGTTTCAGGCCGTGGAGCAGGAAGCGAGGAAGGCAGGGTCCATAGCTGGAGACGTCGAGGACCGCATCCGCATTATTCACTAATCGTACCATCGCAAACACCTATGAGCAACAACTTTCCCATCCTGATCATCACCGGTCGGCCCGCAGCAGGCAAGTCCGAAGTCATTGATTACTTGAAGAAGACGGATCCCGATGAGCGCCTGCGCCGCTTTCACATCGGCGATTTCGAAGAGCTTGACGATTTCGTGTACGTGTGGGAGACCTTCGAGATCGACGACATCCTGAGCAAGCACGGCAAACCGCGCATCTGGACAGACGAGAAGTATTGGTTCAAAGACCATTTCATCTGGAACCTCTACATTGAGCGGATCAATCTTGAGTACAGGAAGAAACTCGCCCGCAACCCGAACTACCACGACACAACAACAACACTGATTGAGTTTGCGCGCGGCGGCGAACACGGCATCTCCGAAGCACTCAGCTACCTGCACAACGATATCCTCAGCAAGGCGTGCCTGATGTACATTCGGGTAGATTACGAGGAATCCGTGCGCAAGAACCGACGACGCGCCCGTAAAGGCGAGGAGGACTCCATCCTCTACCACTCGCTTCCTGATGAGAAGATGGAGTTTTATTACAAGGTCAACGATTGGGACAAGCTTGAGGCGCTCCACCCAACGCACATTGCGGTGAAGGGGTTCAAGATTCCTTACGCCGTCTTCGAGAATATGCCGGAGAAAACACTCGACCCGAAACTGCTTGGAGAGGAGTTGGAAAGAGTGACGAAGGTGCTATGGGAGAGACAATCTCAGGGCCACGAATTTCGATTGTGAACGTAGAATTCGAATCGGGTTCATCGTAGTTCTTTCCGCACCTTAGCAGAATGCGGGGCACGCTTTTTATTTTTCTGTTGTCTTGACAATCGGAACCTTTCGCCATACATTGAGTGGCCTTAACGCGGCCATCCGTCATTGTTCCCACCGTGCTGCACGAGCACAATGATGATGAAACTGTTCTTACTCACACAAAACCACCACCATGCCACCAACCTTGTGCGTTCGTGCAGGGTTTGTTCAATCCTCTTGTGGCTCACGCTATCGTCCGGCAATCGGTGAAGCTCTTCACCGCCGCTCTCGACCTAACCCACACATTCATCATTTCATAGAGGAGTTCCACCATGAAACCGCTCACTGTTCTTTTGGCGCTGGTGTTTGCCGCCGCGTTCGCATCGGCGCAAGATCCGGTGAAAATCGCGCCGGATATGCACAAGATCTTGCTGGAGAACGATCACGCTCGTGTGTATGAATTTTCTGCAAAGCCCGGCGCGAAACTGGGCATGCACTCGCACACCAACCACATCGTGTACGCTGTGACCGGTGGGAAAGTGAGGTTCACGACGCCTGACGGAAAAACGACTGAAGTCGAACTCCCAGCCGGCACAGCACGGTGGGCTGATGCAACAACCCACATCGTGGAAAACATCGGCAAGGCTGATATGAAAGCAATCGTTATTGAGTTGAAAGAAAAGAAAGCAACGGACAGCATGAAGAAGAAGTAGCTCTGAAGAGTAACCGTGCGTGCAGATAGACACAGGCAATCTCTACAAATCACCCTTTAACATGAAAGGACATAGATCCATGAGGAGCTTCTGGAGTTTAACGAGTTTTGCCGCTTGCTGCCTGGCACTTCTGGCATTTCATTGCAGCAAACAGACGCCGGATACTCGTGCGGCGGACGAAGCAGCCATCCGAAGTATCAGCCCCAACTGGTTCAAAGCCTACAATGCGGGGGATGTCAATGGCGTAGTAGCTCTCTACGCCGAAGATGCAGTAGTGAACGCACCCAATGCACCTGCAGCGCGTGGGCATGATGCGATTCGCGAATTCCTCACGAAGGACATCGCCGGCTCGCGTGCAGCAGGAATAACTCTCATTGCAGGCCCTACGACCGATGCGGCTGTCTCCGGTGATCTCGGCTGGGAGTGGGGGACTTTCACGGTAACAGACAAATCCGGTGCGACCGTTGACAGAGGCAAGTACGTGACAGTCTATGGGCGGAAGGATGGCAAGTGGCAAATCATCCGCGACATCTGGAATTCTGACGGGCCGATACAAAACGTGGAATCAAAATAGTCAGTTCGTTGCGGTTGGATTTCTCGGAGGAGAAGATTGCGTATTCCACCAGCCGTGCGGTGCGCTGGCTTTCGTTTCCAGCGTGCGGCATACGCCGAAGATATGGTTCTTTCTCACTGTAGTTCAACAAATCAACATATCACAGCAAATAAGGAGTGTACGTATGAAACAGATAGTTGCAACGCTCGTTGTTCTCTGTACCGTAGTTCTCTTCAACAGCAAGAGTCTTGCACAGGATGCAGTCAAAGTCGATCCCAAGCACTACAAGGTTGAGTTTGAAAACGACCAGGTGCGTGTCTTGAGAATCAGCTACGGACCCGGAGAGAAATCCGTGATGCACGGACACCCGAATGCCGTTGCTGTTGCTTTAACCGATGTGAACGGCAAATTCACATTGCCGGACGGCAAAACACAGGCGGTGACACAGAAAGCCGGGATGAGCTTGTGGACACCCGCCGGAAAGCACTTGCCCGAAAACGTCGGAGACAAGCCGTTCGAGCTTATTCTGGTCGAGCTGAAAGCCGGAAAGAAATGAAAGCGGCTTCACACAACTCGCCAACCATGATCCATCATTACTCAGGAGAAAACAATGAAACAGATTTCATTTGCTTTGGCGCTCGCATTCGTTGGAGTGCTTGTCGCTGCCGGTTCGGCTTCCGCACAAGAACAGAGCGCCGACCACATCTTTGTCTCGACAACACAGAAGATGACAATGCCGGAGGGAGGAAGGGCAGCGGAACGCGACTCGTTGCTGCAACTGTACCACGAGCAGGTCACAAAAAAGAATTCCAACATCCTCAGTCAGCGGGTGATGCAGCATTTCTACGGCAGCAACAACCACGACGTGTCATTGTGACGGAATACAAAGACTGGGCGAGCATTGACGCTTCGGAGAAGATGGATACGAAGCTGTTTGAAGAATACTGGAAAGACGAAGCGTCGCGCCGCCAGTTCAACCGGGCGCTGAACAAATACTTCTCCGGTCACTCGGATGAAATCTACACCGAGAGAACGAAGCTGAGGAAGTAAACACTCCGGAACTGCCGGATGTTGTAATTCGAGAAAAATTATCAAGAACAGGGAGTTACACATGAAAGCACCGCAAGCGTATCTCATGACGGTATTGGCATTTGTGTTGATATCGGGATGCAACAAAGGAGAAAGTCCTGCCTCGTCTGAAGCAACGGTAGCTGCTGGCTCCCTTGCAAAAGGCTCGGGACCATCGGCAACAGGTCAGGGAAGGATTGTCGGGACGGATAGAGTGTTTGCATTCAATGCAACCACCCGCCCGAATGGCACCGTGCAAGGGCAGGGAACGCTGAACCGCACGGACAGTGGTACAAGATTCCAGTTCACCATTGATTGTCTTTCCGTCAATGGGAATGTGGCCACGATGTCAGGAACAATCACTGCATCTAACGCCTTCCCGAATTCCATTGGTAGTCCTTGCTGGTTCAGGGTGAAAGACAATGGCGAAGGAGCGAATGCTCCGCCGGACGAGATAACGTTCCTTACATTTTGTCCCACCGGCCCCGTAGGATGCCCAATCCAATCATGCAGTTCTGATCAGGGATTGCCCCTGCTTCCCATTCAAGCTGGCAACATTCAGGTGAATCAGTAAGAAGATGCAATCGAGCTTCTGACGCATGCACTCTCACCCCGACATTCTGTTCGTCCCGACGAATCTTTTTGCGCAAGAATGGTATATGTCGATGCCGATTACCTTGGCTGGTCGGACAACAGGGCGCTGCTGCGTTCTCTTATTCGCTCGGAGATCATATCCGACTCATCATAGCCGAGATGACGGACCACAATACTGATCAACTGTATTTCACAGGCAAGGAGAATCTGACCGTCCTGCTATTCGTTCGGGTGACTTGCCAACGCATCTCACACAATCAAAGAGGCAAGTATGAAACGTGCATTCACAATGTTCGGTGTCTTGGCATTCGTGTTGGCGTTTAGCCATCCCGATGCAACGGCGCAGGGCAAAAAAGCCGGTCGGTACGTGATCTCGATGTACAACATCGCGGCAGGCAAGCATCAGCAATTCCTCAAATGGATGGCAGAGCGCGAGGCAGTAGCAAAAGAGGCAGGCGCTCCCCCAGCTCAATGGTACGTACATCAGAATGGCGCCGCATGGGATTTCGTCGCGATGAGCGAAGTTGGGGACCCCGCGAAAGAAGCGGAGATGGACAAGAAGACCGATGAGATTGCAAAGAAGAAGGGACTGACAACCGGTATGGCTGCATCGTTGGAGTTTCGGCAATACATTGGCACGCATAGCGATACGTATGCCGGCGGGCCATATACTGTCGAGGAATTAGTTAAGGAAGCAGAAAAGAAATAGCGCTGCAACGTGCAGTGCTTCAGTATCCACAAACCTACAATGAAAGAATTCAACTAATGAAACGTTCCATCTTTTTTGTCGCTATCGCCTGTTGCACAATGCTGTCATCAGGCTTGTATGCACAGGAACACTACACCGAAGGAAATGTCCGTGAGGTGAGCTTCTATCGGACAAAGCCCGGACAATTCGATGAGTATATGAAGTACCTGCGGACAAACTTTCTTCCTCTATCCGAGGAGTCAAAGAAGCAAGGACTCATCGTTGACTTCAACGTGATGGTAAAAGCGCCCCGTGATGCGGGCGATTGGGATGTAGCGATTGTTACCATCCACAAGAACTACGGCGCAGCGCTCGACTTCAATCAGGGAGACGAGGACAAAGCCAAAGCGATCCAGGCCAAACATTACAAGACCACGGACGAAAAGAAACAACAGGACGTGGCGGCGAGACGGTTTGATATGCGGACATACATCGGAACTCAGTATATTCGCGAAGTGAGTCTCCGCCCGATGCAGTAACGCTGTAAGGGACATCAGCTTTCACGCACATCAATCAGCACGTTCTCAACAACCCTAAGGAAGGTAGCTTTATGAAATACATACTTTCAATACTCGCTGTTCTGTCCGGAGTGATGCTTCTGTCGGGAAAGAGTTTTGCACAAGATCCCATCAAAGTCGATCCCAAGCACTATAAGGTTGAGTTTGAGAACGACCAGGTGCGGGTTCTGCGGATCAGCTACGGTCCGGGCGAGAAGTCTGTGATGCACGAGCATCCCGATGCTGTTGCAGTGTTCTTAACTGACATTCACACCAAGTTCACGTTGCCTGATGGGAAGACCATAGAGAACACGCAGAAAGCAGGCTCTTCTTTATGGACGCCCGCGGGGAAACATTTGCCGGAGAATATCGGGAAGAAGCGACTGGAACTTCTACTTGTTGAGCTCAAAGCCAAGAAGTAGGCCGGTGTGTGTGATCGCATGTCCTTCGTGCCCGCGTCCACCACGCGGTCACGAGTCCTGCTTGCGTGGAGCTATGGTCGCCCTCTTTCCGGCTTCGTATTCCACAAGAGCGACATCAACACGCCGCCTATCAGCGTAAAACCCATCAACACCACAATCCATGCGCGCCAACCCTCGGGCGTGATGTTGTCGGTGCCGGGAACGGTGCCGTAGCTTTGCATCAGCGCCCCGATGATGGAACCTGCAAACAGTCCGCCGCCAAGGTACTGGCACGCGTCGATGAGTCCCGTGGCGAAGCCTGCCGCTTTCCGTCCGCCGAAATCAATAGCCGCCGCACCGCCCAAGAGAAGAAGCATCACGAAGCTCATGAAGTACATCAGCGCAGCCACAGGCCCGTTATGCGGAATTGGGTGCTGCAGAAGTACAAGCTAACAAACAGGGGTGCATCTTCGGAGGAAGTCAGAGAACGGGCGGGCAGGAGCAATTGACACGGTATCAGGCTGCGTCCATTGCTCGACGCGCTTCGAATAAGTCATACGCAACTTGAAGGTTCATCCAAAACTCTGACGAGGTCTTCAACACACGAGACAGAAGAATGGCCGTCTCTGCCGTCATATCACGCTTGCCATTGATCAGTGTGTTCACCCGCTGGATCGGGATACCCATCTTCTTCGCAAGCTCCATCTGGCTCATCCCCATCGGCTTGAGGAACTCTTCAAGCAGAATCTCCCCCGGATGGGTTGGCTTCCGATTCTTGGGAATCATCGCTTTCATCCTTTCAATGATAGTCCGTTATCAGAACATCTCTCGCGTTGCCGTCAATCCATCTGAACACAATCCGATACTGATCGTTGATCCGAATCGAATGGTAGCCCCACCATTTACCTTTCAGTGCTTCCAATCGATTTGCGGTGGAACTCGAAGATCTCGGAGATCTGATGCAGCATTCAACATATCGAGCTTGCGTAGTGCCACTGCCCAAACTGCCTGCGGGATTCGACGGGCTGCCCTGGAGTCAACGCCATCGTAAATGTCTTCAGTGGTCTTGTCCGCAAAGTTCAGAATCACGGACTAATGATAACGAGTTAACGGCATATGTGCAAATGACGCTGTTCATCCCTTGTGGCGGACATTCTTCATCTCCCCATCGGAGGCTATGAGGTGACATTCGTTGCTGCAAAGAAACCCCTTCTGCTCAGATGACGTTGGCAACAGGAGGTGAACTGCGGGAAATAGTTGGCCACACACCGACGCCGAGTGTCAACAGCGCCGTTCGTCGTCTGTTGCCCACGAGTCCTGCTTGCGTGGAGCTATGGTCGCCCTCTTTCCGGCTTCGTATTCCACAAGAGCGACATCAACACGCCGCCTATCAGCGTAAAACCCATCAACACCACAATCCATGCGCGCCAACCCTCGGGCGTGATGTTGTCGGTGCCGGGAACGGTGCCGTAGCTTTGCATCAGCGCCCCGATGATGGAACCTGCAAACAGTCCGCCGCCAAGGTACTGGCACGCGTCGATGAGTCCCGTGGCGAAGCCCGCCGCTTTGCGTCCGCCGAAATCAATAGCTGCCGCACCGCCCAAGAGCGAGTGTGGTCCGTTGATGAACATCTGAAGGATGATGAGGAAGATGACCGAGAGCATCGGCCCCGGAAAGTGCAGGAAGAGAAGAAGCATCACGAAGCTCATGAAGTACATCAGCGCGGCCACAGGCCCGCGCCGGGCACCGAACACTCGATCGGAAAGCAAGCCTGCCAGGAACGATCCGGCAACGGCCGAAATGGGAATGAAGAACGCACTCACCACGTACGTAAACGAATCCGTCCGCATGCTGTACGTTTCTTGAAGATAGCGGATGTACCACGAATCCACGCCCCAGCGGATGACGCCCGTGCAGAAATAGGCGGCAGCAATCATCCATACGAATTTGTTCGTGGCGATCTTGCGGACGATCTGGCCGACGCGCAAGGGTGTAAGGTCTTCCATACCTTCTTCGTTTTCTGGCGGAGGCAAACCGATGTCCTCGGGGTTATCTTTGACGATACGCATGAACAGCGCAGCAACCCCGGCAATGAGCAGCGCCGGAGCCCAGAACAACCACGGCCACGGCGCGTTTGCCACAAGCCATCCGCCGCCGAGGAGAATAGCCCATCTGCCGACTTGAATGATGAGGCCGAAGATGCCGGTGAAGGTTCCTCGCTCATTCATGCGCAGCCAATTCGCACACACTTTCACGAGCGACGGCGCGCCGTGCGCCTGAAAGAATCCGAGCAGCACTCCCATCACAACAAAGTAGGAGAGCGTTCGCACAAAGATACCGAACCCCAGCAGCACATTGATCGCAATAATGCCGATCGCGCCCATCAGCATCATCCTTCTGCCGCCAACACGGTCGACGCGGATGCCGTTGATGATTTGTCCCGCCGCGTATGCCCACAGCGTTGCGTTGATGATGAGTCCCCACTCATCCGCACGCCAGCCGAATTCGCTCGTCAGCGTTTTGTTGGCAACAGAAAGAAGATTGAACCTGCCCGTGTAGTACGATGCGTACATCGCACCGAGTGTAAGAAGGATGGGGGTGCGGGCTTTGAGGAAAGCGGGCGATAATGCAGTGAGTGAAACCTCTGGGCGGTTAGCCATACACCTGTCCCTCGAAGTACAACCTACGCTCCACTCTTTCCCACAATTTCATGCTCGCGCACCAGTTCCTGCATCCGCTTCCGCTCGGCGCGCGTCAGGAATCCGACGGCGATGAGAATAAAGACCAGCGAAAGCCAGTCCTGCATCTTCGGGAACCTTCCGCTGAACAGGAAGTAGGAGGTGAGCGTTGCAGCAGTTCCCGCAACAAGCGACGTCAGCCGGTTCACTAATCCGGCGAATGTTGCCGTCCGTCCTTTGAACATGAAAATGAAAACGGAGAAGAACGCTACCATGCCGTAGGCAAACCCTGCAACCACAGCCCAGCCCCACTGCGGACGCGGTGCGGCAATGCTGTCGCGGAACTGCACAAGATACACGTTCGCCGAGGTGAACCACTCGGTCGAATGGAAGAGCACGTATCCGGTCGCAAGCATCGTGGCAGAGGCAGCAATCTGTTCGATCGCGAAGAAGCCCTGGTTATCTAACTTCACACCTTTACCGCGTGTGTTCTTATAGTAATTCATGATGTAGATGCGGATGGCGTAGGCAACGATGTAACTGCCGAGGATCGTCATCGCCGCGAACGAGTTGACGAATTCGAAGTCGCCCGGTCCCGTCCAGAAGATGTTCACGCCGGCTGCAAACAGTGCAAACACCACGGCCCAATTCTCTTCTGCATAGACCCGCTTGGTCAGAATGCCCTGAGCAATCTGCACTGCGTCCACCAGCCGACTGATGATAATGATGCTGGCGCGCATGATCACCATGGCCACCATCACCGAAATGGGCAACAGGTACATCATCGTGGTCGTGGGAATGACGACGGCGGTACAGACGCCCGAAGGAATGATGTAGAGAATTTCCGATGGAATGCTGAACCGTCCCCACACGATTCTTCTGTTGGACTTAATGCGGTACCAGCGCAATGCCAGAGCAACCGACAGTGCAACGAGCGATCCGCCAATGGTACTGTACACGAGGTACTCGATCTCTTTCATGCCGGGATAGCCCAGCGCCGGGCTTCCCGTGAAGTACTTCACGCTGACGCCGGTGATGACGTAGAAAACAAAATATCCGATGCACAGTTGAATGAGCCGGCCTGTACTGCCTTCGGTCGTGCGCCAAAGGTTCATCGCAGCGCCTCCGCCAGCACGCGACCATCGCGTCCTGCAGGGAACTCGACACCGAGCAACACCGAAAGCGTGGGGGCAAGATCAACGGGGCTTGCCTCCGTCGCATACCTTCCCTTGCGTACGCCCTCGCCAACGATGATGAGCGGCACGTGCGCATCGTACTCGTACGGTTCGCCGTGCGATGTGCCGCAGGGAGAGTCGCCTTCCGTCCAGTAGGGCTTCAACGCGTACATCACATCGCCGCTGCGCAGCGGGTGAAAACTGCGCTTCATCTTTGCTTCGATCGGCGTTGTGGGCTGCATTGTCAGAAGCTGTGCGCCGGTGTACGCGGCGGCGATGGGATAGAAACGACGCAACGAGTCGGCAAGCTCGGCCGCGACACGCTCTCGGGGCGGGATGTTGGGCTGCTGCAGTGTGTGCGTTCGGAGATGAATATTGTTTCCCACGATCGCGTCAATCCAGCGGGCGTCTTCCTTTGGCAAGCCGAACCGTCGCTCCAGCACGGTAAAGCAGACCTTCCACAACGAGTCAACCGATACCCTGCCCGCATCCGCCGCAGGAAAATGGCGTTGGAGGTATCCTACAATGGGCATAACGCCGTGGTCGGACGTCAGCACCAATAGACAGTTGTCCAGCCCAAGCCGTGTATTGAGGAAAGAAAGGAAGTCGGCAAGCACGCCGTCCATCCTTACCACCATATCCATGACCTCGTGGCTGTGAGGACCGTATGCATGGCCGACAATATCCATCCCCGAAAAACTCACACACAACAGGTCGGGAAGACCGCGCTGCCCGAGCTGCTCCGCCTCAACTGCCTGTTTGGCAAACGCGCTCAGGATCTCGGCGCTGAACGGACTCCGTGCAAGCGACCAATAGTACGAAGGAGTGATCCGGGAGGAATCCAACCCAACAATCCTGTGTGGGAACGTTCGACCCGAGCCGTCGTTGTCAGCTTCGTAGGGAACGTCATCGTCATCCAACCCCTCATACGCCGACGGAGGAAGACTCTTGGTCCACACCTTCTTGAAATACGAGGCGATCAGCCCAGAACGGTTGAACCTCTTCACCCACTCCGGCAGATCGTTCATGTAGTAGGTGGAAGAAACGAACACCGAATCCTGCATCCAGAACGCGGCGTTCGGCATCTTGCCGCCCATGAGAATGGCGGCCCGGTCCTTGTTCGATATGGCAACGACCTTCGACCGGAATCCGTACTTCAGCCGCATCTCATCACCGAGCGTCGAACCGATGAAGTTGCGCGGTGAACGCCCTTCGCCCTTGGAACCAAGCAAGGATACCGTCCGGTCCTCAACGCAGTACACCCACTCGTTGCGTGCCCGATCGTACCAGTCGTTTGCAATAATGCCGTTGGCGTTGCCGTACGTCCCGCTCAGCATCGCTGCATGTCCCGGACCCGTGGCGTTGATGGCGTGCTTGAAACTCGCGTTGACGAAGTTGGCGCCGTTGTCCAAGAACACCTTGAAGCCCCCGTTACCAAAATGGGGGCGAAAACGTACGAGGTAATCGTACCGAAACTGATCGATACTGATGACGACAACAAGTTTGGGGTTGGCCGTAAGGCTTGCCGAGGACAAGACCATGCAGCAAGCCGTCAAGAGGGAGAGTCTTCTCAACATCGGGATTGTGGTGAAGTACTTGTGAGAGATTGATCGAAGCGTATGACAGTTTAGTGAATTGGGGGTAGAAAAGAAAGAGAGAAGACGTTGCGCAGGGAGGTTGCGCCTTGCAACTTACCCGCGTTTTCCTGACTTTCTTCCCGAGGAGACGAGAATCATGCTGTTGATAATCCCCGCAATAGAAGTGCGCGGCGAGCATTGTGTGCGAACCGTTGTGAGTCCCGCCGACACACTCTATTCCGACGATCCCATCCACATGGTGAAGCTCTGGCGTACCGAGAACGCGAAGTCGCTCCACGTGACCGACGTTGACGGCGCGCTCTGCGGCAAGCCGATGAACCATGAGATGATCAAGCAGATGGTCAACGCCGTCGATATCCCGATCGAGTTAGGCGGCGGGCTGCGCACGTTCGATGATGTGTGCAAGGCTTTCGAGCTGGGCGTCTATCGTGTTCTCATCAGCACGATGATGATCGAGAACCCCGATGATGCGAAGAAGTGTTTGGACAAATTCGGACCGAACAAAGTCGTCGTGGGTATTGATGCCATTGACGGCCTTGCTGCGATTCATGGCTGGCAAGAAACGTCGGGCCTCACCCCGCTTTCCGTGGCGCTGAACGCAAAAGCGCTCGGCTTCCGCAGGCTCGTATACACGGACATCACGCTGCACCGGAACTTCGGCGGCGTCAATCTCGACGCGTTACGACAACTTGCCGAAGCGACAGGCATGCGTATCACCTCGGCCGGCGGGATTCGCGGACTGGAGGACTTGCTGAAGGTGCAGGAACTCGAGCGCTACGGTGTGGACTCGGTGATCATCGGTCGAGCGCTCTACGAGAACCGTTTCGCGTGCCAGGCACTGTGGCGCATGTGCGAGGCGCAGAACTTCCCCTACACGGCAAAGGTGTAGAACACTACTTCCCCTCCTTCGGTTTTAACTCGGCGCTCACCACCAATACCAGCGGATACTTCTTGATGTAGGCTTCGGCGCCTCCGCCTTTGATGCTTTCGATTGCATCACGGTTGGCCGCAAAGATATAGAACGCGGTCTTCTTGTTCATGGCCAGGTGAACATCTTCGAGGTTTTGGTAGAGGACCGCCTTCTGTGAACCGAGATCGATCGCCGGAAAGGTTCGGCTTGTGTTGGCATTACTGACTGCAACGGTAAGTTTTCCATTGTCATTTCGGAGGGTGAGCACCAACGAAGCCTCGTTTGCTTGTTGCAAGAACGTGCCGCCGTATGTCGCTTCCTTCTTTCCGTTCCGATACACGTCCATGGCAAGACTGATGCGATGTTCATACGGGAGGGTGTAGCGAAACGGCTGCAAAAAGATGCCGAGGCTGCTCAAGGCTCTGGCGATCTGATCCGGGGTGAGCGACCCTTCCGGGAACTCAAGCTTCGTTTCCGATTCCTGGAGTTTGAATTTGAACGGGATGCTTACCCACACAGCGACCGGTTGACCTTTGTCCTTTCCGGGCGAGAACTCGAACTTCATTGCGGCTTCTTTTGCCGCCTCTGCAAGATCGTTGCGCGGCGATTTCAACACCTCGACTCTGCCAACCTTCCCGTGTTCGTCAACCAACACGCTGAGCCATACAATCCCTTCTGCTTTCTCATCCTCGGCCGTCTTTGGATAGACAGCGTTTACTCGCTTCAGGACAGCGGGAGGTTCGTCCACGATAGCCCATTTGGTCGTATCCGCTTGCTGCGCATTTCCCTTCTGTGCAAATGCCAGTATGCACACCAGCATCGTCACAACCGTAGTGTTCTTTCTCATAGTGATGCCCTTTCTTGTATCACCTACTGTTCACCACGTGAATGCGAGGAATAATATCCATGAGTCTCAACAGGTTCGCTGATGACGTAGACTCGCCTGGGTGTTCTCTGCACGTCTTCGGCCCCAAATCTCGATACCGTAAAGAACGAGAGTACCGCTAGAATAGCTGCGGCTGCAAGGACGATTGTCGGGACGGGAACCTCGACCCGTCGCCGCAGTATGCTGCTGAGCCTGGATGATGCGTCGCTGAATGACCTCTTCCGCGCTGCTCTTGCTTGCTCTCGCTCCATGGGTTTCACCTGTGCCGTCATCAATGCCGCACGCAGGTTGATAAACTCCTGAAGAGTTCCCCTACACGCCCCACATTCGGCTAGGTGCGCAAAGAGCGGAGTCATTTCCTTTGACGCCAGCTCGTCGTCCATGAACTCACTGATCATGAGTTGATAGTGTTCGCAGTTCATACACGTTTCCTTTCCGCGTACAACGCTTTGAGTCTTGCTGTGAGCGCCTTGCGCGCTTTGAAAATCCGTGATTTGACCGAGAGAAGCGACGCCTCAGTGACTGCAGCGATCTCTTCATAACTCATCTCTTCATACTCTCGAAGGATCAAGACTTCCCTGTACTGTGGTCGTAGCATGTCGAGGAGTCGTCGCACGGCATCTCGCTGTTCCATGTTGATCAGGACATCGAGAGGAGTGGACTCGTCCAGCGGCTCATCACTCGCCCGAAGGACATCATGCTCCTCACGCAGGTTCATAAGAGCTTCGTTGCGCGCGATACGGAACAGCCACGCCCTGACCGACGCGGCGGTATGCAGCGACGCGAGCGAAGCCCGGGCCTTGACAAACGTATCCTGAACAAGGTCATCCGCGAGCGAATCGTCTCGAACCATGCGGCGACAAAATGCGTGAAGGTGGTGGCGATATCGTTCGTAGAGAAGTCCGAACGCTCCGTTATTTCCCGCGGTTGCGGCCGCCACAAGTTGTGCATCAGTCACAGTATCGGTTGAGGGCACGTGAAGTCCCGATATGTTCTAAGACTCTTTTCAACTGAAAAGATGCACAGAACGACGAAAAGTTGCTGGAGATGCGTCCCTTGTTCTGAAGCAGGCACCGGCTGTGTTGCAAATTGTGCGGTATTTGCGCAATTTCAGAATGCAATTCGTCCGAATCATACAACGCTGAAGTACGCATGGCAAGAGTAGCAATCCTCCTCGGCAGCAAGTCCGATGAAGAGGTGATGCAAAGCTGCGCCGACTATCTCACGAAGTTCGGCATCCCGTTCGAAATGAAGGTTTCCTCTGCCCATCGCAACCCGGAGGAGACGTCGCAGTTCTGCCGGGATGCCGAGAAGAACGGCTTCTCGCTGATCATCGCAGCGGCAGGGATGGCCGCACACCTGCCCGGTGTGGCAGCCGCGCACACCACCTTGCCGGTAATCGGCGTTCCGTTAGACGGCTCGCCGTTGCACGGCGTTGATGCACTCTATTCCATCGTGCAGATGCCTGCAGGGATTCCCGTTGCCACGGTGGCAATCGGAAGTGCCGGAGCAAAGAACGCCGCTGTGCTTGCCGCCGAGATCCTTGCACTGCACGATCCATCACTGCGGCAGAAGCTGATCGAGTTCAGAAAACAAGGGGCAAAGTTCTAGTTGCCCGCAACATCAATCGTCTCTACGCCGACCATGAAGTTCCTCGTCATCGGCCACTTCTGTCACGATGTGATTCACCCCGTCGATGGGCCAGAGGTACAAAGCTATGGCGGCATCTACTATGCAGTCGCGACGCTCGCGGCGCTGGCCGACGCGTCGGACCGTGTTGTACCTGTGTTCGGCGTGAACCGCAACGACTACGACCCGCTCCTGCAGCATCTCGCACAAGCGTTTCCCGTGGTGGATCTCTCGGGTATCTATCCGTTCGATGAGCCGACGAACAGCGTTCATCTGTTCTATCAAGACAGTCAAACACGCATGGAATGCTCGAAGGACATCTCGAAGCCGATTCCGTTTGCCCGCATCAAGAACTTTCTGGATGTTGACGGCGTGCTCATCAACATGATTTCGGGATTCGATATTACGGTGAACACGCTGGATGAAATCCGGCTTGCTGTGCGCGATCGTCGCATCCCGATCCATTTTGATTATCACAGTCTCACGCTCGGCGTGCACCAGAACCACGAACGCTTCCGGCGCCCCGTCTCCGACTGGCGCCGCTGGGCGTTCATGACGGACACCGTGCAGCTCAACGAGGAGGAGATTGCCGGCCTTACGCTGGAGAAGCTCACCGAGGAACAGACGGTCGGTCATTTCCTCACGCTGGCCATCAAGGGACTGATTGTCACGCGCGGCGAGCGCGGAGCAACGGTGTTCTACAACGATCACAAGACGGTTGTTCGCAAGGATATCCCCGGCCGGCCGGTCGAGCGCTCACGCGACGCGACCGGCTGCGGCGATGTGTTCGGCGCGGCGTTCCATCTTCAGTATGTGAAGACACACGACGTGCTTGCCTCCGCCCAGTTCGCCAATGCCGTCGCCGCAGCCAAGGCAGAGATGGTCGGCGCAGCGAACATGCACACACTGCGAAGCGTCGTTCATGCACGAAGGGAGCCGACATGAACATCGCACTCGTGGGGTACGGAAGAATGGGGAAGGAAGTCGAATCCGTTGCGCGAGAACGCGGCGTGAAGATTCTCAAAATCTTTACCGCAGAAAACAACATCGGGGGTCTCGCTCTCACTGCCGATGCCTTGCGTGAGGTGGATGTGTGCATTGACTTCTCCACGCCGACAGCCGTGTTCGAGAACATCAAGGCTGTTGCTGCATGCAGAAAGAACCTTGTCGTGGGAACAACGGGGTGGTATGATCGACTGGAGGATGTGAAGACGTTGGTCAAGGAGAAGAAGATCGGCTTCCTATATTCGCCCAACTTCTCTCTTGGCGTGAACCTGTTCTCTCACATCGTCGCCGAAGCCGCCCGCCTGTTTGAGAAGTACTCGGAGTATGACGTGGCAATCAGCGAAGTCCATCATACCAAGAAAGCCGACAGCCCCAGCGGCACAGCACTGTCGCTCGGTGCGCTGATCCTTCAGCACTACCGACGCAAGAAGGAACTGCTCACCGAAACCTCGCACGAGCAGATTGCCCCAAGCCGCTTGCATGTAACGTCGACGCGGGTCGGACACGTCACAGGCAAGCACGCGGTGATCTTCGACTCGGAGTGCGACAGCATCGAGTTGGT
Organism: uncultured Chitinophagales bacterium; assembly: GCA_964539775.1. Lineage (GTDB taxonomy): Bacteria > Bacteroidota > Ignavibacteria > UBA10030 > UBA6906 > CAADGV01. The sequence continues at coordinate 21,763 of CAZIKE010000012.1, forward strand.
GCACACGGCGAAGAACAGGCGCGGATTTGCCCTCGGCGCCGTTGTTGCAGCAGAGTGGCTGAAGGGCAAACGAGGTTTCTTCACGATGAACGATGTGATTCTTCCTTGAAAGGAATACGATGAAACGACGACTCCTCTTTCGCGGTACCGCCACAGCACTGGTGACGCCCTTCAAAGGCGATGGCAGCGTTGACGAGGCCGCGCTGCGCGAGCTTGTCACAATGCAACTGAAGGGGAAGGTCGAGGCGCTGGTGCCCGTGGGAAGTACGGGGGAAGGAGCGACGCTTGCAGATGACGAGCAAGCACGCGTGATCGAGATTGTGGTGGAAGAAGTCAACGGTCGCGTCCCGGTGATAGGCGGGGCAAGCAGCAACTCCACCACAAAGGCCGTCGCACTCGCAAAGCAAGTGAAAAGCTGCGGCGCGGACGCGGTGCTCAGTGTCGCTCCGTATTACAACAAGCCGACACAAGAAGGAATCTTCCGTCACTTTGCTACCATTGCTGAAGCGGTTGCGATGCCGATCGTGATCTACAATGTGCCGGGGCGGACATCCTCCAATATCGAGGCGGGAACGGCGCTGCGCCTGGCGGAGGAAGTCGAGTACGTTGTCGGCGTGAAGGAAGCGTCGGCGAACTTCGGACAGATTATGGAGATTCTCCACCACCGCCCTGCCGGTTTCGGTGTGTGGTCCGGTGACGACAACCTGACGTTGCCGATGATTGCACTCGGAGCGGACGGCGTCATCTCCGTTGTCGCCAACGAAGTGCCCAAGCTCTTCTCCGATCTCGTCCGCTTTGCTTTGAAAGGAAAGTATGACAGGGCACGCGAGCTGCACTACAAGCTTCTCCATCTCATGAACGTGAACTTCATCGAGTCCAACCCGATACCGGTGAAAGCAGCACTCGCCATGATGGGATGGATTGAGGAGAACTACCGGCTGCCTCTCGTTCCCCTGTCCGAAGCATCCCGGCCGAAGCTGGAGAAATGTTTGCACGAGTTGCAACTCGTGCAGTAGCTGTTGTCCTGTTTGCCATGACCATGAGGCCCAACCATGATGACGATCCGGAACGACATTGAACGACTCTACGACCAGAAGCTCACCGGCGCCGATGCCGACCGGGCGTTGAAGGTCTTCAGTAAGTTCAAATTCTTCTTGAACAAGGGAGAAATTCGCGCCGCAGAGAACATGAACGGCGCATGGAGAGTGAATGATTGGGTGAAGAAGGGCATTCTGCTCGGCTTCAGGCTTGGCGAGCTGGAGGATGTTTCGCTCAGCAGTCATTTCAAGTTCTTCGACAAGAGCACGTACCCGTTGAAAAGCCTCCAGCTCGCGGATGGGGTGCGACTGGTACCCGGCGGTTCTTCCATTCGCGATGGCGCGTACGTTGCGAAGGGGGTGGTGTGCATGCCGCCCATGTACATCAACGTCGGCGCGTACGTGGACGAAGGGACGATGGTGGATTCACATGTCCTCGTCGGCTCGTGCGCGCAAATAGGAAAGCGAGTGCATCTCAGTGCAGGATCGCAAATCGGCGGCGTGCTGGAGCCGGTGGGGGCACTCCCCGTTATCATCGAAGACGAAGTGTTCGTGGGAGGGAACTGTGGCGTGTACGAAGGGACAATCGTGAGGCGTGGCGCTGTGCTGGCAGCAGGCGTTATTCTCACCGGCGCTACGCGGGTGTACGATACCGTGAAGCACGCCATCTACAAGAAAGAAGGCAACACCCCGCTTGTCATTCCCGAGAACGCCGTCGTCGTTCCCGGGAACAGGCCCCTGGCAGATGCCTGGGCAAAGGAACACGGATTGTGCATCGCAGCCCCCGTGATTGTCAAGTACAGAGACGAGAAGACGAGCGCAGCGGTTGCGCTTGAAGAAGGGTTGCGCTGAATGCACAGATGGGGTGAGAAGTCGAGATGAACAATAAGCGCATCCTTGTCATCGGCAGCAACGGGCTCTTGGGGCAGAAGCTCTGCGAGATTATCGTTCGCGGTGGGGCATATCAACTCACGATCGCCTCGAAGGCGGAACGACCGTTGCGACAGGTGCTGGGGGCACACTACGTACCGGTCGATATCACAAACAAGAAGGATGTAAAAAACGCCGTTGCTGCGTGCGAACCCGACGTCATCATCAATGCCGCAGCGATGACAAATGTGGATCTCTGTGAGACCGAACGGGAGCACTGCTGGAAGGTCAACGTCGAGGGTGTCGAGAACATCATTGAAGCAGCGAAGAAAGAGAACACGATGGTCATCCACCTCTCGACAGATTACATTTTTGATGGGAAGTCGGGTCCTTACACCGAAGACGATCGGCCCAACCCGCTCAGCTATTACGGCAAAAGCAAGCTCGCCAGCGAGAACGCGTTACGCAGCAGCGGCATTCCCTATCTGATTGCCCGCACGATGGTGCTGTACGGGTACGCGCCCGGCGTGAAACCCAACTTCGCCCTCTGGCTTATCGAGAACCTGGAAAAACGGCGTCAGGTCTCGGTCGTGGACGACCAGTTCGGCAACCCGACGTTGGTGGACGACCTTGCCTACGGTCTGATTCAGGGATTCGAAATGGGACGCACCGGCATCTATCATCTTGCCGGACGCGATATCGTCAGCCGGTTCGAGTTTGCATTGAAACTCGCGAAGGTCTTCAATTTCGATCCCTCCCTCATCACTCCCGTCAAAACGGCAGCGCTCAAGCAGCCCGCTCCCCGCCCGCTGAAGAGCGGCCTCATTACCCTGAAAGCAGAAGTGGAGTTAGGCTATAAGCCGAGCACGGTGGATCAAGGTCTCATCATTCTGAAGACGCAACTCAACCGCACGTTGCGCATGATGGCCGACAGCGCTCCCGTGCCCGCACAGAACGTCAGCAAACCGAAACGGTAACGTAAGGGAAGGAGCCGCGTTATGAAATGGTATCTTATTGAATCCCCGCACACCTCCGAAGAGTGTTTGCAGACTCTTCAGCAGGTTCTCGCTGCAGGGTATCTCACGCACTTCTACTGGGGGTGCAAAGCCGGCGATCACACGGGCTACGTGATCCTCGAAGCCGACACCAAGGAGGAGGCGCTCCTGGCCGTACCGGCGTTTATTCGTCAGAAAGCTCAGGTGGTGGAGTTGGTGCGCTTTGACCCCGCGGAGGTCAAGGCCATGCACGGCGGCTCAGAGCCGCCTATCGCGAGGTGAACTTCTTCCGCCTGTTCCGGATGTAATCGACAAACACATACTCGCCGAGGGTGTTCAGCGACGAGTAGTACGCTCGACCCTGGTTTGCCTTGGTGAGTTCTTCGACGAAGTTGATGAGATACGGATCGCGGGCAACCATGAACGTGGTGATGGGGATCTTCTCTCTGCGGCACGCCACAGCTTCATCGAGCGTCTTGTTCACAATGCGCGGGTCGAGGCCGAAGGAGTTCTTGTACAGCTTGCCTCCTTCCGTAAAGATCGCGGAAGGTTTCCCGTCTGTCACCATGAAAATCTGTTTGTTGGCGTTGCCGCATTTGCGCAGAAGCTGCCGTGCAAGTTGTAGCCCGGCGCGCGTGTTCGTGTGGTAGGGGCCGACGTTCAGGAACGGCAACTCGTTGATGCTCACCAGCCGCGCATCATCCCCGAAGGTGACCAGAGCGAGATAATCCTTCGGATAGCGCGTCATGATCAGTTCGGCAAGCGCCAGCGCAACCTGCTTGGCGGGCGTGATCCGATCCTCACCGTACAGAATCATGCTGTGGCTGATGTCGATCATCAGCACAGTGGCGCAGCAGGTCTGATGCTCGGTTTCGTAAACTTCGAGATCCTCTTCCTTGAGCGTAAAGTCGTCAATACCGTCGCGACGGAACGCATTGGAAAGCGTCGCCGTCAGATCGATGTTGGTTGGCTGGTCGCCGAAGGTGAATTTCTTCGTCTCGCTCAGCCGGTCCACGCCGCTTCCGGTGTACGGGGTCTCGTGGGCGCCGTCGGGAGATTTCTTCAGCGACGTGAAGATTTCGCGTAGCGCATCCTGCCGTATCCGTTGGATTCCTTTGGTGGTAAGCGTCGGAACGTCATTCACTTCTTCGATGATGCCCATCTCCTTCAGTCTGTCGATCAGATCGTCCATCGTCATGTTCTCGTCGAACAGTCCGTATTCCTCGGCAAGCTGTCGGAGCCACTCTAATGCTTCCTCGACATCGCCACTGGTTTGCACGACGAGGTAGCTGAAGAGCGAAAGCATCTGCTGCAGACGCTGCTCATCCGTCTGCGACTGCGGTGTCCATTTGGAGTAGCGGAAGCGCAATCCTAATCCTCCTCGAACCCTCTTCCCGGACCCGAGAAAATGCTCCCCACCAGATCCTTGTAGGAGGTAACGTGATCCACCTCGTCCTTGGCGATCTTGGAATTCTGATGCAAGCCATCAAGGACAAATTCCATGACCGAAGGCAGTTCATAACGCTCATCGAGATTGGGCATGTGTTTGCGCGTCAGCTCGCGCAAGCCTTTCACTTTGTCCAGCTCACGGAAGTATGCCTCGGTGGGCATGTCGTCGGAGATCTCGATTCGGTTGCCTGCTTCGAACCACTGCGTAATCTTGCTGTACTCACCGTCGTCGGAGGTCTGGCGCGTTCCTTCTCCGCCTTGGGGGCGGCCGGGCCGGCGACGCAGCGGATCGGGGAAATAGCGCTTGAAGGTCTCCCGCACCGCTTTGCCGACCAAAGCCTTACTGACCTTGACCGAGCCTTCCTGTTCTCCCTCAAACACCAATTCAATCTTGCCCGTCATGCCCGGCAGAACGTGCGGCAGATCGCAGATGCGCGGCACGATGACGTCTTCGTTGAGGAGAATCGCACGGCGCTCGGCGTTGCTTACGAGGTTTTCCATCGCGGCAATGGTCAGGCGGGCACTCACGCCGGACTTCTGGTCCACAAACTCGCTCTTGCGCGCTTCGAAGGCGATCTGCTCCACGATCTCCTTGAAGAAGAACGGGATGCGTACCTCACGGCCGTCGCGCTGAATATGTGCTTCCTGCTCGGTGATGCTGATGGCCTCTTCGAGCGAGCGCGGATAGTGGGTTAGAATCTGCGAATCGATGCGGTCTTTCAGTGGGGTGATAATGTTGCCGCGGTTCGTGTAGTCCTCGGGGTTTGCGGTGAAGACGAGCATAATGTCCATCGGAATGCGGACGTTGAAGCCGCGGATCTGGACGTCCTTCTCTTCCAGGATGTTGAACAGGCCGACTTGAATCCGCGGCTGGAGATCCGGCAGCTCGTTGATGGCGAAGATGCCGCGATTGCAACGCGGGATGATGCCGAAGTGGATGGCGCCTTCGTGCGAGTAGTGCAAACGCTTCGCAGCGGCCTTGATCGGGTCGATATCCCCGATGAGGTCGGCAATCGTTACGTCGGGCGTTGCGAGTTTCTCACCGTAGCGTTGATCTCGGTGCAGCCACTCGATGGGTGTCTCGTCGCCCATCTCGTTCACGAGATCAACGGCATATTTGCTTACAGGGTGAAACGGGTTATCGTTGATTTCGCTTCCCTGGACAATGGGGACGTACTCATCCAACAAACTGGGCAGCGAGCGCACGATGCGGGACTTTGCCTGACCGCGTAGGCCAAGCAAGATGAGATCATGCTTAGCAAGAATGGCATTCACCAGGGCAGGAATGACCGTCTTGTCGTAGCCAATGATGCCGGGGAAGAGTCGCTCGTTGTTCTTGAGCTTCCGAATCAGGTTGGTGCGTAACTCATCTTTCACCGACTGAACGTTGTAGCCGCTGCGTTTCAATTCACCCAGCGTGGCTGGACGGTTCATGGGAATGCCTCTCCTCTCGTTTTCCGAACACAACATCAACACGTGGTTCAATGTAGTTTGTTTGTTTCTGAAAATCAAACACGCCAATGCCCAGAAACATGAGTAGGACGGAGTGTGTCCGTCCTACTCACCCAAGCACCGTCAAGGGCACAACTTAGCGCACCAGCAGCAGCTTGCGCGTTGCCACGAAGCGTGAACTCTCCAGCTTGTAGAAATACACTCCGCTTGCCAGGCCTGCCGCGTCGAGCCTTGTCTCGTACCGACCCGCGTGCAGATGACCATTCACAAGTGATCGCACTTCTCTGCCCAACAGGTCATACACCTTCAGAGACGCGAAGCCAGAAACGGGAAGTGTGAATCGGATTGTCGTTGTCGGGGTTCCGCCGAAGGCGGATCCGCCTGTGGCGGAAAAGGGATTAGGATAGTTCTGCTCCAGCGCGAACTGCCCGGGAATGTCCGCTTCAAGCTGTCGGACATCGAGCGAACCAACGGAGTCGGTGCGTATGACAAGTGTTTGAATGCCGGCAATTCCCATCGAGCCGATGCGCGTGCCGAAGGCTGTCGTCGTATCAATGACGATCAGTGTGTCGATTTGCGACGCCGTCCCCTTGATGCCGTACAACGTTCCTCTCGCATCAAAGGCAATGTCTGGTGTAATGTTGCCGCCGCCGGTGCTGCCCACTTCCGTTGCCGCGCCTGTCGTAGTGTTCACCTTATAGATTTTGTCACGATTAGCGATCGGCGGACGCACGGAGGCCCATAGCACGCCGGTGATGGGATTGAGCGAGAAGCCCGAGTATACAATCCCGCTCGCCGTGCCGATAAAGGTCGTGTCCCCCGTCGTGATGTTGATGCGATAGAGGCGGCCGATATTCGAGCCGGCAAAGAGCGACCCGTCATTGGCGAACGTTATTGCGCGGATATTTCCCAACGGAATGGTTCTCACCGGCAACGCATCGCCGTAAGCACTGCTGATGCGATAGAGTTGTGTGGAAAGCCCGCCTGTGACGACGCCGTAGATTTCGCGGGATGAGGGATGGATTGCAAGACCGTGCACATCATTCAACCCGGTTGCTCCCAGCGCTGTTGCTGCGCCGGTGGTGGTGTTCACGGTGTACAGAGAACTCGTTGCCGGCGGACCTGATGCGCCGTACAGCAGGCCGGCTACAGCACGGCCGATCACCACGCCTTTGCCCGTAAGCGGAATTCTGAGCGTTGGATTGGTCGCGTCGTTGCTGGCGATGCGAATCGTGTCGTTGACAAACCCTTGACCTGAGGGGCGGAAGAACACTTTGAATTTGATCGAATCAAATGATGCCAGCGTCACAGGGAACGTTGGGAGGTTCAACAGAGTGTAGGCAGCCTGACTCTTCGTAATGTTGGAGATGACGAGATTATCCGTACCGATGTTGTTGACTTTGATTTCGAGGGTATCGCTGGAGAAGGTGGCTTCCACACGACCGAAGTCCCGCGACGAAACGCTGCTGAAAATGCGTGCGCCGCTGTAGGGTACGAAGCGCGTGCCGTGTACCCAAACGGCAAATTGATTCGTCGCGGCGGCATACTCGGTGAGGAACCAGATGTTGTTCTTGTCGGCTGGATCGAGAGCCGCTCCCATGTAGTCGCCCCAGCGGTTGCGACCGCTGCCTAAGACGACATAGTTTCCGGCTCCCGCACGCATAAGTTCGGTAGGACGGAATGTTCCCGGGAGGTCGCTGGCCAGTCGCCACGTAAAGTACGCTCCCGCGTATTCGGTATCTCCCGAGCGAGAAAACGTGATGCCGATGTTGTTGTTCTGATCGACGGCAAGAGCCGGGTAGAAATGCCAGTATCCCAACGCACCCATTGCCGCATCCTCAATTGCAGTGTTCAACAGTGTGTTGATCCTGACGTAGCGAACAGCGGAATAGCCCTGGTTGTTGATGGAGTGTGCAGCCCACAATGAGCTGTCACGATAGATCGGCTCGTGGCGCACACGCGAGCCGCCCGCTTCAATGGCCTGTCCGCCTCCAAGCTGCCCGGCGTTCGGCGCGTTCGTCCACGCGGTGACGGCAATGTGCGTGCACGAGATGGATGGCGTCGCGAGAGGATTGGTAATGCGATACAACGCAAAGTACGTTCCGCCGGTCAAGGAGGGTGGTCCAAACACGTAGTATTCATTGGGATTGGAAAGAACGATGGCCGGACGAACTCCGTCCACATCGTTGCCAAAGTTGTCACGCATTGCCCAGAAATCCCACCACGAGATCGGCCCGGGCGTCGCGCCGAGGAATTGCTGCTTCGGCATCACCCGAACAGCGTTGCCGAAGTATCCGCTCACAAACCCGAAGTGCCGTCCCGTGATGTAGTACGCGCGTGTATCGTAGCCGATACCGGGATAATCCTGCCATGTGCCGCTGTTGGATGAACCGTACACATTGGACGGCAGTGCCCAGTTGAACCAAATACCCAACGGATTATCGTCGTCGGAAACCGAAATCAGAAAGTAGGAAGTCTGTGTTGCGTCGTTCAGGTTATCCCACAACATCACCCAGCGGTTGACGTGGAAATCATAGAACACCTTTGGGTCGAAGGGCCCGGAGTTGGGCAGCACGTTATTGAACCACGCATTGGCGCTGATCGTCTTGAGCGTGTTGCCATTCTTGTCGCTGATGCGGAACGACGAGTTGACCAGATGCATAATGTGGTTGGGCCCGACAGCGATGATCGGGTCGGGCGGGAACCCGCTCGTCTGATTGTTTCCCTGAAAGCTCGCAATCGTAATCGGCGGCGGGCCGGGGGGAAAAGCGTTGGAACGAACCGACAGATCCTCAAAATAGTTGGAACCTTCCGGTCCCGTTGGCGGCGGCATGTTGGGTGGCATCGGCTTCAAGGGAACTTCGGGATGCACATGGAAGCGCACCGGTCCCGGCGGCTCCGGGAAGTCGGCAAAATTATCGGTATTGGCCACAGCCCCACCGCTGATGGATCCCGCCGCCGGCCCTTGGGCAATCTGGGCAACAACCATTCCCACACACAAAGTGAGAAGCGACAACAGGGTAACGACATACTTCATGACACAACTCCGCTGGATGTTTATTAGGTTAGTGATTCTCGCTTAATCGAGGGGAGAGTACGTTGATACTTAGCAAAGAGTAAGGCTTCTGGAGAAAAGGTGCAAGCATAGCGGACAAGATTTTTACCGCTGCTCCAATTCGTTCGTCAACCTCTGCTGGATTTCCAGAACGGGACGCCCAAGCGCCTCGGCGATGCGTCTGCATTCCTCGAACTCCGGCACCAGTACTTCTTTCCCATCGCGCAGGATAGCCTTCGCTCTGACGGAACCGAATTGCGTTTGCACCTGCACTTCGCGGCGGGGGAGCTTGCGGCGTCCGATCTCCTGAACACGTAATCCGAGCGTGGGTGTTTGCGTGTAGATGATCTGCGCAACTGCGTCAAGCTTCGACTTCTCCACCATCACCGAAAGAAGAATGCCCGGCCTCCCCTTCTTCATGATAATGGGAATCACATACGCATCGTGCGCACCGGCGGCAAGCAGCTTTTCGATGAGGTAGGGATAGACTTGCGGGTTCATATCGTCGATGTTCGTTTCTACGGTAACAATCTGCTCCTGCGCGGTCTGTGCTGTCATCTCCCCAATCATCACCCTCAACAGGTTTGGAATCCGGGTGAACTCCTTCGTCCCCGCGCCATATCCTATGGCGTGAACGCGAATCGTCTCGTCGCTGAGCACGCCGGCAGAAAGTGCCTTCACGATTGCTGCACCTGTTGGCGTCGTCAGTTCTTCGGGAATGTCCGTGAGCACCGTCGGATATCCTTTCAGGATTTCCACTGTTGCGGGCGCCGGCGTCGGCATCGTTCCATGCTGCGTGTGAATGAGTCCGCCGCTGCCCAAGCGAACCGGCGAGGTGTACACGCGTTCGACTCCACACTTCTCCAAACAGATGGCCACGCCGACGATATCGACGATGGAATCGAGCGCACCGACTTCATGGAAGTGAATCTTCTCCAGCGTCGTGTTGTGAATCTTGGCTTCCGCCTCACCGATGACACGGAAGATGGACTTTGACACGTCCTTCACACGCTGGGAGAGTGCACTGGAATCGATGAGTGCGTAGATGTCTTGCAGATGGCGGTGATAGTGTGGCGTGTGCGAAATGACGACATCGACATGCACAGCGGTGATCGCGCTGCGCACCACGTGTTTGCCGATCAGTTCGAAGCCTTCCAGCGGAAGCTTCTTCAGCTCGCTCTGCAACTCATCGATCGAGAGTCCGGCACTCACAAATGCTGCGAGCGTCATATCACCGGCGATGCCGGCAACAGTATCGAGATAGGCGATGGTCATGCGTTTTGTCGAAAAGTGTTGTGGAACACAGCGTCACCGATGCTCACCATCGGGACGGAATGACAAGAGACTTACAGGAACGTTTCCAGACGCTTCAGGAATCTCTCCGTTGCTCCCACATTCTGTCGGACGAACGCACCGGCAACACGACCTGCTTCTGTCCGCAGTTGTTCATTCGACATCAGCATGTGGAGCGTTTCACACAGCCCAGCCGTGTTCTCCACGACAAAGCCTCCGCCGCGCTGCGCCAGGGTCACGGCTTCCTGCGAGTTCTTGTGGCGCGGACCGTACACGACCGGTATGCCGTACACTGCTGCTTCGAGCACGTTATGCACGTTCTGTTTGAATCCACCCCCAATATACGCAACATGAGCATAGCTGTACAGTGCCATCAGGATACCGATGCTATCAACGATGATTACCTGTTCGTCGCGATAATCGTTCAGGGCGGAGAACCGGATGCTCGCAATCCCCTGAAGCTCGCTCTCCAGCTCTTCGAGATGCTCCAGCGTAGGCTCGTGCGGAACGATGATGAGCAGAAGATTCCCGCAGCTTTCCCGCAGCTTCTGAAACGCCGGCAGTAATACTGCTTCATCCTCGGGCCAGCTACTCCCGGCCACGATCACTTTCTTGTTTTGAAGAATGGACTCGGCGATGAGGTGCCGCTTCTTCGCCTCCATGCTGCGGATGCCCACCTGGTCGTACCGCGTATCGCCAATCGGCTCCACGACCGGAGTGGCGAGGTTGAACATGGCAAACGCTTCAGCGTCTTCGGCGGATACGGTGAGGATATAGTTGATTGCCTCATACACATGAAAGTGAAACTGCCGCACGAGCGGCCACCGTCGCTTCGTGGATGTGCGCATGGTCGCGTTGGCGATGAGGACGGGAATGCCGCGCCGACGCAACTCCCACACATGATTGGGCCACACGTCGTAGCGGATGATAACCGCGCAATCAGGCTTCGTGAGGTTCAAGAACCGTCGCGCATTACCTTGTGTGTCGAAGGGGAGATAACTCACTACATCGGCAAGCGGATACCGGCGAGAGTGCTCATACCCCGACGGCGAGAAGAACGTTACGATGATCCGAACATTTGCCTGACGGCGCTTCAGCTCGGCGATGATCGGTTTCGCCTGCTCGAACTCTCCAAGCGACGAGGCATGAAACCACACACGCTTCCCCGGCAGCAGCTTGCGCGCGACCTGGCTTTCAAGCAAAGGAAATAGACGGCGGCGCCCACGAATGCCGCGCCGGACTTTCCGCTTTACCAGTCCAAGCAGATGGATCGCTACCCATAACAGTGGCAGCACACCATACCTGTAAACACATTGCCAGAACAATCTCATCGCGCATCTGCTGAAAGGAGTGCAGCGACAGCGTCCCGTACGTGGTGAGAGGCAATTTCGTTCATGCATGCGAAATGTCCCTTGGGACACTGCGGCAGGCCAATAGCTGTGCACGGGCGACAGGCTAAACCATCGTGCTCAACGACGATGCTTCTCGTCCCAAACGGGAAGAAGCCGAACTCCTTCACCGTGGGGCCGAAGATGGCAACCACCGGACGCTTGCGTGCCGCCGCAATGTGCATAAGACCGGAATCGTTCGTCACAACCATGAGGCATCTCTCCATTGCTGCTGCTGTCTCGGAGAGCGAAAGCCGCCCGGCAAGATTCACCACACGCACCTCCGGCGCCCGGCGCACCATAAGCTCTGCAATCTCCTCGCAACGCTTGCGTTCGTTCTCGGCGCCGAAGAGGATGACCGGACACGCGTATGTGGTTCCCAGCTCGACGGCAACTTCCGCAAAGCGCTCCTTCAGCCACATCTTGTTGTTGTGCTTCGCCGACGGACAAAGGCCGATGAACCGGTCCACGGCATCGGATTGTTCGGCTATCACCTGTTCGACCTTCGCCGTATCCTCCGGGGCAAAGAAGAAATCAAGACCTTTGCCGTCATCTTCCAAGCCGAGCGATTGCGCAGTCTCGAGATAGCGCAGCGCCACGCTCGGCGCGCCGCCAAGATGATCATAGACATTGATCTTGAACTTCACCAGCAGGAAGCGGGCAAGCTTCCGCTTGTTGAGGCGACGAACGTGCGCTGCCCCAGCGCACAGATAGCGGCTACGAAGACTATCGTGAATATCGAAAATCACGTCATACGACGACCGGACGATCCGACTGCGCAGATGCCTGAGATCGGTGAATGTGCCGTTGCGCGGGAATGCGATCACGGTGCTGATGTAGGGATTATATCGCACAAGGTCGGCGAACTCCTCCTTCACCACAAAATCAATCTGACTGGTCGGGAACCGGGAGCGGAGCGCACGCACAAGGAGTGAGGAAAGAACAATGTCGCCGACGGAACTAAATCGAATGATGAGCGCTTTGTTCAACGAAGATGTCATGGTGCAGTCTCATTCTACCAAAAACGCCAAGCAATTGCAACGAATGACCTTGCTATGGTTCGGCTGCTGCTCCGTTGATTTTCTTTCTCAAAAGAATTCACTACTTTCATCGCAAGGTCTTCCCGGCATCGAACGAACGGCGGAAGACTCGGGGGGGACGCATCGGTTGCGAACGAAAGTCTTACCAGCGTCACTCATCCGACACGAAGCATCTACTCAGGGGAGTACATTGTTTCAGAAGTACATACGTTGCCTCTTCGGAGTTCTCCTGTTTGACGCGTTCCCATGTGTTTCGCTCGCGCAGCCATTTACCTTCCCTCTCGATCACATCACCACCGAACAGGGTCTTTCGCACAACACGATTACGTGCATCATGCAGGATGCGCGCGGCTTCGTATGGATTGGAACGATCGATGGCCTGAACCGATTCGACGGTTACTCTGCCCGTGTGTACAGGCACAGTGCTTCCGATACCGGTTCTCTCTCCAGTAGCTTTATCCACAACGTGACGGAAGATCGCAGCGGACGTATGTGGGTAGCTACCCGGGACGGTGGATTGGATCTCTTCGATCCGCTGACAGGCCGAGCCACGCATTTCCGTCATCATCCAGCCGACAGCGCTACGCTCGCGATGGACAAAGTCGGCATGCTGTTCGAAGATTCGCGCGGCCGACTGTGGGTGACAACGGACGCGGGTCTGTGCAGACTCGATCCGGCCACCGGCCGCTTCACGCGTTTCACCCACCGCCCGGACGATCCCTCCTCCCTCAGCAGCGATCAGCTTACAGGGCTGTGCGAAGACCCTGGTGGCTCGCTGTGGGTGGCTACCGACGACGGGTTGAACCGGTTCGATCCTCACACCGGCACGTGTGTGCGTTATCTCGCGGCATCACACCTTCCCCATTCGCCGCGGCTGAACACCTTGCTTGGTGTCCTGATGACGCGCGACGGCACATTATGGATCGGTACTCGAACGAAGGGCCTCTTTGCCATGAACAGAGTGACAGGGACATTCAGACATTATCCCCCCGATCCCACCGATGCACGCTCCCCATCGAGTGCGTACATCTCGCCCGCATGCGAAGAAGACAATGGCAGCGTCTGGTTCAGTTCGCATGACGGTGTGACTGTGTACGAGCCTGCGACGGGTATTTTTCACAAACTGCGCGCACAACCGGCAACACCGTCTTCTCTCTCTCACAACAACGTCAGCTCAATTCTCCTGGACACCGTGGGCGACGTCTGGATTGGGACGTGGGGAGGAGGCGTGAACAAGCTTGCGCGACGCAGACAGAAATTTCGCCTGTATGCGAGCAGAACACAGCCGGGACTCCTTCACGACGATTTCGTCCTCTCGCTCCTGAAAGATGGAACGGGAACCCTTTGGGTTGCCACTTCAACGGGCCTCAGCAGGATTCCGGCGTGGCGTGTTACCGCACCGAAGCCTCGCCATCTGGTGGCGACATCAGGACTGTGGTCGCTTGCAGAAGGTCCCGGCTCCACGATCTGGGTTGGTACTGCTGCGGAAGGGATTATGGTGCTGCGGGCCGATGGCGCCATCGTCCGGTTCATGAAGCATGCAGCCGGCGACACCACAACGATTGCCGAGAACACCGTACGCGCGTTGTTCCGCGACAGCAAGGGACGGATGTGGGCGGGAACGCAATCCCGCGGAGTGAACCGCTACGATCCGACGACAGGCCGATGGACGCGCTCTCCGTTCTTTGCCGCCGACGGGGGCGGTATGAGCACCAACCTGGTCTGGGCAATCGCGGAAGACCACGACGGACGTCTCTGGTTCGGAACATACGCAGGAGGTCTCGGCATCTTTAACGAGCGCGCGCGGACGTTCTCCACCTTCAAGCACGACCCGCGGGATGCTGCTTCGCTCCCCTCCAACGACGTGCGTTCGATCTGTGTGACAAGAGGAGGAGACGTGTGGATCGGTACCTACGGCGGCGGCATCTGCAAGTTCATCAACGGATCGTTCGTCCGGGTCACCGAGCGGGATGGACTTGCCAACAACTTTGTGTACGGCATCCTCGAGGACGATGCAGGCAATCTCTGGATCAGCAGCAACAGGGGTTTGACGCGATATTCCCCGGCGACACGGACGTTGCGCAACTACTCGGCGCGTGACGGGCTGCAGAGCGACGAATTCAACACGGGCGCCTATTTTAAGAGCGCCGATGGAGAATTGTTCTTCGGCGGTGTCGCAGGTTTCAATGCGTTCTTCTCCCAGACGATTCACACCAACGGACATATACCGCCCGTCGTGTTGACGTCATTCAAGGTCTTTGACCGTGAGCGGATGGACGGACCCGACAGGGGACGCTCATTGCGTCTGAAGCACAGCGAGAACTTCTTCTCGTTCGAATTTGCGGCGTTGGATTTCGTCGACTCGCGACGGAACCAGTATGCCTACAAGTTGGAGGGCTTCGACGCCGATTGGGTGTATGCAGGCACGCGTCGTTACGGCAGCTACACCAATCTCGATCCCGGAAACTATCTCCTCCGCATCAAAGGCTCGAACAACGACGGCATCTGGAACGACGAAGGTGTGCATCTTCCTATCACCATTGTGCCGCCATTCTGGATGACGGCGTGGTTTCGTGTGATCACGGCAGTGGTGTTTGTCGTCCTCCTTGCTGTTGTGGTTCGATTCATCGCCACGCGTCGGCTGAGGGAGCGTTTGCGGGCTTTGGAGAAGGAACAGGCGTTGCAGCAGGAGCGAGAGCGCATCTCGCGCGACCTCCACGACCACGTCGGCGCTCAACTTTCATCCATCATTACGGGCCTCGAGCTTGCCGAGCGGGCACCGCACAAGCCGGAGGTGGATCCCAACGGCAATCTCATTCGCACACTGCGAGATGAGGCCAGACTGACAATGGCCCAACTCCGCGAAACCATCTGGGCCTTAGGGAAAACCTCCATGGGTGTGAGGGAATTCTTCGAGAGCATCGAAGCGTACGCCAAGCAACGCGTCCAGTACCTTGCCGTGCCGCAGGTGCACTTCATTTGCGAAGGGACGACCGACAGAGCCCTTTCTCCGATCCAGGTGCTGCATTTGTACCGCATTGCGCAGGAAGCACTGAACAACGCACTGAAGCATGCAAACGCCACGAACATCACGATCACCTTACAAGCCCGGGACGGGGTGCTGATGCTGCGCGTACAAGACGACGGAAAGGCGGAACATTTTCCCTCGCCGGAAGAATTCTCCGGGAGGGGGTTGATGAACATGGAACGCCGAGCGTCCGAAGTGCACGGGAGTTTCATCCTCAGCCACAACGAAGGCACAACGGTTGAAGTAACAATCCCTCTCGAACCAGAATACCACAAGTGAGGTATTGTCTATCGGCATGCCATCAATCAGATTGTTCCATCATGCGTATCTCGCTTGTTGAAGACAACCCGACTTTGAGAAAGCGTTTCGAGGAGTGCTTCGCACTCTACGACCACATCGAGCTTGTAGGCTCGTATGCAACGGGTGAAGCGGCCCTCAACGCCATCAAGCGAATGCCGCCAAGCCGACTTCCACAGATTGTTCTGATGGACATTGCGCTGCCGAGAATGTCCGGCATTGACACGACGCAGAAGCTCAAAGAGGAATTTCCCGACATCGAGGTGATGATGGTGACGGTGTTTGAAGACGAAGAGAAGATCCTGCAATCCATCCAGGCCGGAGCGTCAGGATATTTGCTGAAGGATGAGTCGCCCGACGCCCTTGTTGCTGCACTGGAAGAGTGCATGCGCGGCGGTGCCCCGATTTCGCAATCCCTCGCGCGTAAAGTCCTCGGCATGTTGCGCACCTCGACAGATGCTTCACCGGCCGCGCAAGCCGCTTCCGTTCCGCACGCGCTTACGCTCAGCGAGAGGGAGGTCGACTTGTTGAAAGGACTGGTCGAAGGCGAAACGTACGTCACGCTTGCCGAAAAGCATTACATCAGTCCTCACACCGTTCGCACGCATATCCGGAACATTTACCGGAAGCTTCACGTCCACACACGCGCCCATGCCGTGCGTGTCGCGCTCGAAAAACGCATCGTGTAGGACTCCCGCACGTGGCATTTCTCTCATCTTGTTTGTCCCGCCCCGACTGTGTAAATTCCTCGGCACATACAGGGCACTCGCTACGTGACAACAACCGACGCTCATTCTTCCGCCGTGCAACCGACCGGATGGTTTATTCTTCTTCTCTGCGCACTTGTGCCTGTGCTTACCCTTCTCCCCATCGTTCTCTGGAAGCTCAATCTCCCTTTCATCTCCAGCACCTCGGGCCCGGAGTACCGGGTGTTCGAGATCTTCGCATGGTGCGTTTCTCTGACGACCCTTTCGCTTGCAGCGCTGCAGCTGAAGCGACCCCTCGCGAGCAATTCTGAACGGAACCTTCCCCTCATCGCCTTCACGCTCCTGGCGTTGTACTTCGCAACACAGATCACCGAGTATCGTCCGCAGTCATCGGATTGGCTGAGCTACCAGCGTGCGGCGCAGGCCGTGCTTGCAGGAAGCAATCCCTATCTTGACACAGGCTATCTCTACCCTCCCCTGACAGCCTCCGCGCTCGGCATGGCCTTCAAGGTGGTGTCGTGGGGAAGTGGAGTAGCGGGCATCTCCGTAAACGCTGAGTTGGCGTGGCAGGGCGTGTTCTATCTCTATCAATGCGGTCAGTTCTTTCTGGTGATGGCTGCAGCGGCGCTCTGCTTTCGTCTCGGTATGCTGTTGGGGGGAGACGGCACAACAACGGCGACAGTGGTTGCGTTGCTGTTTGTGTTCAACGTCCCGCTTCATCGCACGCTTTCCTTCCATCAGGTGAACGTCTGGGTGTTTGACCTGATGATGGTCGCGGTGATGTTTCCGCACCGGTCTATCGTTGCCGGCATCGCGCTTGCTGTCGCAACGCACCTGAAGCTCTATGCTGCGGTTCTCCTGTTTCCCTTCCTCTTCCTCAAGCGATTTGCGCTTGTGGCGTGGACCCTCATCGGCATTGCAATCATAGTTGCGCTGCAGACCGATTGGGGAACGAACACACTCATCTGGCAACAGTACCTCGCCTTCGTTCAGGTGTTCCCGGCAGGCTCGACGTTCCGCGACAACAGCCTGCACAGCATCATCTCCAACACGCTTGCGTTCATCGGCCGCAGTTTCCCCATGGCACCCGGTACGTACCAGGCTCTGGTTGTGGGCCTCACGGCGGTTGCCACGGCGACAGGTGTTGCGTACGTCATCCGAAGATACAGGCAGCGGGAGCAAACCTTCCGCGAAGCACTTCGTGAAGAGGTCGAGGTAGGTTCTTCCGTCGAGTGGAAGAGAACATGGCGGGGTCTCGGCCACACGCTGGACGCGATTGCGCTGGGATTGCTGATCTCGCCGTTAGTATGGGAGCATCACTATCTTCTCGTCCTTCCCCTGATCGTCTACGCAACGCTCGTGCGGGAACGCAGCGCGTGGCCGCGCATCGGGGTTGCTACAGTGCTGATGCTGGCAATCCCGGTCTTCGACGTGTTCCCGTTCAGCTATCACCGCATAGCCGGATTGCTCTTGCTGCTGGACACAACTTCACCCCGGTCTCGCTTGAGGGAGATTCCTGCTACACACTGAACCAGGAGAGAGACCGAACATGCACCACCCCGGCACATCTCAACATCCCTCCTTCTTTTTCTTCTTCGGTGCGCCGGCGGGCGCGGCCGAGGCCGAGGGCATTTCCAACTTCGGCATCACGACCTGAGGTACGGATGAGGCGCCGGTACGTCCGGCCTGCGGCGAGCCGCCGAAAAATTTGCTGATCTCCTTTCGCCGTTCAAATGCCGACTTCTCCTCGGGTGATGCGCTTTCTGAAATCGAAGGGAAGAGAATCCGATCCTTCCACTCGGCAAGTCCGCCTTTCAGGATGTACACGTTCTTGTACTTCTGGGCTTTCAGCAGAAACCATGCTTGTGCCGGGTGCGTGCCTCCTTCAGAGTACACAACGATCTTTTCGTTCCTCAGCAGACCCGCGTCGGGAAGCGCAGCAATGTGAATATTTTCCGCTCCCGGGATGTGGTACTCCTCGAACTCGTTCGAACTGCGCAGGTCAATCAACCGATGGTCCGCTTTGCCTTTGATGATCCAATCGGCAAGCTCATCAACCGTCACGTGGTCGGTTTCTCTCTCCACCATGAGGGCAAGTTCCTTCACGTTGATCGTTGCGGTGTTGCCGGTGTAGGGACTTCCGGCAAAGAGCGAGAGAAAGCCGAGTACCCCAGCAAACACAGCAAGCTTTTGATTGGGGGTAAGGGATGGAATACGAATCTTCATGTCGTCGTCTCCTTCCGTGCTGCACGTTTCTTTTCGACCCATTCTGCCCCGACGAAGCCGCCGAGGGCCATCAACACAACAAGAAACACCACAAGGCCGTATCGCACACCGAAGAACTGCGGCAGCGTCACTTGTCCCATCGGAGTCGAGTAGTAGAAATCTTTCAGCAAGGGGAACAGTTCGCCAAACGTGAAGATGCCCGCGATGATGCCGAGCAGATAGATCATTGCATCATACCTGCCGGTTGCCGCTCCAACGCACGACGTGCCGGGACAGTATCCACCGATGACGAATCCGATACCGAGGATCAATCCACCAACTATTTGGGGGATGAGATAGGTGGGACTGACATAGACCAGCGAGAGATCAACCACACCCAGCACGCCAAGCCAGAACAGTCCCAACATTGCAGTGACGATTGCAGTGAACATGACCTTGAAGACCGTCATGTCATACAGATAGAACTGCGCTGCAAGTTTGCGTCCGCTGCCGAAGCCGGCGCGCTCAAGAAAGAATCCGAAGCCGATGCCGATGATGAAAGCGATGATGAGGCTGATTTCCTCGCCGAAGTATCCGAACTTGAAGAACGGCGCATTCATGTCCATTGTCTCCTGAAGAAATATGCAACTGCATAACCGCCGGCGAACACCGCAAGCATGAAAGCCCAGCTTCCCAGACTGAGGAGTGCGCCACCGGTAAGTGCCTGGCCGCTTGTGCAGCCACGGGCGAGCTTGGCGCCGAAGCCCATGATGCCTCCTCCCAGAAACGCGAAGAGCATACGTTTGCCCGTGCCGATGCGCGGGCCTTTCTCGACCGTCCCTTTGATGCGGTGTGCCAGCGCCCCCGACATGAACCCGCCGACGAGTGCGCCGAGGACTTCGAACACCAACCAATCCTTCAACGGATTCTGCGTGCCGTCGCCTAAATATTCCGAGAAGAATCCGTTGGCTCTTGCATGTTCCGGGGCGACCGCATTGACGCCGACCGAGACAAGCGAGCTGAACGCTCCGGATGCACCAAGCCCGCGCCCCACGATCACGAACGCCGCCAGAAGCACAAGTCCCAGCCCCACGCCTGCGATGTAGGGATTCCAGTACGCCTGCGCTTTTCGAGACGCATGATCGGTGCGCGCCCGTGGTAACGTCTGTACTTCTTCAGTGACAACTGATGTAGATGTCATGATGTATTTCTCCTTTTGTCGATGCTACATTCCTGCCATTGTCCAGTGACTGTATTGCCCCGCAGAGACGATGACAAACCGCAAAATCAAACCTCCTGCAACAACCATGATGGGAGCCACCGGCGTGTGCTGCACTTTGTGGTTCACCGCCAACAATTGAATGATGAGCGGGATGATAATGCCGATGCCGATGACAAACACCCAGAAGACCGCCGCATACGGACCGCTCAGCAGCAGACGTGCAGCAGACTGATGCGCCTGCGTGGAACTGAGCAAACCAACGATAAACTGAGTGAAGAGAAACAGCTCGAAGATCAGGAAGCCGTTATCGGCCTTTGCCAAGAGTTCTCGTTCGTACACATCGTCGGTAATCATGTGCACGAATGCCGCTGCCGCTGACAGCCCGGAGGTGAGAAACAGCACCCAGAGGATCGAGCTATTCCACAGCGGTCTCGCGCCGAGCGCGCTCAGCAGCACACCGGTGTACATGCCGAGAATGGCTCCAACGATCATACTCAACACGCCGATGTTCTTCACCAATACGGGACGCTGCGTGATGAACGCCGAGATGCGATCGAAGATCTTGATGCGGTTCTGAAATGCCGGCGGAATCCGCGTCAGCGTTGTTGCTAACAGCGTCGGGTACACCAGAATCAGAATCCACGACCCCCACGCCATGGGCGAGGCAATCTGGAACGTTGTGTAGAGTCGCCAGACGTACAGCTTGTGCTCGAGATCGAGAAAGAGCGCGAACATGCCGGCACTCAGCAGTACGAGACTGATATGGGGCAGCCAGAAGCAGGAAAAGTAGCTGTGCTTATGCCTTCCCTTGAAAATGAAATACCCCGAGATGATCATGATGCCTGCAACGAGTCCGCCGAGAAAGAGATACACCGGAATCTCCCAGCCCCAAATGTGAAGCGAGGGGTCAATTTGCGGGTTCGATCGTGTTGTTGTCAGTTCGTGCAT
>CAZIKE010000013.1:0-41959 GCA_964539775.1 uncultured Chitinophagales bacterium
GTCTGGAGGATCCGCTCGTGCTCGAGCGGTATATCACCACCTATCGCGCGATTATTGAGTCCGATCTGCGGCAGTTTGATACCATGGTGAGCGCGGGGAAGGAATAGCGGCAATGGGTGCGACCGAGCAACAAACACGGGTACGAATGAATCGCATGCAGCTTCTGGATGCGATGGCGCCGCAGTTCGAGTCCTTCATGGAAAGCCGCGAGCAATACATCAGGGCACTCGAGGAAACCATCGCCGTCCTGAAGCGGTCGAACCTGCAGGCGACGGAAAACAACCGCGCCATCCGCAATACCATCAGCGAACTGATGGCGATGCAGCAACTGTCCAACAGCATCAGCACGGCGAGAGAACCTGAAACCATTGTCGGCACGCTGATTCATCTGACCAGACAGGTACTCCCGGTCATCGAATCGAATGTGTTCCTCTTCGAAGGCGAAGCGCGCAAGCTCGTTCCTCTCTCTCAGAAAGGCTCGCCGGCATTCCTCGCAGAGGCGCAGAAGCATGTCGAAGCGGGGATCGTGGATTGGGTCATTGCCGAGCAACGCACGGTGATCTTTCCCGACCTGGAATCGATGGGAAGAGACGGCACGAAACACATCATCGTGATTGTCCCGCTGATCATTCGCAGCGAAGCCATCGGCATGTTTATGATCCGCTCACCAAAGTCGCACGAAGACATTGCGAACCACGATATCCAACTGCTC
The DNA here is from genome assembly GCA_964539775.1 of uncultured Chitinophagales bacterium. GTDB lineage: Bacteria > Bacteroidota > Ignavibacteria > UBA10030 > UBA6906 > CAADGV01. Next base: position 713 of record CAZIKE010000013.1, read on the forward strand.
ACTGTCCTGGCCAACCAGGCCGCCGTAGGCGTCGAAAATTGGCGGAGCTATGAAAAGGTCGTTGCGCTCAACAAGGAACTGAAGTCCTCCCAGGCCCAAACCATGCATGCGACAAAACTGGCTGCGATCGGAGAGCTTGCAGCGAGTATTGTTCATGAAATCAAGAACCCGATCCAGGTCATGGTGATGCACATGGAGATGGTGCAGCGTGGCAAGCCGTTACCCAACTGGACCGAGATGGTGGCGCTCCAGGTGAAACGCCTCTCGGAGATCACCCGTCGTCTGATGAACTTCTCACGCAACGCTACGGAGGAGCCGCGCCTGGAAGAGGTCCACGTCAACCAGCCGATTGAAGAGACTGTGGCAATTGTTCAGCACGAGTACCACATCAACAAGATCGAGATCGTGTTGGCGCTGCAAGAAGGGTTGCCGCCCGTCGTCGCCAATTCGGGAGCGCTGCAGCAAGTGTTTCTGAACCTGCTCATCAATGCTCGCGACGCGATGCCCAACGGGGGGACCATCACCATCTCGACCGAATCGTCGGGCTTCTACGTGGTCGTAAAGTTCTCGGATACCGGAATGGGTATTGCAAAGGACCATCTCGACAAAGTCTTCATGCCTTTCTTCACCACAAAGAGTGAAGGCAAGGGAACGGGACTTGGTCTGTCGATCTGCCGCAAGATCATTAGCGAGCACAAGGGGGAGATTAAAGTGGAAAGCGAGGTGGGGAAAGGAACAACCTTCAGCATTTTTCTTCCTACGCACAGGAGGTTGCCACGATGAAATCGTTACTGACATTCCTCGTCGCGGCATTGACAGTGGATGCCCTCGCGGCGCAGGACCATGGCCTGCTCAACGACAGCACGCAGGCAGTGCAACCGGTGGTGGATGTGCGTGCAATGGCACGCCAACAGATCGAGATGGCAAAAACCATCCAACGCACTCTCGAGTCCCGCCGCAGCGCATCGCCGGAGAACCCTAATGCGCTGCTTCCGATTCTGCTTCTCATGGTTATCCTGCTTGGGGTAATCGGGGCATTGTGGGTGGTAGTGCGGAAACCACGCCCGAAGGGTACGCCTGTGGAGCAGCACGTGACACTCACCGCGCGGCCGCAGACACCACCGGAGAATCCGGTGGATGCACTGCTGCGCCAGGCACAGTTGATCCTCTTGGAGAAGAAAGCACAGCGCACGCTCCACGCGCCGCAGAGGGCATTGTCGATCAACACAAACATTGCAATTGCGCGAACCTTTGGCAGAGCGCAGGGTGAGCTAACACTGGCGCAGAAACTGGAGGCGAGCGGCACGCAGTACCCATGGGAAGAGAAACTGTGCGCAGATGACATAGTGCGTTCCGGCGAAAACCCTGCTGCCGCGGCGAAGAACCTTGGCGTAGGAACAGGAGAACTCAAGCTTCTCCATACCCTGCGAACGATGCAGGCACAACAAGGAAAGGGGATATCATGATCAAGGGATTGTACACCTCGAGCAACGGCATGCCGCCCATGCAGGTGCGGATGGAAATGATCGCCAACAATCTTGCGAACATCAACACGAACGGCTTCAAGAAGGATTCGCTCTTCGTCCAGATGATGAACGATACGGGCATTGCCTCGGCGGCAGGAGAGCTATCCTCTCGCGTGAATGTAGAACGCGTTACCGACTTTGCCGAAGGTGCCTTGGTCCAAACAAACAATCCGCTCGATCTCGCTTTGCAGGGACCTGGTTTCTTTGTTGTCCAGACACCGCAAGGGCTTCGCTATACGCGTGATGGAAACTTCTCGATCAGTCTCGATGGCACGCTGACGACGCGTGAGGGATATCCGGTGATGGGTACCGAAGGCGCCATCAAGTTTCCCGATCTGCAACGACTGGCGCAGGAGGCAATCGCCGTTACATCGGCAGGAGAGGTAACGGTGGGGAAGAATACCATCGGGACGTTGCGCATTGTGGAGTTTGAAGAGCACCATCGCTTGAAGAAGGCTGGGGGGGCGATGTTCAACGTTGATTCGTCGGATGATCCGGTGTTGAAGGAAGTGGAAACCCCAACGGTACGGCAGGGATTCCTGGAAGAATCCAATGTAGATGGTATTGCCGAGATGATTGAGATGATCGAAATAACGCGACACTTCGAGTCGAACCAGAAGGCCATTGCGTCGCAAGATGCAACACTGGACAAGGTTCTCGAGGCAGGCAAGTTCTAACATGAAGGGAGCAGAACAATGAACAGAGCACTACGAACAGCGGCCGCGGGGATGGCCGCACAGCAACTCAATGTGGACACCATTGCGCATAACCTCGCAAACGTGAACACCACGGGCTTCAAGAAGTCGAGAGCGGAGTTCCAGGACTTGATGTACCAGACGCTGAAAGCTGGCGGAGCACCCGCAAATAGCACGGCACGCGAAACGAACGAGATTCAAATCGGGACAGGTACGGCCCCGACGGCTACCCAGAAGAGTTTCCTGCAGGGCGACTTGCAGGCAACCTCCAACCCGTTCGATGTTGCCATCAATGGAGACGGCTTCTTCCAGGTGCGTCGGCCCGATGGAACGATCGCGTATACACGCGACGGTGCGTTCAAGCTTTCGGGGGACGGAACGCTGGTGACCTCGCAAGGGTACGTCATCGAACCCGGGGTTTCTATTACCAACGATGCGCAATCCCTTTCGATTAGTCGTGAGGGCGTTATTGAAGTGATCGAAAAGGCGGGCGATGCGCCGACGAGGGTTGCACAAATCGAGCTGGCGAAGTTCGTCAATGTTGCGGGCCTGAAAGCTATCGGCAATAACTTGTTCGTGGAAACACCGGCAAGCGGTCCGCCGATCATCGGCGCAGCAGGCTCGGAAGGATTCGGCGAGCTTCACCAGGGCTATCTCGAAGCCTCCAACGTGGATGTGGTGGAAGAAATGGTGAGCATGATCGTCGCGCAACGGGCATACGAAATCAACTCCAAAACCGTCAAGACGGTCGAAGAGATGTTGCAAATGGCAAATAACCTCAAGCGTGGCTAAGGAGACAGAGTGTGATGACGTGGATTCTCATAGGGCTTCTCCCCTTTGTCGGTGGCGACGCCACTCGTACGGTCGAGGAAGACGAAATCAGGCAGGTTGTGCAGCAGTACGTCCAAACCCGCATGGGGTCATCTGCGCAAGACCTACGCGTGGAGTTCCGCAGTGTCCCCAACAAAATCCTCAATATCCCGAAGGATGCACGACTGCGCGTGGCAACAGAGACTGCACCTGATCTTCAGGGGAACATCATGGTGCCGGTGGAAGTGGTGCATGGTGATCGTGTTGTCCACACGTTCCTGGTCTCACTGCGCGTGCGGACATTCGGGCAGGTTCTCATCGCGGTGGAGACAATGGGCAAGCATCAGCCCGGGACGGCTATTCCGGTTCTCATGGAACAGCGTGAGACGACCACTCTTCCTCGTGACGTGCTCACATCACGGGAGCAGTTACAGGGGAAACGGACCAAGCAGCTCATTCGCCGTGGGGCGGTTCTGTACGGAAGCATGTTTGAGACCCAGCCGGTGGTGCAGCAGGGGAGTGTGGTGACGCTTCTCGTGAAGTCAGGCGCGGTGCTTGTCCGCACCGCTGCTATTGTGCGCGAGGACGGTCTGCTCGGGGAACGCATCCGTGTGCAGCAGCTTGGTTCCAATGAGTTGTTCTCTGCTCGCGTCGTCGACGCGCAAACCGTCGAACTGATGAATGAACAGTAGAGGTGTATCATGAACGTTCGCATCATGCTCAGCGTGCTCATACTCACCACGGGTGTCGTGTCCGCGCAGGATATGCGGAACAATCTCAGTCGTTCGCTGTTCGCCGACCAGAAAGCAAATCGGGTTGGCGATGCGGTAACGGTTCTCATTGTCGAGAACTCCAGCGCGGTGAACGACGCGAAAACAGCCACCTCGCGGGGAAGCGATATTTCACTTTCGGGTGATGTCTCTATCAGTGGGGGGACGAACAAGACGGTCGGCGCCGGCGTCGGCACCGGCAACAAATTCAACGGCGAAGGGACGACATCCAACCGCGGCTCGGTGCGTGCGAAGATCAGCGCGCATGTGGACTCCGTTCTTGCGAACGGCAATCTCGCCATCAGCGGAAGCCGCTCCATCACGATCAACGGCGAGGAGCAAAAGATTCTCCTTTCCGGATTCGTCCGTCCGTCGGATATCATGGCAGATAACTCGGTCTATTCGTTCAACATCGCCGACGCAACGATCGTGATCCAGGGTGAAGGAAGTCTCACAAAGGTGCAGGAACCGGGCTGGCTGACAAAACTCTTCCATTGGTTGTTCTGAGGGGGATGCTATGAAGGTCTGGAACATGATTGCGGTTCTGCTGCTCACAGTTTTCGTCGCGTGCATGGCGCACTCGGCTGCCCGCATCAAAGACATTGCATACTTGCAGGGTGTAAAGGGGAAGCAGCTCATCGGCTACGGTCTTGTTGTGGGACTCAATGGGACAGGCGACACGCAACGCTCCACGTTCACGCTCCAGTCAGTCACAAGCATGCTCAAGCGTTTCGGCATTACCGTCCCGCAAACGGATCTTCGCTTGCGGAACGTAGCGGCCGTGATGGTGACGGCAACCGTGCCGAGTTTCGCCAAAGAGGGGGGGGTCGTTGATGTGACGGTCTCCTCAATGGGGGATGCAACAAACTTGCAAGGCGGAACACTTCTGATGACGCCGCTTTCGGGAATTGAAGGAGAAGTCTATGCGATGGCGCAGGGCCCGATCTCCATCGGCGGCATGGGCGTGCGGCAGGGGGGGAACGAAGTGCGGCGTAACCACACGGCGGCGGGGCGGATTCCGGGCGGCGCAATCCTGGAAAAATCCACCGGCACCGATTGGAGCAAAGACTCCACGCTGTTTATTGTGCTCACGCAGGCGGACTTCACCACGGCAAGCAGAATTGCCGAGCAGGTCAATACGAAATTCGGCAACACCATTGCCCGGGCAAACGACGGTTCAACCATTTCCCTGACCGTGCCCGAGGAAGTCAGGCGCAACGGCACGTTAGTCGATTTTATCTCTCAAGTGGAGTTGTTGGAAGTGACCCCGGACGTTGCTGCAAAAGTGGTGATCAATGAGAAGACCGGAACTATTGTGGTCGGGGGGGCAGTGAGTTTGCTGCCGGTCGCTATTTCGCACGGCGCGTTGAATATCGACATCCAATCCACACCGGTCATCTCTCAGCCGAACGCGTTCTCCCAGGGGCAAACGGTTGTGACGCAATTGACGACGGTGTCGGCACAGGTGGATACGTCGGTAGTGGTTGCGCTTGAGGGCGCTGCCACGGTGCAGGATGTTGCCAGGGCACTGAACACGCTGAAGGTGGGCGCGCGTGACATTATTGCCATCTTCCAGGCGCTGAAAGAAGCCGGAGCGTTGAAGGCGGAACTGATTATTATTTGACATGACATTGAACGGTGAACATTCCATGCACGTTGATGCCTCGCGCACAAAGCTCGATGCGTCACAGAAGCTGAAGCTCCAGAAGGCGGTCCGTGAGTTCGAATCCATTTTTGTCGGCTATCTATTGAAGAGCATGAGGAACACTGTCGAAAAGGCCGATAACTCTACCGACAGCTTTGGCACCGATATGCTTGAAGGTCTGTTCGACGTTGAGCTGGCCAGGCACATCTCGCGCAACAGCAATTTGGGCCTGGCCGAAATGCTCTACCGAAAGATGACGGGTGTGTCCCTTTCGGAGAGTCTGGGAACGCCGGATACAAAGGGTGTTCCTCTGCGGAGCAGTGTACCACATCAGGCAAAGACCGAGAGTCCCGACGCGCACCGAGACCAGAGCAAAGCAACAGGCGAACGGATTCCGAAAACGCTCGAGGATCGCCTGCGCTCGTACGATCAGTACATCACCGAAGCGGCGGAGCAGTTCGGTGTGAAGGACAGCCTCCTTCGCGCCGTTATTGCCGCGGAATCCAGCGCGCGACCGGATGCGCGATCGGCAAAGGATGCGAAGGGCCTGATGCAGCTCATCGATTCGACTGCTGCAGCCATGGGTGTGCAGAACGTGTGGGATCCTCGAGAAAACATTCTCGGAGGAGCAAAGTACCTGAAACATCTGCTCGAACAGTTTGAAGGAGATGAGCGTCTCGCGCTTGCGTCGTACAACGCCGGACCTGCGGCGGTGCAACGCTATGGCGGTATTCCGCCGTACCGGGAGACTCGGGAGTACGTAAGGCGCGTTTTGGGTTTTGTCGAGATGATCGAACAACAGGAGAACGATCATGAATAACGTCCATTACTTGACCGAAGTGATGACAACCGAAGCCGAGATCGCCGAACAGTTGGTCGATGTCATCGCGCAACAACAGCGGGCGCTCGTCGCATGCGATGCAGAAGCAGTCGTTGCGACGGTCGATCAACAACAAGAGTTGATGATTCCGCTGGAGGGGTTGGAACAGGAACGGGAGCGCCTAACGAGGGAACTCTGGCAGACCGTCACACACGAAAAGCTGGACGACGGCAAACCCGTAAATCTTTCAGCGCTGCTGAGCCGCCTCGGTGCGAACGATGCCGCATCGCTTTCCGATGCAGGCAGCAGGCTGCTTGCCGCCATCGAGAAGATGATGAAGCTGAATCAAGCGAATCAGTTTCTGATTGAGCATTCGCGCAGGTTCGTGCGTGAGACGCTGCGCATTGTGACCAATGACTATGCGCGTCAGTTGGTGGATAGAACAATCTGAGAGGATCGTATGCCGGGACTGTTCGGGCTATTGGAAATAGGGCGCAGGGGCATTGCGGCGCAAAGCACGGCGATGAACGTTACCAGTCATAACATCGCCAATGCAAACGCGCTGGGCTACACGCGTCAGCGTGTTGACTTTGGTGCGACGATACCTCTGAAGAATGCTCAGGGGTTTCTCTTGGGGACCGGCGTTGCTGTGGATGCTATCGAGCGTCTGCGCGACCGGTTCGTCGACACCCAGTTCCGGCAAGCGAGTAGCTCCCTCGGCTCGGCTTCCATGCGCCACAACATCCTGAGCCAGATCGAGGCAGGATTGAGTGAACCCTCCGAGAACGGGCTGCAGGCTCTCCTCAGCGGCTTCTTCAACAGCTTCCAGGAACTCGCCTCACATCCGGAAGAGAGCGCTCCGCGTCAGGCCGTGCTGCAACAAGCCAACCAGCTTGTTTCGACCTTCAACCGCATCAGTACCAGCTTCACGACGCAGCGAAACAACATTGCAGATGATGCAAGCACCAAGGTGGTGCGTATCAATGAGCTGACACGGCAGATCGCGGAGCTTAATCGCCAGATTGCAGTAGCACGCAGCTCGAGCGGCAACGTGCCCAGCGACTTAATGGATCAACGGGATCTGGCGCTTGATCAGCTCTCGCAGCTTACCTCCATGACCGCATCACTCGACAGTCAGGGCGCAATGATCGTTTCCATTGGCGGCGTCATGGTAGCGGGGAACGGAACGTCGGTAACACTGCAAAGCTCGATTGCCAACGGCGTTTTCAAAGTGACTGCTCCGGGAGGCCAGGAACTGCAGATTTCGGGTGGGGAATTGGGCAGTGCGATGGAGCTGTACAACACAACAATCCCTGGCTACATGGCGCAACTGGACGACATGGCAAACGCGTTGATTGCACGCGTCAACACGGTGCATGCTGCCGGCTACGGCTTGGGAAATCCGCCGCCAACGGGCATCAACTTTTTCACGGGTAGTGGCGCCGCGGGAATTGCCGTCAACACACAAATCAGTTCCAACATCAACAACATCGCCGCGTCCAGTACGGGAGCGCCCGGCGATAACCGCAACGCGCTGGCGCTGTTCGGTATTAGCACAGAACAGATCATGAGCAACAATACGCTGACGCTTGCTCAGTACTACGGGAACTTCGTCAGCACCATCGGCTCTGCGGTGTCCTCTGCGGAAGGCTCCGGGAGAGGGACAGAGTTGGTGTTGGCGCAGCTGACGATGCAGCGTGAATCGGTCTCCGGCGTTTCGCTCGATGAAGAAATGACGAACATGATCAAGTTCCAGCGTTCGTTCGAAGCGGCCGCACGGATTGTTCAGACCACGGACGAACTCATTCAAACAATTCTACATATGGTGTAACCATGCGCGTCACAGACAACATGTTTACCAATAACTTCTTAAGGAATGTCCATGGCGCCCGCGCTCGCATGAGCCGGCTCCAAGATCAGATTGCCACGGGACGACGTGTGCTCACTCCGTCGGACGATCCGGCGGCGGCGGAACGCATCCTGCGTCTGAAGAATGCGATCGCTCGCAACGATCAGTTCCAGAACACTGTGGCCGACGGGCAGGCGATGATGCAGGCGACGGAACAAGCCCTGAGTCGTTTCACCGACTTGATGATCGAGGCAAAAGACATTGTCACGCGGGCACGTAGCGGCGGGAGAACATCTGACCTGCCAACGCTTGCCGATGAGCTTGACCGGCTGCTGACGGATGCGGTCCAAACCGCGAACACACGATTCAACGGCAAGTACCTCTTTGGCGGAACGCAAACCACCGATCCGCCCTTCATCCTTGCGCCGGATCGCTCCAACGTAACGGTCAATCCGAACGGCATTACGGGCACCATCGAAGTGGTGGTGAACGAAGGCGCAGTGCAAGTGATCAACATCGACGGACAACAGGCGTTTCAAGGAGCGGCGATCTTTCAGGAATTGATCGCCATTCGCGATGCGATGCGAAACGGCACACCGCCGACCGCGGCACAATACGATGCCGTGGACGGCTTTGGGAAGCACGTCGCATCACAAACAGGGCGCGCCGGCCAGATACTTACATCGCTGGGGATGCAGGAGGAGGTGTTGCGCAATCAGGCGGACCAGCTCGTCGCGCTTCTGTCCGCCGATGAGGACACGGATTTTGCCGAGGCGTCGTTGCTGTTGAAGAAAGAGGAGCTGATGTTAGATGCGGCACTAAGCACGGGTGCGCGCTTGCTGCCGAAATCGCTCATGGATTTTCTGCAATAGCATGAACAGTCGATGGGATGCCGGGACGATACTCGGCTTGCTCCTGGGGTTCGCAGTCGTATTCGGCTCCTTCGTGCTCGAGGGTGGAACAGTCGGCGCGCTCATTCTCGGTCCGGCGATGCTGATCGTCTTTGGCGGAACGATTGCCACGGCGATGATCGGAACGTCGATCCGAACGGTAAGTCGGATCGGCGCATTGATGATGCTGGCGATGCGCCCCCCGCGACAGGAAGTGCGGGAAACGATCAATTCCATTGTGCAGCTTGCGACCATTGCGCGGAAGGAGGGATTGTTCGCGCTCGAGAAGTATGTGGATTCGGCCCCGCATCCGTTCGTCCGGCGGTTGTTGCGGCTGTTGATCGACGGGATTGACCCGCACAGCCTGCGCAGCGTTGCCGAAACGGAACTGCATTACATGAACGACCGGCATGAAAAGAATGCAATGGTGTTTCAAAAGATGGGAGGGTATTCGCCCACGATGGGGATTATTGGAACGGTCATGGGATTGATTGCCACGCTGGCAGCCGCGGGCGAAGAACCGGATACATTGATCCGGCACATTGCCGGTGCCTTCATTGCCACGCTCTGGGGAGTTCTCATGGCGAACATCGTGTGGCTGCCCATGTATGACAAGCTCAGAAGAATTCACGATGAAGAGCACCATCATCTGGATGTTGCGCTTGAAGGCGTGCTCGGCATTCAGGCGGGAGAAGGCCCGAGCGTGATCCGAGCAAAGCTGGAAGGTATGCTCCCCTCGAACCGGAAGAAACGTTGGTAGCCATGAACGGAAAGAGAACACGAGAGCACAAAAGCATGGATGCCCATTCCAACACTGATCGGTGGCTGCTGACGTACGCCGATCTGATCACGCTACTGTTGGGCCTGTTTGTCATCCTGTATGCGATGTCGGAGGTGGACAGAACCAGGTACTCGCGCGTGATGCAGGCGCTCGGCGGGGTGTTTGGCGAACCGGTCGCCATCCTGCCTGCTGCCATGCCGGTGGAGAACGCCGCGCCCGACCGCATCGAGATCGAAAGTAGAATTCGGGGAGCGCTGTACGAGGATCTTCGGGCACAGTTGGTATCGATCTCGCAAGACGATCGTGGCGTCGTGGTTCACCTTGCGGAGGAATTGCTGTTTGCTTCCGGCAGCGCCGAACTGAAGCGTTCATCGCTCGGCAGTCTCGATCTGCTCACGAGCGTGCTGAAGACAGTCCCAAACGAGATTCGCATCGAAGGTCACACGGACGACGTGCCGATTGCAACATCGGCGTTTCCGTCCAACTGGCACTTATCCGTCGCACGTGCCGTCAGCACGGGTGAATACATGATGCACCGCCAGGGGTTGGATCCGGGGAAGGTGACGCTCGCCGGATATGCAGACCAGAGGCCGTTGGTTCCCAATACATCGACGGAAAACCGGGCAAAGAACCGTCGGGTGGATATTCTGGTCCTTGCGCCGAAAGCGACGACGTTCCCACAACAATGAAAGGAGAGACTATGAAGTGCCTTAATCGCCAATTTGGCGAGATTGAGTTCGAGCAGGAGCATGTGTACGAGTTCGCCGACGGGCTGATCGGTTTCGAGCACCTGAAGCGGTTCATCATCGTGACGGATCCGGCATGTGAGCCGTTCCGTTGGCTGGTGTCGGTGGAGGATCAGGATACGTCGTTCCCTATTCTTGATCCGAACATTGTCGTGGAAGACTATCGCATCGAACTGCCGAACGACAAGACTCATGTCGCTGTTGTTGCAGCGCTGAAGGATCCGGTGGAGCAGTCCACGATCAACCTGCGCAGTCCGATTCTTTTCGACACGGTGAACCGGACTGCGCAACAGGTTGTGTTGGAGCATGACGTGTACGCGATCCATCATCCTCTGGTGCAGCAGCTTGAACTTGCGGCAGAGGACTGACCATGCTCATCCTCGCTCGCAAAATCAATGAGGCGATTCAGATCGGCGATCACATACGGATCAAGGTGCTTTCCATTTCCGAAAGTCAGGTGAAACTCGGCATCGAGGCGCCGGAGTCCGTCAGAATCTATCGCGCGGAGATTTACGTTGAGATCCAGAAGCAAAACGTGGAAGCAGCGCAGACACAGAAAAGCACGGCAGTGAAGGCTGCGGGCCTGCTCACGAAGCCGGCGGAAAAGTCGAATAAATGAGTGGAAGAGGAACGTCTTCATGGTTGTCATCATCGGGTTCATTGTTGTCTTAGTCGGGGTCATCGGTGGCTTCGTCATTCATGGGGGGCCGATTGCGGTGCTCTTCCAGCCTGAGGAGTTCATGATTATCGGAGGAGCCGCGCTGGGGTCGCTCATGGTGCAGACACCACTGGGGGTGCTGAAGAAGCTCGCGGGCAGGATCGGCATGCTGTTCAAAGGCGACCCCTACAGCAAGAGCGAATACCTCAATCTCCTGAAGACGATGTTCGAGTTGTTCAATGCGGCAACACGGGAGGGGTTGATCGCCATCGAGGGACACGTCGAGAAGCCCGAATCGAGTTCGATCTTCTCGAAGAACAGGTTTCTGATGCAGCATACCCATGCGTTGCATTATTTTGCCGATACGATGAAGTTGTTGATGGGTGGCGGCGTGCCTCCGCACGATCTGGAAGCGATGCTTGAGACGGACATCGAGACCCATCACCACGAGTCGAGTGCAGCCAGCAGCATGATCCAGAAGGTTGCCGACGCCTTGCCGGGGCTTGGCATCGTTGCCGCGGTGCTCGGCATTGTCATTACCATGCAAGCCATCGAGGGGCCGCCGACGGAAATCGGACAGAAGGTGGCGGCCGCGCTTGTCGGAACATTCCTCGGTGTGCTGATGTGTTACGGCTTTGTGGGCCCGATGGCAACTCACATCGAGCTCTTGAGCCAGGCTGAGGCGCGCTATCTGGAGTGCATCAAAGCGGGGATCGTAGCGTACGCGAAAGGCAATGCACCGATGGTGGTGGTGGAGTTTGCGCGGCGCGTCATCATGAGCGACGTGCGTCCTTCGTTCGACGAAGTGGAGCAGGCCGTACGCGCCATCAAGAACGGATAACACGCACATAGGATCGCGTATGGCAAGGACGGGTCACGACGTTCCCATTATCATCAAGAAGAAAAAGCATGCCGCGCATGGGCACCACGGCGGCGCGTGGAAGGTGGCGTATGCGGATTTCGTGACCGCCATGATGGCGCTGTTCATCGTCCTGTGGATCGTTGGGCAAAGCAAGCAGGTCCGACAGTATGTGGCGCATTACTTCAAAGATCCGGGTGCCTTCTTCGAAAACACCAAAGGTGGCGGCATGTTCACCGGCAACAGTGTGCTGACGACACAGCAGAACGTCGACGAGAACCTCCAGCGGGACAGCAAGCGGCTCGAAGCCGTTGCCCAAATAATCAAGGAGCAGGTGAAGAAAGATTCATCGCTGGCCAAACTGATAAAGCAGATGACCATCGAATTCACGGAGGAAGGATTGCGCATTCAACTGTACGAATCGGCGGAGAATGCATACTTCGATATCGGCACGGCGCGCTTGAAGCCGGAAGCCATCGGCATCCTCACCGCCATTGCACGGGAGGTCGGCAAGCTTCCCAACAAAGTGGTCCTGGAAGGGCACACCGACAGCCGGCCCTACTCGCGTCTGGACGGCTACACCAACTTCGAGCTGAGCACTGACCGTGCAAACGCCGCGCGCCGACTGTTGATGACAGCAGGCGTGCGACCCGATCAGATCTCGGAAGTGCGCGGCTATGCCGACCGGATGCTGCGCGACCGTAGCCGACCGTTCGACGACTCCAACCGACGCATCAGCATTCTCATCAAGTTTGAAGGGAAATCGTAGTATGAGCAACCTCCCGCGAATTCTGCTGGTTGATGACGACGAGGTGCAGTTGCAGGTGATTGCCCACACTGTGCAGTCGTTTTCCGACTACGTTGTGCTGACGGCAACAGACGCGCCGACGGCTCTGCAACTCGCCGAGAAACACCAGCCGGATGTTATTGTCAGCGACTACTATATGCCCGATGAGGATGGCTTTTCGCTGTGCAAGAAGGTGAAGGCGCATCCGACTCTGCGCAACTCGATGTTCATTCTGCTTACGTCTGCGAACACGGTCGAGCAGCGGATTCGCGGACTGGATATCGGTGCCGATGACTATTTGACGAAGCCGTTCAACACGGAAGAATTGCTCTCGCATATCCGGGCCGCGCTGCGCATCAAGAGACTCAACGACGAGTTGCAAGCGGACAAGGAGGAGCTTGCCCAACTGTACAAGGAGTTAGAGAATGATTTTATGGGTATGATCTCGCTCCTGTCGCACATCATCGGCCAGCGCGTGCCCAGCGCCTCGCTGCGGGCTGAGCGGGCTGCGGCAATGTCTCGGTGGATCGGCGATCGACTCGGTCTGAAGGAGGGTGAGCTGCAAATGCTGGAAATCGCCGCCAAGCTGCACGAGATAGGAAAGGTGAATCTCCCCGATGAGCTTCTGAAGAAGCCTCTTGCCCAGCTTACCGACCTTGAGCGCTCTGCCATGTCGCACTTCCCGCTCATGGGGCAGCAAACGCTGATCGGCATTCCACGTCTGCGTGATGTCGGCATCTACATTCGCCATCAGATGGAGAACTTCGACGGCACAGGAGGGCCGGACAGACTGCAACACGATCAAATCCCTTTGCCTTCCCGCATCCTGCGTGCCGTCAACGTTGTCGAGATCGAGTCAGAACGGCCCAAGATGACACTGGAGCAACTGACGGCCACGCTGGCACGCCTGCGCGGCACGATCCTGGATCCGCACGTTGTTCAGCTCATGATCGAATATCTTGAAGCGATTGAGAACCCTTCGTGGCGTGAAGGGAAACGGCAGGTATCGGTGTATGATTTGAAAGTGGGGATGGTGATTGCACACGACTTGACGACGGGGAACGGTACGAAACTTCTCTCCGAAAAATCAATCATCTCCAGCTCCATTCTGGAGCGGATCCTTGCGCATCATCAGTACGATCCGATCCTGAACAACGTGTACGTGTACGACAGGCCCTAACGCGAGCCGGCAGGCTTCGATGCAGAGACAAACCTGTTCCCGCGAAGGAAAAATCGCCACGGATGATCCACAGCGCGTGCGATGCCGACGCGGGACGAACGCGCAATCCGATAGGATGGCTTTGCCGACGTACCCACCGCAATCCAGATGTCGTTTCCACAAAGGTCTGTTCCGTTCTCCTTTCGTCCGATCCCAAATGCCTGACAAAGCCGCGCCGGCCCGCTGCACAGCAGTTCGAGATCTCGCTCCGACTTCAGACGAATGCCGCGGTTATGCGCCATCGTTTCGATGCCCGCCACGGGTTCCGCCGCACGGAGCAGGATCGCATGCCCCACGCCTCGCCGTTCCGTCACGACGTTGCAGCAGTAGTGCATACCGTAGATGAAGTACACGTACAAATGCCCGCCTTGCCAGAACATTACCTCGTTTCGTTCCGTCATTCCCTTGTAGGCGTGGCTTGCCGGGTCTTGCTCGCCCAGGTATGCCTCCACCTCGACGATTGTTCCAATGAGGCGCTCGCCGCCGTTGTCACGAACGAGATACGTTCCGAGCAACTGGCGGGCAACACGCAATGTGGGTTGCAGGTAAAAGGAGCGGGGAAGTTTTCTCAAACGCAGGGAAGATGCGGGACGTCTCATTGCTGCTACGGCTTTTTCATGAAGACCTTGTCGTTGGGGCAACGACGTTAGATGGACTTGTTGGCGTGGGGTTTCGATGCACGCGGTGCGCGACGAATGCGTTCTTTCTTCTGTGGTGTTCTTGCCTTCTTCGCTTGCGCGGTGCTCGCAACAGGCAGTCCGACAAGAACTCCCGCCAAAAGCAGTGCGCCAAGTGAGTTGTTCATGTTTGCCGTCGCTGATATTCCTTTCAATGGCCGGCGACAAGAACGTCTCGTCCTACCGTGTCCGCAATGCATCACGGATTTCTGTCAGCAAGACGACTTCCTTCGGCGGTGGCGGCGGTTCGGCCGGAGCTGCCTCTTCCTGTTTTCTCATCGCGTTCACTGCCTTCACAACTATGAACAATGCCCAGGCGGTAATGAGAAAGACAAAGGTTGCCTGGATGAACTTGCCATACGCAATTCTTGCGTCGCCCACAGTCACAGACAACCCGCTGAAATCAATGCCGCCCGTCAGGATACCGATGATGGGCATAAAGACATCGCCTACCAACGAGTTGACGATGGCGCCGAACGCCCCGCCAATGATGACGCCGATGGCCAGATCGAGCACGTTGCCCTTCATGGCAAACGCTTTGAATTCTTGCATCATGGACATGGGGATATTCCTTCGAGATTGTGTAGAGGTTGTGTTGGTTGACGATCAAGCAAAACGTTCGTGCCTCCACCGAGGCGATGGAGGCACGAAGCATGTTGAAGAGCTGAGCTATCGCGTTCGGAAGAACTCGATGCGGCGGTTCTTCTGCCGTCCTTCGGCAGTCTTGTTGTCTGCCACCGGGTTATCCATGCCGTACCCTTTCGCCGTAATGCGATCGGCAGCGATTCCCTTCTTGACGAGCCACGCCTTGACGGCATCTGCGCGGCGCTGCGAGAGACGCAAGTTGGCCGCCCGGCTTCCCACGTTGTCCGTGTACCCGCGAATCTCGACGGTGATGTCCTTGTTCTGATCGAGCGTGTTGAAGGCCTGTTCGAGTATCTCTTCTGATGCAGGCTCGATCACGGCACTGCCGGTGCGGAAGACGATGCCCTCGAGGATGATTGCTTTGCCCACTTCGACTTTGATCTCCTTCTTCTTTGGCACATCATCACCCGGATCGAGCGGATTGGTTTTGTTGGCAACCTCCTGTCCGTCGTTGATCGTGCCGCCGTCGGTGTCGGCCTTCAGCGGGTCGGTCCGGTACGTGTGTACCTCTTCGCCATCGTTCAGTCCATCGCCATCGCTGTCAGCCTTCAGCGGGTCGGTCTTATATCTGGTCACCTCTTCGCCGTCGTTTAACCCGTCGGCATCGGTGTCGGCTTTCAAGGGATCGGTGCGGTACTTGAGCACTTCGTCGCCGTCGCTAAGGCCGTCGCCGTCGGTGTCGGCCTTGTTCGGATCGGTTCTGTAGGTGGTGAGTTCCTCCCCGTCCTTTAGTCCGTCACCGTCGCTGTCGGCCTTCAGTGGGTCGGTTTTGTAGGTCATGAACTCCTCGCCATCGCGCAGGCCGTCGCCGTCGGTGTCGGGATTCCTCTTATCTGTGCCGAGTTCTCTTTCCTGACGATTGGTTAAGCCGTCACCGTCGGAGTCTGCGCTTCCGCTTTCACTCACCACTGTCAGGCCGGCAAGGAAATTCCAGTACGCATCATTTTTGCTTGCGTTGACTTGTGAGTTCTGGGTGATCGTATTAAGCTTGTCGCTGAAGGCATAATTGAGGCCGCCGCTCACTTCGAACGAGGTGTGATCGTCGATCCGAATTTGCACGCCCACTCCTCCTGGTGCGAAGCCCGACCAACCGCTCTTTTTCACGTTGGGATCGGAGTTACCGGGGACCTCCTCCATGCGGTAGTGCACGGCGCCAACACCGGCGTAGAGGTACGGATTCCATCCCGTGAACGAGAAAGGGCTGAACAGAAAGCGGAAATCAATTGGCACCAACTCGCTGAGTGCCGTGGTATTGTCCTGACTTCCCTCATAGTTCCCGATGCGGTTCTTACCTGCAAGCTTGCCCAAGCCGACACCAAGCTCCGCTTGCACGCCGTTGACAATGCCGTAGCGCAAGAACGCTCGAGCCATGAAGCGGCCTTCCTTATCCGCGAGGTCATCGGTCTGCCCGAGAATGCCGCCGAACCCAATTCCTCCTCCCATGCCGATGTCTCTGTACTGTGCCTGCGACGCACATGCGAGCACAAGCATCAAGGTGATGGTGCCCCAGACGGTAGAGTGTTTCATCGTCAGATCCTTTCGGTTGATGATGGTAGAATGTTGTGGAAATGTTGTGTGATGAGAGCAGCGAGACATTTCAAGAGAATAGTCTGTCAGGCGAAATGCTGAGCAAATCTATTGATTTCCTCAGAATCCTGCAAATGGTTTATGCGCTTTGGCGGAATTATTTCAGTTCCTTGGAAAACGACTCGATGATGCGGTCCACTTCTTCAGCGGAGATGCCGCTACCGTACGCGGCCGGCCGCATCGCTGGAGGCGGTAGGTGTGTGTCGTCCTTCTTCCAGCCGAAGAGTGGCGGGTTGCCCGCTTTCATGATGATCCGTCGATCGATCTCGTCCATCCACGAGCCTGCTGGGGAGGGGACGGAGGATGGGGGGTGAACGGACAGCGGCGCAACACCGTCGTCGGGATTGATGGGATTGGTTTCGAACGCGAGATGTTTGTAATTGATGAGATGCTTCGCGGTAACATTCTCTGAGACGATAGAACCGCCCCATGTGCCGGGACCGAGTGTCATCGAAGGATCGAGTCCGTTGGTGTAACCGACGGCACCGAGTGCAGCCTGCGTGTTGACCAGAATGCGGAAGGCAGGCTTCTCCAGCGCAAACTTCATGATGATGTCGCTATCCTTCGAGTGGATCACCAACGTGTGACCGATACCGCCGAACTCCAACAGCTCGATGCAGCGATGACATGCGTCGCGCCAGCCATCTTCGGTGTAGAACGAGAGAACGGGGGAAAGTTTCTCACGCGAGAGCGGATACTCGCGCCCAACACCCTGCAGCTCGGCAATGAGAACCGTGGTGTTGGCGGGAACGGTGATGCCGGCCTTGTGCGCGATCCAGATCGGCGACTTGCCGACGATATCGGGATTAATTGCGCCACGCTCGCTGAACATGAGGCGGCTCAAACGCTCCTTCTCATCACCCGCCACGAAGTACGCACCGCGTCGCTTGAACTCCTCCACCACCTGATTCTTGATCGGTGCGTCGCACACGACAGACGCTTCGGTGGAGCACAGCGTGCCGTAGTCGAACTGCTTGCCCGAGACGATGTCGGCGACAGCCTTGCGGATATTTGCCGTCCGCTCGATGAACGCAGGCACGTTGCCGGAGCCGACGCCGTACGCAGGCTTGCCCGAAGAGTACGCCGCTTTCACCATCTGGCTGCTTCCGGTAGCAAGGATGACGGCGGTGAGTTTGTGGCGCATCAGCTCGTTCGTTCCCTCGATGGTGGGTCTCTGCAAGCAGGCGATGAGATGCTTCGGCGCGCCGGCTTGCTCTGCCGCATCTCGCACAATATTGATGGCTTCTACCGTACACTGGGCCGCCCTTGGATGCGGACTCGCAACGATGGCGTTCCGTGCTTTTACGGAGATGATGGCCTTGAACATGGCTGTCGACGTCGGGTTGGTTGAGGGGATGAGCGCCGCAACCACCCCCATCGGCTCGGCAATCTTGTACACTTTCTTTTGCTCGTCCACTTCCACAACGCCGACGGTCTTGAAGTCCTTGATAGATTCCCACACGCGCCGCGTGGCAAACTCATTCTTCTTCTGTTTGTCTTCCGGTTTGCCGAACCCCGTTTCATCGCAGGCCAGACGGCCCAGCCGTGCCGCTTCCGCATAGCCTGCATCGGCCATCGCCTTCACAATCTTGTCCACCTGATGTTGGGCGTAGTTCCTGAACTCCAACTGCGCGGCCTTGGCTTTTTGCAAGAGGTCACGAACTTCCTGAATGGAGGCTAAGTCTTTGTCGAGTGTCATGACGATGATCCTTTCATAGGTCCGTTGCTCAAGGTCGGAAGAATTCGCCGGCCGAATTCACGAAAACAGTGACGGCTGCTGAGTCGATCGCGGCGGCTGCAGATGGAAATGCCGATACGCGAGCTGAGTTGCCTCGCGTCCCCGCGGCGTCCGCTTGATAAATCCCTCCTGAATCAGATACGGCTCATACACTTCTTCGATCGTGCCTGCTTCTTCGCCAACCGCAACCGCTATCGTATTCACACCGACGGGGCCGCCATTATACTTCTCGATCAAGCACAGAAGAATCCGCTTGTCCATCTCGTCCAGCCCGTGTTCATCTACCTCGAGCGCTTTCAAGGAGTACTCGGCAACCTCTTTGGAAATAGCGCCCTTGGCGTGAGAGAGCTTCGGCTCGGCTTGCGCAAAGTCGCGGCAACGGCGCAGCAAGCGGTTGGCGATACGGGGCGTGCCGCGCGAGCGACGGGCAATCTCGTGTGCCCCATCCCCGTCTATCCTGACGTCAAGGATTCTCGATGAACGAAGGATGATCTGGTGCAACGTGGCGTGATCGTAGTAGTCTAACCTGTTGGTGATGCCGAAGCGCGCCCGGAGCGGAGCTGTGAGCAATCCAGCGCGTGTCGTTGCGCCAATAAGCGTATACTTCGGCAGAGAGAGTTGGATGCTGCGCGCACTCGGACCAGAATCAATCATAATGTCGAGACGGAAATCTTCCATTGCGGAGTAGAGGTACTCTTCGACCACAGGATTGAGGCGATGAATCTCATCAATGAACAGAACATCGCCCTGCTCGAGATTCGTGAGGAGTCCCGCAAGGTCACCGGGTTTGTCCAGCACCGGACCCGACGTGATGCGCAGCTTGCTTCCCATCTGGTTGGCGATGATGTGTGCGAGCGTGGTCTTTCCCAGGCCGGGCGGCCCTGTCAGCAACACGTGGTCGAGCGCTTCGCCGCGCTTCTTTGCCGCCGCGATAAAGACCTTGAGGTTGTCGGTAATCTTCTCCTGTCCGAAGAACTCGTCGAACGTCAGCGGACGAAGCGTCTGGTCGAATTCGACTTCGGCGGCAAGTTGCTCGCCCGAAAGCTCAACCCGCCGGGACGATGTGGTTGTCGATTTTGCCATGTGCACCAATGTAACAGAGAGGCATCTGAAATACAACGGTTGTTTTTCGTCTGCCCGCTGCAGTTCTACTGTCCGGTGGCGTGCTTCAGAGCTCCCTTAATCAGAACCTCCACAGTCACATCTTTTCCGTTCGTGTCCTGAATGGCGGCACGCAGCGCCTTCTCCGCCACGCTTCGGTTGAAGCCGAGCGAGGTGAGGGCGAGGAGTGCTTCGCTGCGAATGCCGGCCTGTGCCGGCGAGGAGGCTGGCGGCATCGAACTGACCATCTCTATCCTTCCGATCTTCTCCCGCAGCTCAACCACGAGCCGCTCGGCAATCTTCTTGCCGACGCCGGGGATTCTCGTGAGGGCAATGGAGTTCCCTTCGCTGATGAACGTGGTGAGATCGGCAGCGGAGATTCCCGAGAGAATGCTCTGTGCCATCCTCGGGCCGATACCGGAGACGGAAATGAGCAGCTTGAACATCTGTCGCTCGTCTTCGGTTGCAAAGCCGTATAACTGAAGCACATCCTCACGCACGTGAAGATAGGTGAGGATCGTGACGGGAGAATGGACCTCGCCAATCTTTTCGTACGTCGAGAGGGGAATGTGCACGCTGTACCCGACGCCGTTCACATCGATGAGCAGTTCGGTTGCAGACTTTGTAAGCAGTGTGCCGCGCAGAAAGCCGATCATCTTCGGACGCGCTCCGGATGGGACTCGACATAGGACTTCCAGTCCTTGTGTTTACGCGTGGGGGTCGTCATGCGCTGGGCGTGACAGAGGGCGACCGCGAGGGCGTCGGAGGTATCATGCAGCATCTTTGACGAGGAAAGGCCCAGCAGCGACCTGACCATGAATTGCACTTGTTCTTTTGATGCGGCGCCATTGCCGACAAGAGCGCGCTTCACTTCACGCGGTGAGTATTCGGTTGTCGGGATCTGTCGTTGCACTGCGGCAAGCATAGAGACACCGCGAGCATGCCCTAACTTCAAGGCGGACTGGGCGTTCTTGCCATAGAAGGCGGACTCGATGGCAAACTCATCGGGGTGATAGTGCATGATGATGCGTTCAAGCTCCGCGTAGATACGCTCGAGTCGGAGCGGCATTGCCGTGGTACCGTTGTTGATGATACTGCCGCAGGCCACCAGCCGCACGGTGTTGTTGCGCCGTGCGACAAGCCCGTAACCCGTCACGAGCGTGCCGGGATCGACGCCTAACACAACGATGTCCATGCTCGGCTGCTGCCTCTTGCCGGTGGAAGGAACCCTCTCTTCTGCGTCGGTGGCCTTACGACGCGTGGAGCGCCGCCATTTCTTTGTCATCAATATCAAAATTGGAGTAAAGATTCTGCACGTCGTCGTGTTCTTCGAGTGCCTCGAGCAGTTTGAGCGTCTGTTCAGCGTCCTTGCCGGTCACGCGTACGGTATTCTGCGCAACCATCTGGATGGCCGCGCTGTCGAGCAGGATGCCGTTGTCCTCGAGTGCTTTCTTCACGGCTTCGAACGCTTGCGGCGATGTCGTGATAGTGTAGGATGTCTCATCGCTCTGCATGTCGTCTGCTCCTGCCTCAAGGATGATGGCAAGCAGATCATCTTCGCTGAACGGCCTCGGCTGTCCCGTTCTGGGAACGACAATCTGTCCTTTTTTCTGGAACATCCACGCAACACTTCCCGCTGTGCCGAGGTTGCCGTTGTTGCGCGCGAAGAGGTGGCGTAATTCCGAAACCGTACGCGTGCTGTTATCGGTAACGCACTCGATCAGAATGGCCACGCCGCCCGGACCGTAGCCTTCGTACGTCACTTCTTCGTAGGCGGTACCGGGCAGCTCGCCCGTTCCTTTCTGAATTGCCCGCTTGATGTTGTCTGCAGGCATGTTGGCGGCTTTCGCATTCTGGATGGCGAGCCTCAGCCGCGGATTGCCGTCGGGGTTGCCGCCGCCGTCACGCGCAGCAATCGTAATTTCTTTGATGAGGCGTGTGAACATGCGGCCGCGTGCAGCGTCGGTTGCCGCTTTCTTCCGCTTGATCGTTGCCCATTTGGAATGGCCTGACATCGTTTGTTCTCCTTTCAGCGAACGTCCTTGATTTTCAGCTGTGGGACAGTTTCTCGCCTTCCGTTGCCGCCGTTGTGGGCGGCGAACTCATTTTCCTCAATCGAGAAAACGCATGCGATATCCTTGCGTCCGGGGGCGAGTCTCGGCATCAGATGTCCGAGGTTGAACCCGATCGCGTCGATGACGTGGTTATTCTGCTTTACCTTGAAGCGAAGGTGGTTCTTTCCCACGATGCGGGCCGAACCGGCAAGCTCAAGGTTACGAGCGAGAAACACCGGTCGCATGTTGCCCGGACCGAACGGGGCAAACTCGTTCAGCAGCCGAACCAGGCGAGGAGTGATTTCCGAGAAGGAGATCTCCGTGTCGATGCGGATCTCCGGAGTTTTCAGATCGTCACTCATCATCTCCTTGACGGCGTTTTTGAATGCTTCCTTGAACTCCTCCAGCTTTGCCAGCTCAACCGTAAGACCTGCGGCATACTTATGGCCGCCGAACTGCAGGATGGTTTCCTCACATCGCTTGAGTGCATCGTAGATGTTGAAACCGGAGATGCTGCGTGCGGAGCCTTTGGCCACGCCGTCCACTGTTGCCATCATGATCGCGGGTTTGTAGTACTTTTCCACCATGCGAGAGGCGACGATACCGATCACGCCCGGATGCCAATGGTCCTGGTGGAGGACGAGAGCCGCCTCCGCTTCGACGTCGTCGCACTCGCTTTCGATGAGCATCTGTGCCTCTTCAAAGGTGTCACCGTCGATCTTGCGACGGTTTTGATTCTCCTCTTCGAGGATTTTTGCAAGCCGTTGCGCCTCCACAGTATCCTGGCAGGTCAAGAGTTGTACGGCGCGCATGGCGTCGCCCAATCGTCCCACGGCATTGATGCGCGGCGCCAGACCGAAGACAATGTGCCCTGTGTGAATCTGCCCCACCTTGAACCCCGCGGATTCGATCAACGCTTTGATGCCCGGGCGCGGGTTCGTGTTGATGTTCTGCAACCCGAGTTTGACGAGCACGCGATTCTCGCCTGTCAGAGGAACGATATCGGCGGTGCTGGCAAGCGTCACGAAGTCGAGGTAGGAAAGAAGGGAAGCTTCCCGCCCTACTCGTTGTGCGACGGCTTGAAGAAGCTTGAAGCCTACGCCACATCCGGAGAGGTGTTTGCATGGATACGCGTCGCCGGGCTTGATGGGGTCGAGCACGGCGTACGCGTTCGGAATGGTGTCGCCTGCTTCGTGGTGATCGCAGATGATCACATCCAGCCCGCGGCTGTTGGCGTACTCAACCTGCTCCATGGCCGTGATGCCGCAGTCGACCGAAAGGAAAAGCGAGACGCCGTTCTCCACAGCGCGGTCGATCCCCGTGACGGAGATGCCGTACCCCTCTTTGATCCGGTCGGGAATGTAGTACTCGATGTCGGCGCCGAGGTCTTTCAGGAACAGATACATCATGGAGGCGCCGTTGGTTCCATCCACATCATAGTCGCCGAAGACGAGAATCCGTTGGTTCTTCGTCAGTGCTTCGATGATGCGCCCCGAAGCGCGCTCCATCCCGTCCATCAACATCGGATCGTGGAGGAGTTCCAGTGTGGGCCGGAAGTAGGACTTTGCCTTATCGTAATCGTCAATGCCGCGCAAGACCAACACCCGTGCAATGGGTTCAGGGACGTTGATCTCTTGAGAAAGTCGGGCGACAGATTCCGGGTTGGGTGGTGGTGCAAGTGTCCATCGGTTCTCGCGGGTGCTCATGGTGTTGGACGCTCCATCACAAAAGGACACTGCAAGGTCTGTAAGCCGAATTCTGTCTTTCCGCCTGGGGGCGGAGAGGCAACCATTCCTCTGGGTCCGCCGTTACCGGCGGACTCAAGCGATCTACCCGAGGGTTGCGCACCGTTCTCCGATGACGTCCTGCGGAGAAACGACGCGTCGAAGCGAGCAGCTTCATGCCCTCTACGCGATCTTGCTCCAGGTGGGGTTTGTCGTGTCCCGACGCAAGTCGGGATCCCGTTCGGGACCATCATCATTACTGATGATGCGGTGAGCTCTTACCTCGCCTTTTCACCCTTATCCGCCGGAGGCGGACGGTATGTTTTCTGTGACACTTTCCGTGTTTGCCGGCTTACGCCGTCAAACCCCCGGCTGTTCGCCGGGCACCTTGCTCTGCGGAGTTCGGACTTTCCTCATCGGCCGTCGTCTGTTCAGACGCAGGCAGACGCGGTTGCCCGACCTTGCAGTGTATGTTATTGGTTCAGTTAATTTAGAAACTCGCTTGCGGAGCGATGGCGGTCGTGCTTTCGGCAATCTCTTCCGAAACGATGATGCGACCGCAGCGTTCGCACTTATAAAGCCGATTGTTCTGCTTCAGTTCCAGCACCTTTTGAGGAGGTACAGCCGTAAAGCATCCACCGCAAGCGCCGCGACGAATCGGCACGACAGCCCGCCCGTTCTTTGCCTTCCGGATGCGCTCGTACATGGCGAGATCCTGCTTACTGATGCGTACCACAATCTTCTCTCGCTCATGCCGGTATTTCAGCTCCTCCTCTTCGGTGGCCTTGGAGACTTCTGCCAGCTCGGCTTTCTTTTCTTCAAGAAGCTGTTGCGCTTCTCCCAATTCTTTTTTCGTCGTCTCAATGTCCGTTCGCGCAATGGTTCCCTTGTTTTCAAGGGCGGCCATTTCCTTTTCCAATTTTGCGATGGTTTCTGCTGCCTGATCCATTTCTTTGGTCAGGGCATCATACTCTCTGTTGTTGCGCACCTGGTACTGCTGTGCTTTGTATTTTTCGATCTTTTCTCTGAGAGAGATGATTTCGGAATCGGCGTTATCCCGTTGAGAGAACGCCTGACGCATCGTGCTTTCCAGCTCTGCGAGCTTCTGCTTGAGCGTCGCAATCTTCTCCTCAAGGGCCCGGACCTCGTGAGGAAGGTCGCCCTTCATTTCTTCGATCTCATCTAAATGGTTGTCAACGAGCTGCAAGGTGTACAACGTACGTAGCTTGTTCTCCAATTCCTTCTCCCAAAAAATTACAAATACCGTACGGGGTTCGTCCGTGTCTGTGCGGCAAACACCGGTATCCTCCCGTTGTGTTTTCTCAACTCCTCTTGTAGGTAGCGTACAACCGTCTGTACGACGGGATGCTCTGTCTCAAAATGTCCCGCGTCGACCAACGCAATCCTGCCCGCTGCATGATGAAAATCGTGGTACTTCACATCGGCCGTAATGAATGCATCGGCGTGCTGTGCGATCGCCGCGTCGGTCAAGTCCGAACCGCTTCCACCGCATACCGCCACCCGCTGCAGAGTCCGCTTCGCACCGACGCAGTACCGCAAGGCTCCCGTCCCCAACCGCGTCTTCACCAACTTGAGAAGGCGCTCAAGCGTCGTGGGGCGTGTCAGCTCTCCTATGATGCCCATGCCGTAGGCGCCGTGCACGTTCTCCAGCGGGTAAATGTCATACGCGACTTCTTCGTATGGATGCGCGGCTTTGAGTGCTGCAATCACCCGCGGCACGTTCCATCGTTCGGCGATCATCTCTAAGCGCACCTCGGCGACAAACTCCAACCGCTCTTTCACTCCTACCGTCGGACGGGCATGCACGTTCCCTCGAAAGGACCCCGTCCCCTGCGTCCCGAACGAGCAGTGATCGTAATTGCCTATCACTCCGGCTCCTGCTTCAGCCATCGCATTGCGTACCCGGTCAACATAAGACTCGGGAACGAACGTGACGATTTTTCTCTGAACCTGATACGGCTTGTGGAGGAAATCCACGTTTCTAAGTCCAAGCATGTCGGCGACGGCAAAGCTTGTTCCTCCGCGCGTAAAGTCCAGATTCGTGTGCGCCGAAAGGAGGTTGATCTGGTGTTTGATAAGCGCCTGCACGCATCGGCCGATGTCGTCCCCCCGAGTTATCGTTTTGGGAGGCCGGAAGAACAGGGGATGGTGACTGACAATCAGATCTGCTTTCTTTCTCGCTGCTTCCGCAATCACCTCTTCTGTCACGTCCAGACAAACGCAGATACGGGAAACATCGCCGTGAGTATCCCCGACCTGCAAACCGACGTTATCCCGCTCCCAGGCCACCTCCGGAGGCGCCCAAGCCGCCAGCAGGTTGAGCACATCATTCACGGTCACGGCAAGTGCTCCCGACGACAAAAAAAGTGTCCCGCTTCTTGGGCGGGACACTGTTGTCTAACATTTCGATGTTGTAGCCAGGTACTTTTTCGGAGCGGATGCCGTTGCTCGCAGCATGATACGCTGTTCTCACTGCTGGTCTCTACACGTCATTTTTTCTATTTCAATATAGAGATTGATCGGCCGAGATGCAAGTGTCCATCTTACCCAATCCCGAAGTCCATTCGTTCGAAGTTGATGTCGCGGAGCTTCGTGATCTCTTTTTCCACGAGTGCGATGTTGTTGTCGAGCGCTTCGACGAGTTTTTTTTCATGCGGGGGCAGTTGCTGACGCAGGAGAATGTCGGTCGAGATCTTGATGGCGGCAAGCGGGTTGTTGAACTCATGACAGACGGTTACCACTAACTCCTTGATCGCGTCGGTCCTCTTCCTTGCGATAAGCTCGGCCTTCTGCTGCATGGCGATCTTCCGCTTGAGATACACTCGCTCCAGAATGTTGACAATCATCCGGGGCAGGACGGACTCGACAGCCTCGTCTTTGATCATGTAATCTTCCACCCCGAATCTCATGACTTCGATGGCGAGCTTGAAATCCTTGTTCGACGTGAGGAAGATGATCGGGATGTCGATATTCTGCTCGCGGATGGCTTTTGTGACTTCCACACCGTTCGCCTCCGGTAGATAATAGTCGATGATGGCGAGATGCAAGGATGGATTGCTCTTCAGCTCTTCGATTGCAGCAGTTCCATCCTGTTTCCATATGACATTGAAGCGCTTTCCCTGGAACCGGGAAAGATGGTGCTGCGCCACGGCCATGTAACTTGTATCGTTGTCGACAAACAGAAGGTTGATGACGTCGGGAGTTTCCATGGGTTGGGGTTCAGAATCCTCGGTTGCTTAAGTATAGGAGAACTTGGAGAGAGTTGCAACGTCTTTGAAGGGAGTCTTGTACCGGAAGCAGCTGAAGGGACTGAGGTGGAGGAGAAGACAGATAAGAGATATGACGTACATCGCGATCGGCCCATGGTTGGCTGCGTTGCGTGTGTTCTCTTCGCCTCTCTCGGGACGTTTCGCGTTATTGATTTTCGTCGTTTCTTTGACTATCATCATCAGTGTTCGCTTCCACATTTTCGCTGCCCGGTTTGCATCAGTCGCACCTACAGCGGATGAGCCTGACATAAGCTTTTTGGGGGTTCTCGCATGTCCGAAAAAGGAAAAATCCTGGTTGTTGATGACGAAGACGCATTGCGCACAGTCCTCAGTGCCGAACTGAGCGGCGAAGGCTATGAAGTGGGAACCGCAGCGGATGGTGTGGAGGCTGTTGCCATGTTGCAGAAGCAGCGGTACAACCTGGTTCTCCTCGATATCAAGATGCCGAACATGAACGGCTTTGAAGTTCTGAAGGTGATCAAGGAGAAACATCCCGGAACGAAGGTGATTATGCTTACCGGCTTTGCCGACCTGAAGAACGCTATTGAGTCCAAGAAGCTTGGAGCAGAAGATTTCGTGAGCAAGCCGTACGACCTGGTGGACCTCCTGACGACCATCGAGCGAGTAATGGGCGAGTAGCTCCGTGAAGCGGTGCCATGGCAAAGAAATACAACCTCCTCATCGTTGACGACGAAGAGTACCTCCGTACCATCCTCGAAGGTGAGCTTGCCGAGTCCGGGGAATTCGCCGTCGATACTGCTGCCGATGGCAGCCAGGCAATCAACAACATCCAGCAGAAAGTCTACGACGTTATCCTCCTCGATATCCGCATGCCGCGCGTGAGCGGCATGGAGGTGCTCGAGTTTGTGCACGAGTATTCTCCCACCACGCAGGTCATCATCCTGACCAATTACGCCGACATCAAGGTTGCCATCCAGACGATCAAGATGGGCGCATACGATTTTCTTGCCAAGCCGTACGATATCGACGAGTTGTTCAACACCATCCATCGGGCGATAGAGCGCAAGGAGTTGTTCATCGACAACAAGCTGATGAAGAACGAACTCTCGCGCAAAGGGGCGAGCAATGAGATGGTGGGACAAAGCCCTGCGTTCCTGCGCATGATCGAGAGTGCGGAGCGCTTTGCCAAGAGCGATTCGTTCGTCCTTATTCAAGGGGCGAGCGGAACGGGGAAGGAGCTTGTGGCGCATCTCATCCATCGCAAAAGCCCGCGCAGCAACCGTCCCTTTGTTGCCGTCAACTGTGCGTCGATTCCCGATGCATTGCTGGAAACAGAGTTGTTCGGTCATGAAAAGGGGGCGTTTACGCACGCGTACAGCACAAAGCAAGGATTGGTAGAAGTCGCCAACGGCGGTACCCTCTTCCTTGATGAGGTAGGAGATATCACTCCCGGCATTCAGCCCAAATTGTTGCGCTTTCTGGAAAGCGGGGAGTTTCGGAGGGTAGGTGGAACGAACGTGTTGCGTGTGGATGTCCGCGTTGTGAGCGCCTCCAACAAAGATTTGCGCGAGGAGGTACATGCAGGACGCTTCCGCGAAGATTTACTCTACCGCCTGAACGTTGTGACATTGCGGGTTCCTCCGCTGCGCGAGCGGAAGGAGGACATTCCGATTCTGGCCGAACATTTTCTCCAGCGGAAGAGTAAGGGGAAAACCCCGAAGAAGCTTTCTCCCGCTGCACTCGACGTGTTGATGGCACATGATTTTCCAGGCAACGTCCGGGAACTGGAGCATATCCTCGAAGGGGCGATCATTCTTTCCTCCGGCGATACGATTGAGCCGGGTGATCTTTCCATCCATCGGATTGAGCAAGGCTCCGCAGCGCTCTCGGCGGACGGAATGCCTGCTGCGGTCTTCAATGACAACCTTTCCCTCAAACAGCTCGAGCGCATCCATATCGAGCACATGCTACACAAGTACAACTTCAACCGCGGCAAAACCGCCGAAGCTCTCGGCATCTCCAAAAAAACTCTCTATCTGAAGATCAAGCAATACGGTTTCAAGGTGGATGATCGGCCGCGCTGACCGGCGGCCCCCGAGTATGTTTCTCACCTCAACAATAATCTCGCAACAGTGTAACTTTTTTCTTTCTCATGTCGTCTAACGAGATGACCAGTACCACATACAACTCTCCTTCAGAAGCCGATGGGGCCTGACCAGCTCCGTCGGCTTCTCCTTTTCTTGCCGTCTTCCGTGGCGTTGGGTGGTTGATTTTACAGGCGAAAATCCTTTCCTTTTATCGCAAATCAAGGAGTCTACGCCCTGTGTTGCTTTTTGTAAACAGGGCTTTTTTCCATTCTTAGCCTTCTGAGGAATTCATGCCTGCCAAGTTTCAGGGAGTTGATTACATGAACGTGGACAGTCTTCTGACGGAGGAGGAAATCCTTGTCCGCAACACGGTCCGCGAATTTGTGGAGGATCATGTCATCCCCATTATCGAGAAGCATGCACGGGAAGGAACGTACCCGATGCATCTTGTTCCGAAGATGGCGGAGCTTGGATTGTTCGGCGCGACGCTTCCCGCCAAGTATGGTTGTGCGGAGATGAACAACGTTGCCTACGGGTTGGTGATGCAGGAACTCGAGCGCGGCGACAGTGGCGTTCGAAGCTTCGCTTCTGTACAAAGCGCGTTAGTGATGTACCCGATCTATGCGTATGGTTCGGAGCAGCAAAAGGACTACTGGCTTCCCCGGCTGGCAAAAGGTGAGGCAATCGGTTGCTTCGGGTTGACCGAGCCGGACTACGGCTCCAATCCGGCAGGTATGATCACCCGCGCGACCGAAACAAGCGACGGCTATATCCTCAACGGTGCGAAGATGTGGATCACGAACGGTACCCTTGCGGATGTTGCCGTCGTCTGGGCGAAGCTGAACGGCGTTATCAACGGCTTTCTCGTGGAGAAGGGGACAAAAGGCTTCAGCGCGCCGGAGATGAAAGGCAAACACTCCTTGCGGGCGTCTGTAACGTCGGAGTTGATTTTTCAGGACGTGCATATTCCCAAAGAGAATCGGTTGCCCGGTGGCGAAGGGTTGAAACTTCCGCTCAGTTGCTTGACGCAAGCGCGCTATGGCATTGCTTGGGGAGCGATCGGTGCAGCGATGGCTTGCTATGAGACGGCACTGAACTACGCCAAATCCCGCATCCAGTTCGACAGACCGATTGCATCGTTCCAAATCACACAAGAAAAACTCGTCCACATGCTGACGGAGATAACGAAGGCGCAGCTCCTGTGTGTTCACCTGGGGAGATTGAAAGATCAAGGGAAGGCGCGCTTCCAGCAGATATCCTTTGCCAAGCGCAACAACGTGTATCATGCACTGCAGATTGCGCGCGAAGCGCGCAGCATTCTCGGCGCCAACGGAATCCTTGACGAATATCCCGTGATGCGTCATGCTGCAAACCTCGAGTCCGTCATCACCTACGAGGGCACGCACGAGATGCATACGCTGATCGTGGGGGAAGATATTACGGGCATTCCGGCATTTGTTTGATTGCTTTTCACAACCGAAGAGAACGTGAAATCCAAAGTCCTGTTCGAAGCGCTCACCTACGACGATGTCCTTCTGGTGCCTGCGAAGTCCGGCGTACTGCCGCGCGAGGTGGATGTGCGCACCAACCTCACACGCAATATCACGCTGAACGTGCCGCTCGTTAGCGCGGCGATGGATACCGTGACGGAAAGCGACATGGCTATTGCGATGGCGCGCGAGGGCGGCATCGGTATTCTTCACAAGAACATGACGATTGCCCGTCAGGTGGATGAGGTGCTGCGCGTGAAGCGTTCGGAGAGCGGCATGATCCTCGAACCGGTTACGGTCCGGCCGAATCAAAAGGTGCGTGAGGTGCTCCAGCTAATGCGCAAGTATAGCATCTCCGGCGTTCCCGTCGTGGACAAAACCAACCATCTGATCGGCATCATCACGAACCGTGACCTGAGGTTCGAGCCAGACGAGGATGCCCTCGTGGAGGAGATTATGACCAAGGAGCATCTCGTTACTGCACCAGTGGGAACAACGCTCGCCCAGGCGGAACGCATTCTCCAGAAATACAAAGTCGAGAAGCTTCCCGTCGTCGACAAGGCGGGCGTGCTCAAAGGGCTGATCACGTTCAAAGATATTTCTAAGAGACGAAGGCACCCGCACGCGTGCAAAGATCGTCACGGCAGGCTTCGCGTTGGCGCAGCAGTCGGGATTACGGCCGACACAATGGAACGCGTGGAGGAGCTTGTGAAAGCAAACGTGGATGTTGTCGTTGTCGATACGGCGCATGGGCACTCGCAAGGTGTGCTGGCGATGGTACGCCGCATTCGCAAGCGCTTCCCGACGCTCGACCTGATTGCCGGTAATGTGGGCACCGCGGAAGCCACCCGCGATATGATCCGCGCAGGGGCAGACGGTGTGAAAGTGGGGATCGGCCCCGGCTCGATCTGCACGACGAGAGTTGTTGCAGGCGTCGGCGTTCCTCAAGTGACGGCTATTCTGGAGTGCAGCAAGGCAGCCGAACGCAGCGGCGTGCCCATTATTGCCGATGGCGGCATCAAGCAAACCGGCGACATTGCCAAGGCCATCGCCGCCGGAGCCGACAGCGTGATGATCGGTGGACTCTTTGCCGGCGTTGATGAATCTCCGGGTGAAAAAATCCTGTACGAAGGGCGCAGCTACAAGGTGTACCGCGGTATGGGATCGCTTGCCGCCATGAGGGAAGGAAGCAAGGATCGGTACTTCCAGGATGCCGAGGATGATTTGCAGAAGCTGGTGCCCGAAGGAATTGAAGGACGCGTCCCCTATAAAGGCCCCTTAGGCGATACGGTGTATCAAATGATCGGCGGGCTTCGTGCGGCCATGGGCTACTGTGGGTGCCCGACGATTCCCGCCATGAAAAAGAAAGCACGATTCGTGCGCATGACCGACGCAGGCTTGCGCGAAAGCCACCCGCACGATGTTGCCATCACCAAGGAAGCGCCAAACTATCATCTCTGACCCCACCCCGCATGACACGAGACCGAATCGCACGCGTACAGCAGGAGATGCAGAGGCGGGGGCTGGACGGCATGCTTGTCTCATCTCTCCTCCACATTCGCTATCTGACCGGATTCACCGGAACCAACGCACTCCTGTTTCTTTCATCCACAACAGCCGTCCTGGTAACGGACAGTCGCTATGCCCAGCAGGCGAAGGAGGAAGTGCGGAATTGCAGGCGCATCATCGTTTCGCGCAACGGATTGTATGAAGAAGCGTCCCGTCGTGCGCTGCTTGACAGCGTCGCGCGCGTCGGCTTTGAAGCCCAGCAGATCACCTACGCGCACTACCGCGTGCTGCGCACACTGTTTCCCGGCGTTTCGTTTGCGTCCACCCGCGAGATGGTAGAAGAGGTCATGCTCGTGAAAGATGAAGAAGAAATTGAGAGCATTCGGCGCGCAGTGCGCATCTCCGACCGCGTGTTTGAAAAACTCCTCGGCATCATCCGTCCTGGAATATTGGAGCTGGAGATTGCAGCGGAAATCTCGTATCTGCACAGGATGATGGGTGCCGAGCGCGATGCGTTTGATCCGATTGTTGCCAGCGGCGAGCGTGGAGCGTTGCCCCATGCCCGGGCAAGCCAGAAGCGCATCAGGAAGGGAGAACTCGTGACGCTGGACTTCGGCTGTGTGGTCAACGGCTACAATTCGGACATCACCCGCACGATTGCCGTCGGCAGACCGGCGCGGCGTGCGCGCCGGATGTACGAAGTAGTGCGTGCAGCGCAGCAGGAAGCTATTGAAGCCGCGCGGGGTGGAATGCAGGCGCGGGACCTTGACGCGGTAGCCCGCAAGCGCATTGCACGCGCCGGATTTGGAAAACTCTTCCCTCACTCGCTCGGCCATGGCTTGGGTTTGCATGTGCATGAACGGCCCCGCGTGTCTCGTCTGAGTAAGGAGCGCCTCGTGGCCGGAAGCGTCATCACGATTGAACCGGGCATCTATGTGCCGGAGTTCGGAGGCGTACGCATCGAGGACGACGTGTTGCTGCTCGAGAAGGGCTGCGACGTGTTGAGCAAAGCGTCGAAGGACTTTATCGTCGTGTAGAGTTTGGACGGAACGAACATGATCGAAGAAATCACTGCACGAGTTTCCACGCCCTCAGAGATTACCCAGCAACGACGCGTTCTCGTGGTGGCGTACTACTTTCCGCCCATGGGGTTGAGCGGTGTGCAGCGAACGCTGAAGTTTGTCAAATACCTGCCGCAATTCGGATGGAAGCCGACCGTGCTGACGGTGGAGCCGCGCGGCTACTTCGCTCATGACGAATCGTTGCTGGAGGAACTCACCGGTCGCGAAGTCGACATCGTGCGGACTAATGCGGCAGGACCGGGCAAGGTCTTTCGCACAAAGCAAGACGTCCGCCTCCCCTCAGAACCGTGGCGCAAGCTGCTCAGCCGTATCAGCGATACGTTTTTCGTGCCGGACAACAAAATCGGCTGGAAGCGCATTGCGGTGCGCATGGCCTGTGAACTCCACCGTTCGACACCCTTCGACGTGATTTTCGCAACGGCGCCGCCCTTCACCGATTTCCTTGTCGGAGCCGAACTCAGGAAACGACTGCACAAGCCGTTGGTGTTCGATTATCGTGACCCGTGGGTGGAATATCCACACAAATTCTATCCGACACCGCTCCACAAAATGAGAAATATCCAGCTCGAGCGGTATGCCTTGAAGATGAGCAGCTTTATCATCACCACGAACCGGCGCGTCAAGGAACTGCTCATCAAGCGTCACGGCTTCCTGAGCTATCATGACATCAAGATCATTCCACAAGGATTCGATCCGGAAGACTTCCCTCCGTCCGTTGCCCCAGAAGCGGATGGTGTGATTCCGCGGACAAATAAGATGCGCGTTACGTATGCGGGAGTGTTTTGGGAGGATCGCGTGCCGACATACTTCCTGCATGCGCTCCACACGCTCTTTCAGGAGCAGCCCGCGTTGCGCGACAAGATCGAGGCGCTCTTCATCGGAAAATTTCGTGCTGAAAACATGAGGCTTGTTCAGAAACTGGGATTGAAGGACGCGGTGATCGTCGTGGACTACCTGCCGCATCGCCAGTGCGTCAACAATCTTCTCGCTTCCGATGTGTTGTGGATGATCGTGGGGGACGATGTCGGGTCGCCGGGCAAAGTGTATGAGTACATCGGTGCGCGCAAGCCGATCCTGGGGTGCGTCCCTGACGGCTTTCTGAAACAGACAATCCTCGAAGCCGGCGGACGCGTCACGGCGCCTAAGGACATTGTCGGCATCAAACGCGCCCTCGAAGAGTTCTACCGCGAGTATCAGGCGGGATCGCTCACAAGCCCACCCCCGGCGGTGGTGGAAAAATACAACCGTGTGAGGCTCACGGGTGAGTTGGTGAAAGTGTTTGAATCGTTGCTTGCCGTGTAGTGGAATGTATCCTTCTCTGAAGCGGATCCAAAAAGGGCTGCGCAGTGCCGCAGGCATGGTGCTGCACGGGTATCCTTTCCGGTTCGACTATACGAAGAAAGAGTTGATCGACGTCGCCTTTACGCACCTGGCGTGGACGCCGAGGTCGTTCGCCGACCTTGGAGGTGTTTGGGGGATTGATGGTGCGTACACATTCTACATTCTCCGGCACTATCCCATAGACCGGGCCGTGCTGGCGGATACCGACGTCACGGACAAAGTGAGAGAATACCAGAAGCGATTTGACGCGCTCGTTCTTCTGGAAGGTGATTTTGGCGATCAGAGGACGGTCGAGCGCATCGGTCAGGTTGATGCTGTTCTGCTGTTCGACGTCCTTCTCCATCAGGTCGAACCCGATTGGGATGAGGTGTTGGAGATGTATGCGGCACGCACGCGATGCTTTCTCATTTACAACCAACAATTCATTGCCGGCACGAAGACCGTCCGGCTGCCCGAGCTGGGAAAGGAACAGTACTTCCAGCACGTGCCGATGGATCCGGCCAGTCCGGGGTACAGGAATCTGTTCGAGCGGCCCAACGAGATTCACCCGCGATACAACAAGCGCTACGGCGACGTTCACAACGTATGGCAGTGGGGGATCACCGACGATGACATGATGGTGGTGCTGGAACGTCTCGGCTTTCGCGTCGCGTTTCGGAAGAATTACGGACAATTCAGCAGTTTCCGGAGTTTTGAAAACCACGCATTTGTGTTTGTCCGAGCATGAAGATTCTGGTCATCGGTTCAGGTGGGCGTGAACACGCGCTGGTGTGGAAGCTCTCGCAAAGTGCACGCGTCACGAGGCTCTATTGTGCGCCCGGTAATCCGGGCATCGAGGAGTTAGCCGAGTGCCTGCCGCTGAAAGCAACAGCGCTGGAAGAGGTATTAGGCTTCGCGAAGAAGGAGAACATCGATCTGACCGTTGTTGGTCCCGAGCAACCGCTGGCCGACGGGATCGTGGATCTGTTCGAGGCAAACGGACTGAAGATTTTCGGACCGACAGCGCGCGCAGCAGAATTAGAGTGGAGCAAAGCATTTGCGAAGGACTTCATGCAGCGCCACGGCATTCCCACTGCACGGTTCCGCACATTCGACCGAACGCAAATGGAAGATGCGCGCATCTACATCGAGGTCTGCTCCATGCCCGTCGTCCTCAAGGCCGATGGGCTGGCGGCGGGGAAGGGCGTGCTTATTTGCAACGACACACACGAGGCCCACGCAGCACTCGAAATCATGCAGCGGCAATTTGGCCCAGCGAGCGATCGCATCGTTGTTGAGGAGTATCTCGAAGGCGAAGAAGCTTCGGTGTTTGCCATCTGTGATGGCGAAGAGTTTGTGACACTCGCTCCGGCGCAGGACCACAAGCGCGTCTTCGATGGCGACAAAGGGAAGAACACCGGCGGTATGGGTGCCTATGCGCCTGCACCCATTGTTACCGAAGACATTCTGCAGGCAGTCCGCGAACAGATTATCAAACCGACACTCAACGGCATGGCCCGTGAGGGAAGACCGTACAAGGGTTGTTTGTACGTCGGACTGATGATCACCGCAAGCGGGCCCAAAGTCGTGGAGTACAACTGCCGCCTCGGCGACCCCGAAACGCAGGTCGTACTTCCTCTCTATGAGGGCGATCTCCCCGAACTGCTCGAAGCGGCATGCAGCGGCAGAATTCGCGACATGCGAACTCGCGAACGAAGTTCGCTCGGGCCTCGCTTCGCTGTCTGTGTCGTACTCGCTTCTGGAGGCTACCCCGACGAATACACCGTGGGGATCGAGATCCACGGGCTTGAGGAACTGGAGGTGATGAACAATGTTCTCGCCTTCCATGCGGGAACGAAAACGTCGAACGGGATGCTTGTGACCGCCGGGGGGAGAGTCCTCGGCATCACAGCGATCAAACCCGGTTTAGCGGAAGCCATTGCCGATGCGTACGATGCAGTCAGCCGCGTGTCGTTCGCGGGTATGCACTACCGTCGCGATATCGGACGAAAAGCCTTCGTGCACTGATGCGATGGATTGGCGCTCAGCGCGACATTCTCCTGATTGCCCTCGTCGCGTTTGTCCTGCGGCTGAGTGCCGTCGCTCCTGTACATGAACAAGGCTACACCTCCGACGAAAAGGAGTACATCGCTCTTGCAATAAAGCTTTCTCATGGCGGGTCGTTTGTGGATTCGAACGGCGAGCGTTCGACCAAAGCCCCGTTGTGGCCGTTCCTGCTTGCTATGCTGTTCAGACTGTTCGGTGAAGGACTGCTCATCCCCCACCTGCTGAACTGCATGGCGGGCGCGCTCATCGTTCTGCTGGGATTTCGCCTCGCCATCGATGCGACCGGCGATAGACGCATTGCGCTCGCGGGAGCGGGTGTATTGGCATTATATCCGGGACTGATCATCTACGCCACCATCCTGCAGACGGAGACGGTGTACATCGTCCTTCTGCTTTCGACGTTCGTGTGGTGGGAACGAGTGCAGCAAGAGGCCTCGTGGCGCAACGGACTGATGCTCGGGCTGTTTGCCGGACTTGCAGCACTGACACGCGCGGTGTTCTTTGGGTTCTTCCCCGTACTGCTGCTGATGATGGTGTGGGGAAAAAGACAAACCCTGCGCACGGGTGTGGCTACAACGGGTACGGCGTTTCTCGTGTGGTGCGCCGTGCTTGCCCCGTGGACGATTCGTAACTACGCTGTGCACGGCACGTTCGTTCCCGTCTCATCGTGGGGCGGCATCTCGCTGCTGCTGGGCAACAACCCGTATTCAACCGGGACGTGGAGTTCGAAGCCAGGATTTGACGAGTGGGTGGAAAAGAAGGCCGAACAACGTGGCCTTCATCTTGCACAAACAAACGAAATCGAACGCAGTGCCCTTGGTCGTGAGCTTGCTCTTGATTTCATGACCGAGCATCCGCTGGATGCGCTGAACCTTGCGGTGAAGAAGCTGTACATGTACGCCGTCTATCCCATTACCCACTTGGATAGCGCCACCGCGCTTCAGGCAGTGTGCGTCGCAAGCGACATCGGAGTGTATCTGTTGGCCGGCCTGGGCGCCGTCGCGCTCGGCAACGTCCGGCAGAGGCTTGCAGGCTGGTTCATCGCGATCATGTTCTTCACCGGCATGCATGTTCTCATGCACGTGGAAGCACGATACCGGCTTCCCGTTGTTCCGTTCCTCGCGTTGCTTGCCGGAGCCGGCGCGGCGTTGCTGATGAGCACACAACGGCTGAAGGAATTTCTGCACGTTCGTCTGCACCGACGTATCGTCGGGGCATGGGCGATGGTGGTTGCCATGGTGTACGGCTATACAGCTTGGCAGTTTTTTTCAGGAAAACTTTAGAAGGGAGAGCGCTTGAACATACTTGTCACGGGGGGCGCGGGTTTTATCGGTTCACATGTTGTTGATGCATACATTACCCTCGGACATCGGGTGGCGATTATCGACAACCTCTCAACGGGAAGACGGATCAATATCAACCCGGCGGCGACATTTTACGAGATTGATATCCGCGATGCCGGCCAGGTGCTGCGCATTTTCGAGCGTGAGCGCTTCGATCTGCTCAACCATCACGCCGCACAGATGGATGTCCGGCGCTCGGTGGAAGATCCGGTGTACGACGCATCGGTCAATATCCTCGGCATGCTCACGCTGCTCGAATGCTGTGTGAAGACCGGCGTGCGCCGGGTGGTGTTTGCTTCCAGCGGTGGAGCGATTTACGGCGAACAGGAGTACTTCCCCGCCGATGAAGCTCATCCTACGCGTCCCATCTCTCCCTACGGCGTTGCCAAGCTGACGACGGAACAGTATCTTTTCTACTACAAGGAAGTGTACGGGATCGACTCGGTCAGCTTGCGCTACGCGAACATCTACGGACCGCGCCAGAACCCCGAGGGCGAGGCGGGCGTTGTTGCTATTTTCGCGACGCGCTTCCTCTCCAACCAGCAGCCCGTCATCAACGGAGACGGATTGCAGACGCGCGACTATGTGTACGTTGAGGATGTTGTGCGGGCCAACGTGCTGGCGCTGAACTGCACAGGCTCGCATGTGTTCAATATCGGTACGGGGATCGAGACAGACGTGAACCAACTGTTTCTGTTTTTGAAGGCGGCCACAGGCTCATCAGCCGAAGAAAAGCACGGCCCTGCAAAGAAGGGCGAGCAGCGCAGAAGTGTGCTCTCATCGAAGAACATCGAGCAGGTGTTGGGATGGCGGCCGAGTGTTTCCATCGAGGAGGGTTTGCGGCGGACGGTCGAGTATTTCAGAACAGTGGAAGGATATGGGCGCTAAACCTTCGATTGTTGTGGATCGGCTTTTTGCCGGCGACCGCGTTGCGATCTCGCGCGCCATTACGTTGGTAGAGAATGAACTGGACGGTGCCGAGGACTTCCTGCGCGCAGTGTATGCAAAGACCGGGCGCGCGTATCGCATCGGCATCACCGGACCGCCGGGTGCCGGCAAGAGTACGTTGACGAACAAGCTTGCCCAGCTCTATCGCAAGCAGGAGCTTGCCGTGGGTATCATTGCGGTGGATCCGACCAGCCCCTATACCGGAGGCGCACTCTTAGGCGACCGCGTGCGCATGACCGACGTAGAGCTGGATGAAGGTGTGTTCATCCGCAGCATGGCTTCACGCGGCAGCCTCGGCGGTCTCAGCAAGAAAGCCATAGAGGCAGCCGACGTGCTCGACGCAGCGGGGAAGGACATCGTGATCCTGGAAACCGTCGGCGTCGGTCAATCCGAGCTGGACATTGCCGGTGCCGCCGATACGACCGTCGTCGTTCTCGTTCCGGAATCGGGCGATTCGATTCAAGCGATGAAGGCGGGCCTGATGGAGATTGCGGACTTCTTTGTGCTGAACAAAGCCGATCGCGCAGGTGCAGACCAGGCCGTCATGTCCATCAAAATGATTCTACACTTCAAGCCCGCGAGCGAATGGACTCCCGACGTCGTGAAAACCATCGCAAGCGAAGGCAAGGGCATCGAAGACGTGGCGGCCAAGATTGCCGAACATCGCGGGTATCTTGAACGCAGCGGAGTGTTGATGCAGAAGCGCCGGGCGCGGATAGAACGCCGCATCCAGGAACTTGTCGCCGACAAGCTTCGCATCGATTTCTGGAGCGACGACCGGAAGGAGATGTTGCATGCCCGGATGGCTGCCGTCATGTCACAGCATTCCACACCCTATGATCTTGCACGTGAATTGATTACCAACTTTCGCAACCAGTAGGAGCTACCCATGGAAGAGACAACCACCGCTGCCGGACTGGATTTCACCCTCACCGAAAGCCAGCGCGCCGTGCAGGAGCTTGCACGCAAATTCGCTGAAGAAGAAATTCGTCCTCACGTGATGAAGTACGACGAGTCACAGGAATTTCCGTTCGAAATTATTCACAAGGCCGCTGAGCTTGGGTTCATGGGCATCACCTGGCCCGAAGAACTGGGAGGAGCAGGCCTCACCGAACTGGAATCCATCATCATTATTGAAGAGGTTGCAAAAGTCGATCCTTCTGTCGCACTGACCATTGCCTCGCACAATAGCCTCTGTACGGGACACATCATGAAGTTTGCCAGCGACGAACAGAAGAAGAAGTACGTTCCCGACCTTGCCTCGGGCCGCAAGCTTGGCGCATGGTGTCTGACCGAACCCGGCTCGGGCAGCGACTCGGGAAGCATGAAAACGACGGCAACGCGCGACGGCAAGGATTGGATTCTCAACGGCAGCAAAACGTTCATCACGCAAGGCTCGGTCGGAGGAACCTACGTCGTCATGGCCGTCACCGATCGTGCAAAGGGGAAGCACGGCATCTCTGCGTTTATTCTCGAGAGAGGGATGAAAGGATTTACGATCGGGAAGAAAGAAAACAAGCTGGGTATGCGATGCAGCGATACTGCCACGTTGCTGTTTGAACATGTGCGCGTGCCCGGCGAGAACCTAATCGGGCAGGAGGGAGAAGGATTCAAGCAGGCGCTCTCGGTGTTGGATGGCGGGCGCATCGGCATAGCGGCGCTTTCGGTCGGCATTGCGCAGGGCGCGCTCGATGCGAGCCTCAAGTATGCGAAAGAGCGTGTCCAGTTCGGCAAGCCGCTTGCGGAGTTTCAGGCCATCCAGTGGAAACTTGCCGACATGGGAACGGAGATCAACGCGGCGCGTCTGCTGACGCAACGTGCAGCATGGCTCGCAACGAAGGGCATGAACTTCACGCTTGCCGTCTCGCAGGCGAAGCTGTTTGCCAGCGAGGTTGCGGTACGGGCAACGAACGAGGCCGTGCAGATCCATGGCGGCTACGGCTTCATCAAGGAATTTCCGGTGGAGAAACTCTACCGCGACGTGAAGCTGATGACCATCGGCGAAGGGACATCGGAAGTGCAGAAAATGGTGATTGCGCGTCACCTGCTGGCGTAATGTCGGCTCGTCCATCACACTCATTCAACGCAGAACAAAACCTCATGTCCGTCATCGGCTCGGCACTCAAACCGACTCCCGCATTCCAGAAGAATGAGGAGAACATGCGCTCGCTGCTCGTGCAACTCAAAGAGCGAAGCGAGAGAGTTGCCCTGGGAGGGGGCAAAGCGGCAGTGGAGAAGCTTCATCAGAAAGGAAAGCTCTCTGCCCGCGAGCGCATCGAGAAACTCGTTGACCCCGGAAGCAGCTTTCTCGAGATCGGCTTGTTTGCTGCCTACGAAATGTATGAAGAGTACGGCGGCGCGCCGGCCTCCGGTACCATCTTCGGCATCGGGACGATTCATGGCCGCGATGTCGTGATCGTTGCCAACGACGCGACCGTGAAGGCGGGTGCGTGGTTTCCTCTCACGGCAAAAAAGAATCTCCGTGCCCAGGAAATCAGCATGGAGAACAGGCTGCCGATCGTCTATTTGGTTGACTCGGCGGGTGTCTTTCTTCCGCTCCAGAGTGAGA
>CAZIKE010000014.1:0-8865 GCA_964539775.1 uncultured Chitinophagales bacterium
CAACGAGTAACGAAGCGCAGCGAGTAACTGTGCTTCCCAGATTTGTCAACCAGATGTGCCAAGTGAATTTTCTTGACTTGGGGTGAGGGCGAAGGTATATTGGGGGGCGACTATACAAGCCGAAGAAAGGAGGTGAAGCGCAAATGGTACGCTCAACAATCAACGCGTTGGCTGTTGTCCTCATCCTGGCCGGTTCTCTCGTGTTTCTGTCGAGTGAAGCTTTCGCTGTGAATAAGTGTTGTTCGACATTACAGGCCTGTTGCACGTACGACGGGCCGTGCAGTGCAAACATCACATCATGTGAATGCCTTCCAATCGCAAACTGAACAGGGCTGGCGGAGGGGAGCCGTAGGGCTTCCCTCTCCGCGTTTTTCACACCATGTTTTCAAGGAAAGCGATGCTAAACGTAATTGGGTTATTACTTCTTGCAACGTGCTGTCTTGCTGCACAAGGGAGTGAAGGAGGAATCACTCTCTCGGAGGAGTTTCGGCTCGAGGAAGGCAACTTTGGCCTCATCCAAGGCTTGGACGTTGATCGTGCAGGCCGCATTTACGTCGGAGATATGGTTCGGGCCTGTGTTCATCTGTTTTCCAACCATGGGAAATACATCCGCTCGATTGGTAGAAAGGGAAGGGGTCCGGGTGAATTTTCGTATGTATTGAATGTGTCCCTTCTTGAACAAGACAGTCTATGTGTGCTCGATGGAGCCGCACACGTACTCTCAATATTTGCACCCGATCGCTTTGAAAGCCCCACTCGGACCATAGCTTTACCTCCTGTTCCCGGAGGATATGCGCCTTCAGTATTGGGAACGATTGCATCGGGAACCAAAGGAGCGTGGACTTACAAGGATCTCTTGTTCGTCCCCTATGCCGGCGAATATACAGCAGGTGGACTGCACAAAGTCCCAAGGGTTCTGATTTATGTGCTGAATCGCAAAGGAAACTTTCAGACGAGCACACCAATCATCATGATGGCAGAGAAACAAAGATTCATCATCCAGGGCGAAGCTGGATTTAGCGTGAGTGAGATGCCGTTCGCTCGTCGCCCAGCTATAGCTGTTGGCAACGACGGCCTGATCTATCATGGAGATACTGATAGCACGAACATTTATGTGAAAACCGCAACTGGAGCCTTGAAGCGTATCATCGCACTGGATGAAAAGAGAATACGGATTACTCCAGCCATGTGGCAGCGAGAACTTGAACGATGGCCCGATCGTAAACTCACGATGAATACCTTACATCGCTCGAAGACACCTTTGCCGGAGTTTCTGCCCGTCTTCGAGCAGATGGTGATCGACGATCGTGAACGAGTCTGGATCGGTTTTTCAACCGACAACAAAGACCTCCTTCGGTGGGAAGTGTTAACACCAGAGGGAAAGCGGCTTGGTTCGCTCACGCTCACGAAGGATTCGATGCTGTTGCTCATCCGGCAAGGACGTGCCTATGCACTCCACACTGACAATAACGGAGTTCAGTCCGTTATCGTCTATCGCCTCCAGGAACGTAACCGGTAGGAACATGCGATGGGGAGGTTGCTCAACAACATTGCGACGGGAGTGCTCGTTGTATGTGCCCTCACGATAACAGGCATCGTCTTGCGTCGAGAATTCTTTGTCGGTGAACCAGAGCTGCGCACGCGGCGTGTCGAGCAGTGGAAGGATCTG
Organism: uncultured Chitinophagales bacterium; assembly: GCA_964539775.1. Taxonomy (GTDB): domain Bacteria; phylum Bacteroidota; class Ignavibacteria; order UBA10030; family UBA6906; genus CAADGV01. The sequence goes on from CAZIKE010000014.1 coordinate 1,670, forward strand.
CACTCGCGTGGCGGTCGGTGGCTCGGTCCCAAGGAGGCTTGTGTGCAGGTTGCCGTGTTCCTCGACTACGAATGTCAGCCGTGTGCATTGGCCAGCCAAGCGATCGATAGAGTTGCTCGAAAGTATGAGGGGCAAATTGGGTTTGTCTATTTCAACTTGCCGTTGAAGTCACACCTCAATGCCTATGACGCAGCGCTCGCCGCGGAATGTGCGGGGAGCCAAGGAAGGTATAAAGAATTTCACGATGTGCTTTTTCAAAATCAACCATTGATCGGCAAACGCCCGTGGATTGCCTTTGCTGAACTCGCCAATATCCCTGATCGAGGCGCGTTTGAGCGATGCATCCAGACTCGATCTTTATCGGCGTTGGTGGACCGCGATATGACACTTGCTTCAGAGATCGGTATTGACGGCACGCCAACGATTATCGTCAACGGTCGAATGTTCAACGGCGCTCCCAGCGTCGAATCACTCGATCGTCTGATTGCCGGGATGCTCGCTCCGGATGGCCAAAAGTGATTTCATGGATGTGTCGGGCAACCACAAAAGCGCGTACCTGACGTTTTGATGCTATGCTTTGGAACAAGCTCCGCTCCATTCGTTGGGAACGCATTGGCAAAATCATCGAATGACTTTTTCCTCTCTTTTCCGTTTCTTCCGATGGCGTCTCCATTCAAGCACGAATGTCCCTAAGCTCTCTCTCCACATCTCGTCCCGTTACCGTGCTGATGTTCTACCTCGGCGTGGTGATGCTGGGCCTTATCGCGTTCTTCAATCTGAGCGTTGATTTTCTTCCCCCCATCAAGATTCCGAAGCTCACGGTTCAAACATCCTACCCCAATACATCGCCGGAAGAAGTGGAGCGGCGGGTGACGCAGCCCGTGGAGGCAGCGCTGGCCACGGTCACTGGTGCAAAGCGCGTCTCCTCCATCTCTCGCGAAGGGCAGTCCGTCGTCACGGTGGAGTTTTATTGGGGTACGGAGATGGACTTTGCACTGTTAGAGGTCCGGGAGAAGTTAGATCAAATGCGCGGCGCGCTGCCGCGCGAAGCCGGCCGCCCGACAATTCTCCGCGTTGATCCCTCCACCGAGCCGATTATGACGATTGTGCTTTCAGCGAGTTCTGCTCAAACGCCTCGTCCTGACGGTGCGCTGGACACCCTTCGACTTCGCTCATCCCGACAAGCAGCGTCGGGATTCGCTTCGCTCAGGGTAACGGAAGACGGAAGCAACCTGACGGAATTGAAGGAAACGGCACGAGCGCTCGTGAAGAAACGAATAGAACAGATTGACGGCGTTGCGCAGGTGAGTGTGCTGGGTGGCGTGGAGCGCGAGATTCATGTTGTCCTGAACAAGCAGAAACTGGATGCGCTCGGTATTTCCATCGAGCAGGTGTCGCAAGCGCTTGCACAGGCAAACTTGAGCCTGCCGGGTGGGTCCATCAGAAAGGGGCTCTTTCGTTATCCGCTCAGAGCTGTGGGGGAGTTCAGAGGAGTTGACGACATCCGCAGCGTGGTCGTCCTGACGACAGGGGGCGGGCGCCTTGTGCGCATCGCCGATGTTGCTTCGGTGCGCGATACGATCAGGGAGCGGACCGGGCTTACGCGCTATAACGGCAGCGAGGTGATTGCCCTGCACGTGCGAAAGGAAGCCGGCACCAATACCATTGAAGTATCACGGACAGTCCACGATGTCCTTGCGCAGCTCCGTCGTGAGTATCCGTCGCTCCATCTCAGCGTTATCGCCGACCAGGCGGAGTTCATTGCGCAGTCCGTTGCCGATGTGCAACAGGCCATTGCCATCGGGGCGGTGTTAGCGTTTGTGGTGCTCTTTCTCTTCCTGCAGCGTGCGCGTTATCCGTTCATCATCGGCGTCACAATTCCTGTCTCGCTGCTTGCCACATGCATCGCGATGTACTTTCTCAATGTCAATCTCAACGTTATTTCGCTTACCGGTCTTGCCCTCGGCATCGGCATGTTGGGAGATAATGCGATCATCGTGATTGAGAACGTAACACGGTTGCGCGAGAAAGGTGTGGCGTTGCTGGACGCGGTCCTGGCCGGAGCGAAGGACATCAACCTTGCCGTCACGGCCTCAACCCTCACCAACGTTGCCATCTTTCTGCCGATCGTTTTTGTGGAGGGCGTTGCCTCGAAGCTCTTCGTTGATATGGGAGTGACGATGTCCGTGTCGCTGCTGGTGTCGCTGTTCGTTGCAGTGACACTTGTACCGATGCTGCTCTCGCGTGAACGCAGACGCTCCGGTGAACAGTTGGGTGAAGGGATGCTCGGACGCCTTGTTCAGCAGGTGCGGGAGGCGAGCGAGTCGGCGACGGACAGGTATCTCACTTGGGCGCTCGAACGCCGATGGAAGGTGGTTGCGGCGACACTCGGGCTGTTCGCGATCTCAATTGCTCTTGCCTTCACCATTCGCAGCGAGCCTGCGCCCGATATCGATCAGAGTCGGTTCACGATACACCTGACCTTCCCCAAAGGAACAACTCTCGAAGCTGTTTCCGACGGCACAGCAGAAGTGGAGCGACAACTGCTCCGCCTCCCCGGCGTGCACGGTGTCTACTCCTCCATCGGCATCACCGACGAGACAACCGTCTGGCGGATCGGCGATGTTGCGCTCGAGCGGGCAGCCGTTGAAGTGCGTGTGAAGCAGAGGGCGGTGACACACGACGTTCTGGAACAAGCTCGAAGCATCGTTAGCGCGCTGCAGCGAGCGTCGTCGGGCGTGGAATTCGCCCTCCGCTCTCGCGGCACAACGTTCGAGCAAATCCTCCGCCCCGAAGTGAACGATCTGAAAGTGCGCATCACCGGCAAAGACCCAGTGATCGTCGCGCAGATTGCCGAGCGATTTTCACAGCAACTGCAATCCGTGCAAGGGGTTACGGACGTGCGAACATCCTTACAGCTTGGCACTCCGGAGTACAGGATTGAGATCGACCGTGATGCGGCGAAGCTTCGTGGTCTGAGCGTGCAGGAGATTGCTTCCTTCATCAGGCACAATGTTCAGGGCGCAGAGCCGACAACGCTGAACGAGTTCGACAGGAAGGTGACCATCCGCGTTCGTCCGGCAAACGCCGACAACTTCGACGATGTGCTGGACGCCGACCTGAATAACGTACCGCTGCGCACGTTGGTACGCTGGCAGGAAACGCGAGGGGAAGGAGAAATCTGGCATGAGAATCAACAGCGCGCACAGGTGATTCTTGCTAACGTGCACGGTCGGTCGTTGGCAAGCGTGGTGCAAGAACTCCAGCAGATAACCGGGTCGTATGCGTTGCCCGCGGGATATGTGATCCATATTGGTGGAGAGAATGAGGAGATTCGCGAGTCGTTCCGGAGTCTGCTGCTCATCATTCTCCTCTCCATCTTTCTTGTCTATATGATTCTCGCCGCGCAGTACGAGTCGGTCCTCTATCCGTTCGTCATCCTGCTGACGAGTCCGTTGGCGTTCATTGGCGCCATCGGCGCAATGGCGCTGACGGGACAAGCGTACAACGTCATGTCGCTCATTGGCCTCGTCATCATGATCGGCGCGGTAGATAACGATGCAGTGATCGTGGTGGATGTCATCACGGCGTTGCGACGCAAGGGCATGGCACTCAACGATGCAATCCGACAAGGGATGCAGCAGCGCTTGCGTCCGATCCTCATGACGACAGCAACAACGGTACTCGGCATTCTTCCGCTGTTCTTCGAGTTCGGCACCGGCTCCGAGCTTGTGCGGGCGCTGACCGTGCCGATTGTGGGGGGACTGGTGGCGTCAACACTGTTCACGGTTGTTGCGATCCCTGTCGTGTACACGTTTATTGACAGGTGGGCGATGAGGCAGAATATTCAGGGATGATATTGAGCCCCTCACTACAACAACTTCTTCACCGCCCCATCGCCGTCAGCATGGTGAGCGGCGCCGTTGTGCTTGCCGGACTCTTCGCCTTCACGCGTCTGCCCATTGAACTTGCGCCTTCGATCGACTTCCCGAGTCTCACCATCAACACCTCGTGGGGAAACGCATCGCCGGAAACCGTCGAGCAATTTGTCACCGCGCCAATCGAAGAGGTGACGAACACGGTTGCCGGCGTGAAGAATATCCGCTCCCGTTCCTCCGAAGGCCGCTCGTCGGTGGATGTGGAGTTCGAGCAGGGGACGGACATGAATTTTGCGCGGCTGGAGTTGTACGAAAAGCTCTCTGCATTGGCAGAGAAATTTCCACCCGGCGTTCGCTCCCCGCTCATCTCCCGCTACGTTCCCGAAGATTTCAAAGAGTTGCAGGGGTTCCTGACTTTTGCGCTGAGCTCTGAGATGAACGCTTCAGCGCTGCGGGCATATGCTGCCGAGCATATCGTTCCAGCGCTCCTCTCGGTGAAGGGCGTTGCCCGTGTCGAGCTTGTGGGGGGCGAGGATCGTGAGCTTCACGTTCTGCTGGAGCCCGGGCGACTGGCATCTGCCGGATTATCTGTGGATGCCGTCAGCGCCGCACTGCGCGATGTTGAGTTTGCCGCTCCTGTTGGTGATGTGCGGGTTGGGTCGGGCCGGAAGATTGTCGCTATCCAAAATCGTAATGCCACCCTCGAGGATATTCTGAATCTGCCGCTCATCTCCGGCGGACAAACAGCCGTTGTGCGTCTGCGGGATGTCGGGACGGTGCGTGATACTGTGGGAGAGACCCGCAGCATCTACCGCATTGATGGAAAGCCCTCTGTGACCCTGGTGATTGATAAGGAGCCGCACGTCAACACACTCGAGGTTGCCGACCGGGTGATCGAACGCCTGCAGGTTCTTGCTGCTGCGGCTCCCGGCAATCTCTCTCTCACAAAAGTCGTCGATAAGAGCAAGCAGATGCGTGAAGAATTGGAGAACTTGCGCCGCGAAGTCTTCTTCTCCATCTTCTTCATCTGGCTTGTGCTGGTTGTGGCGCTCGGAAGTTTGCGCGCCCCGCTGGTTCTGATGTCGTCGCTTGTCATTTCGCTCGCAGGCACGCTGCTTGTCTTCTGGCTGCTCGGACTCGGGTTGCATCTTCTCACGCTTGCGGGACTTGTGTTAGGCTTCGGACGAGTTGTTGACGATGCGATTGTTGTGTTAGACAACATTCAGCGTCGCCACGATTTTTCCGATACCGGTATTGCGTTCTCCGTTGCCCAAGTCCGCCTTCCCGTGATCGCCTCGACGATTACAACCGTGGGCGCTCTGATTCCGATTGCATTCCTGCCGCAGGACTTGAAGCCGTACTTCAAGGAGTTTGGACTTTCCGTCGGGATTGCACTGATGATGTCGCTGATCGTTTCGTTCACCGTTATTCCGGTCATCATTCGCAACGTGCCGGCAGTGCTTGCAACAAGCGGAGGGTTTGAGAGAATAGGCGATCGTATTCTCGCCGCGTACAAAAAGATCCTCAACTGGTGCCTGCACTGGCGGAAGAGCGTTCTTGCGGCGGTTGTTCTTGCGTTCGGGTTGCCGGTATGGCTCTTGCCCGAACACATTGAAGCTGAGCATCTTCCCGGACGAATCTATAACGCCGTGTTTGCAAGCGAGCCGGTCATTGCAATCCGTCCCTATCTCAACGCTCTGCTCGGTGGGGCTTCATATCTGTTCTTCGCCAAAGTCACAAAAGGAGAAGTGTGGGAATGGGGGAACGAAACGTATCTCGTCGTGCGTGTCGGCTTTCCGCAAGGGACTGAGCTTCAGCGGTACGATGATGTGGCACGACTCATCGAGCGTGAAGTGCAGTTCGCTCCCGAAGGCGTGAGTCGGATGACGACGCGAGTGGTTGACGACTATGCCTCCGTTCGAGTTGATTTTGATGAGACAGCGGCATTGACGGTGCTGCCGTACGTGATGAAAAACCGTCTGACCGTGCTTGCGGCGCACACCGGCGGCGCGACGATTTCCGTGTCCGGCTTCGGGCCCGGCTTCTACTCCGGCGGAGAATCGGCACCCAGTTTTTATGTGAAGGTGTTGGGATATAACTACGCGAAGGTGAAAGAGCTTGCCGAACAGTTCAAGCAACGTCTTGAACGAAACCCGCGTATTGCCGAGGTGGATATTGACCGCACGTTCGGCCGCTGGCCCAAGTCGACAGAGCTTATCCTGCAGGTGGACCGCGAAGCTCTTACCGCGCACCATCTCACTGTTGCGGACATCATGCCGTGGATTGGCAGTATGACCCGCGGGACGGTGGACTGGCAAAGCATTACGCTCGGCGGCGAGCGCTTGCCGCTGCTCGCGAAGATGCAAGGATTTGATTCGGCGAGCGTGCAGGAATTCTCCCGGACCCGGATTATCAATGCACGCGGGGAAACGGTGCCGATGAGCGCGCTGGTGAGGCTCGATGAGCGACGCGTGATGTCGCAGATAACGAGGGAGAACCAGCAGTACGTGCGCTGGATTTCGTTCGAGTACAGAGGGCCATACCGCTATGGTGACCAGTTCGTTGAATCTACCATTCGCGCGATGCCGCTGCCTCACGGCTACCGGTTCGAGCGGGAACAGGGGTGGTTCATGCTCACGAGCAAAGATGCCGTCTCGATGATATGGCTTGCAGTTGTGGCGCTGGTTGTTGTCTTCATGGTAACGGCCGCGCTGTACGAATCGTGGGTAAAGCCGTTGATCGTCATTGTGACGGTTCCGCTGTCGCTCATCGGACTTTTTCTCGCGTTCTACCTTACCGACACGTCATTCGGCCGGGGTGGCTACGCTGGTGTGATGTTGCTGATCGGGATAGTTGTTTCGAACGCAATCCTGATGGTGGACTACGTGGGCAGTCGGTTGACCGCGGGCTTTGCGCCCGATGTCTTGATCCACGCTGCGGCAGATCGCCTCCGTCCCATTCTCATGACTTCCTTCACCACGATCGCCGCATTGGTCCCGTTGCTGGTGTGGAGTGAACGTTCCAGTGTGTGGTACTCGCTTGCGCTGGGAACGATCGGAGGGCTTGCCTCATCCACCGCATTGACGTTGGTCGTTCTTCCTGCTATTCTTTCCTTTGTCAAACACCGGCGGCTCTAGAATAGGGTGTGAAGAACTTTGTGGGAAGAAAGGAACTCATCCCCCGACCTCTTCTCTTTGAAAGTGCTGGTGATGATGGAACTGGAGCTGTTGAAAGAGAAAACCGCGAAGCGCAGATGAAAAGCCTCACCGCAGAGGTCGCAAAGGAGTGGCCAAGACCGCGAAGGGATTTTGCTTGGGG
>CAZIKE010000014.1:8965-22032 GCA_964539775.1 uncultured Chitinophagales bacterium
TCTTTGCGCTTTCTTCGCGCTCTTTGCGGTTAATTTTTTTGGAGTCCCTTTTCGACCGAGTCGCTAACCTCAAACCGACTAGCAAAAGCAAGAACCTTTTAGAGAGGATAACAGGATGTACAGGAGTGGGATTTCTGCGCTCATTTTTGTATTCTGTGTCCACGCCTTCGTTTCATTACCCATGGTGAGGGTGATTTCTCTATAAACAAACATGTATCGCAGAATGTGAAGGCCATCCTCCTCGAGTCGAAAGCCCAGCCCTTAAGGATCAAAGAAGTTCCTCTTCCTGGAGTGGAGGCTGATGGTGTTCTTGTCCGCCTCAAAGCTTCTGCACTGAACCACCGCGACTACTACATTCGGCAGGGGACATATCCCCGCACCACATATCCCATCATCATCGGATCGGATGGGGCGGGCGTTGTCGAAGACGTCGGACCGAACGTTGAGCGTTCACTCGTTGGATCGCAAGTGATCATCAACCCCTCACACAACTGGGGAGACAATCCGAACGTCCAGCAAAAGGAGTTCAAAGTCCTCGGCTTCCCTGACAACGGAACGCTTGCCGAATACCTCGCCGTGCCTACAACGTATGTTCAACCAAAACCAAGCCACCTGACATTCGAAGAAGCGGCGGCACTTGCCCTTGCAGGACTGACGGCCTACCGTGCTCTTTTCACGAGGGGTACACTGCAAGCTCATGAGAACGTCTTGATTACCGGCATTGGCGGTGGAGTTGCCGTGACGGCTATGCTGTTTGCCCTTGCCGTCGGAGCAAGAGTGTGGGTCACGTCGGGCTCCGACGTGAAAATCCAGAAGGCCATAGCTCTAGGTGCAAGCGGCGGTGTGAATTACAACGCGGCCGCGTGGGGTGATGAGTTGAAGAAGCTTGTCGGCGGCTTCGACCTGATCGTTGACGGGGCGGCGGGACCCGGTTTTGCGACATTACTGGAGGTCGCCGCGCCTGCGGGGCGGATTGTTGTGTACGGTTCGGTGCGAGGGAAAATTCAAGACGCCGAACCTGCGCGCATCTACTGGAAACAGCTCTCCATCCTTGGCTCGACGATGGGAACGGAAGAGGAGTTCGCCGCCATGCTGCAGTTCGTCGAGAAGCACTCCATCAAACCGGTGATTGACAGTGTTTTCTCGTTGGCGGATGCAGAGAAGGCAATGCAACGCATGGCAAGCGGAGAGCAGTTTGGGAAGATTGTGCTGAGGAATGAGGAATGGTGAAAGAGCGCGGAGCACAGCCCGGTGGTGGAGCGAAAAGAGCGTATCACCACTGTCATTTCAGACGGGCGATGCCGAGCAGTCCCTCATTTCCGGTACCTCGAAATAAATTCCTCCACCTCAGGCACGCCGCCCTGAAAGATCAGGTAGCCTTTGCTCGGTTCGCGCTCGGTGATCTCTCCTGCGATGGGAGTGATCATAATCTCTTTCACTTCCTCCAGATCATTCGTTTGACCCAACGCCCAGCCTAACTTCACGTACGCGACTTCAGGCAGCATGTTCGCTGCGGGAACGACGCCGAGTTCCATCATGTCATGGCCCGTGTCGTACACGTACATCTGCACGTAACCCCACAGCGTCTGCACCGTCATGTACACGGCGATGTTCTTGTCTTGTGCACGCTTCAACGCAGGATACAACGGCTTGTTGACATGACCGAGTCCCGTCCCGGCGATGACCCACCGGCACACCTCCGCAACTTCAGCCACTTCGTACGGCGTTTTCGTGTCGGAGGCGGTGACAGTTTCGACCCGACGGCAGGGTAGGCGGATTCCGTCATTTCGTGGAATGGCTTGAACTGGAAATCGTACATGAGATGATACTACCAGGAACGGGTTTCTTGTGAATGGATGGAACAACGGGCGGGGGAGATAATCGCTCAGAACCAGACAGCGCCCGATTGCATTCGACGTACTGTATGTATTGAGTTCAAATGGCTTCTGCCAAGCCAACGCGCCCCCTTGTTTTTCCTTTCCCACTCTCCTACATTGATACAAGATGCTATTGCCATGGTCAGGACCATTCGAACAAAAATCATCTGGGCGTTTGGACTGTTAGTGTCGCTGAACCTTGCAGCGGGGTTTCTCTCCGTTTACAACTACTACGCGTTGGGGACGACCGTAGCGACGATCCTGCGTGAGAACTACCTGAGCGTGCTTGCCGCCGAGAACATGGTGAAGTACCTTGAAGGGCAGGATAACGCGCTGCTCGTTGCGAGCCAGGGCGAAGAAGCAGGAGTGAGTGGCAGTTTTGAGGATAACAAGATGTCCTTCTACTACTGGTACGAACAAGCATTTCGGGTGATGCCGGAAGGACAACTGCTTGGTGTGCGAGACTCACTCCAGAGTGTGCGCAGGAAGTACATGGCCGTCACGGACACGATGCGCGGCATGATCCAGCAGGGTGCATTTACACAAGCAAAGAACTACTACTACGAGGCCGTCCGTCCCGTGTCCGAAGAGTTGCGCACGCTCTGCTTCCGCCTGTTCGAGTACAACCAGGCGGCGATGTACAAGCTCGAAAGCAAGACGCACACGATTGCCAATCAATCCGCGTACGGAATGATGGTTGCCTCCATCATCTCGCTGGCATTGAGCGTGATTGCAACCGTGTGGCTGACGAAGGTGTTGATCAAACCCGCGGAAGCGCTGACCGAACGGGTGAAACAGATTGGCGCAGGGCAATTAGACCTCAAGATCGATGTGCTCTCGAACGACGAGATCGGGGCGTTAAGCAGGGAATTCAATAAGATGACCGAGCGGCTTCGTCGGTTCGAACAGATGAACATCGACAAGATTCTTGCCGAGAAGCGGAAGTCCGAGGCCATTGTGGACAGCATCTCCGACGGCATCATCGTTACCGACGCACAGATGAACATCCTCCACATCAACAATCTTGTGGCGGAGCTGTTTGGATACACGGACGTGGAAGCCATCGGCAAACCCGTTGCCTCGGTGATCAGGGATGAGAGAATCATGAGCCTCATCCTCTCGGCATCCAGAGATGCCGGTGACGGGAACGGGGTGCAGGAACAGGCAACGCCGGACAAGGTGAACCTGTTGCAATTCACCCACGGCGACAGGCAAGTGTATTTCCGTCCGAAGCTCACCCGGGTGTTCGACAGCGAGGGCAGGTTGTACGGCGTGTTGACGATTCTGCAGGACGTGACGCAATTCAAGGAGCTGGACCGGATGAAATCCGATTTCATCGCTACGCTCTCACACGAATTCCGCACGCCGCTTACCTCCGTCAACATGAGCGTGGATATTTTGAATCAGGAATTGTTAGGCCCGCTCAATGAGCGGCAGAAGGAACTGATCAGCTCCACGAAAGACGATGTGCAGCGCCTGACGAAACTGGCGCGGGAACTTCTGCAGCTCTCCAAACTCGAATCGGGAAGGCAGCAGTTCAAGAACGAGGAGCTGAACATTCGCACGCTCATCGAAGCAACCACGAAGACGCTGCAAATCCAATTTCACGAAAAGAACGTTCGCTTGCTCACAGAAATCCCTGAAGACCTGCCCACGCTCGTTGCCGATGAGCAGCAACTCTCCTGGGTTATCAACAATCTCGTCACCAACGCGTTGAAGCACACCGATGGGGGCGGTAGCGTGACGGTGCGAGTGCAACAACGCAATGCGGACATGCTCTTCGAGGTGCAGGATACCGGACATGGCATCCCGCGAGAATACCTCGACAAGATCTTCGACAAGTTTGTGCAGATAAAAGGCGCCTCGGCTGCAACGCCCGGCAGTGTCGGATTGGGCCTGGCAATTGCGAAGGAGATTGTGGAAACATACGGAGGGCGCATCTGGGTAACCAGCGAAGTAGGGAAGGGGAGTACATTCTCGTTCACGCTTCCTCTTCAGCTCGTCGCCGCGCCGGCGGACCAGTGAACAGTATGCACGAGAAGGCCACCGTCCTGCTTGTGGATGACGAGCAGAACATTTTGAAAACTGTCACCATCGGTCTCGAGGCCGTCGGCTTCGACGTTACGGCGTATGCCGATCCGCTCAAGGCTCTGGATGCATTGCACACAACGACCTTTGATCTCGCATTCTATGACCTGAAGATGACGCCTGTCGATGGCATGGCACTTCTGAAAGAAACGCGCAAGCTTTCCCCTGCCACGACGGTGGTTCTGATGACGGCACACGGCAGCATCGATTCGGCGGTGGAGGCGATCAAGTTGGGGGCATTCGATTATCTCCAGAAGCCGTTCGAGTTCTCGGAGTTGAAACTCTTTGCCGAAAAGGTCTATGAGCACCACAAGCTGAAGCAAGAGCTGACCGAACTGCGCGAGGAACTGCAACGCTTCCAGGGGACGGGAGACATTATCACGCGCAGCACACAGATGCGCGCCGTCGTGAATCTTGCCTTGCAGGTCGCGCCGGGTAACATTTCGGTGCTGCTTCAGGGCGAAAGCGGGACGGGAAAGGAACTCCTCGCACATCTCATCCACGACAACAGCCCGCGACGCGAGAAACCGTTTGTCGTTGTGAACTGTGCGGCCCTTCCCGAGCAGCTCCTGGAGAGCGAATTGTTCGGGCATGTGAAGGGTGCGTTTACCGGCGCAACGAAAGATCGGCAAGGGCGTTTTGAGGCGGCCGGTGGCGGAACGGTGTTCCTCGACGAGATTGGAGAAGTTCCGCCTTCGATACAGGTGAAGCTGCTGCGTTTTCTGCAGAGCAAGGAGTTCGAGCGCGTCGGCGAAACGCAGACACGCAAAGTGGACGTTCGGGTGATTGCGGCAACGAACAGAAATCTTGAGGAGGCGGTACAGACGGGGGCGTTTCGCGAAGATCTGTACTACCGGTTGAACGCCGTGACGTTGAAACTGCCGCCACTGCGCGAACGGATGGAGGACATTCCACTCCTGGTGACGCATTTCCTGCGGAAGTTTGGCAGCAGCAGCGAACTCTCGAAAGAGGCGTTCACTGCTCTCCGTGCCTATTCGTGGAAGGGAAACGTGCGGGAGTTGGAGAACGTCATCGAGCGTGCTGTGCTGCTTGCGCGTGATGGGGAGATCAGGATCGAGCATTTACCTGAACAGTTTCAGCAACTCGCAGCGCCCCAGGCCGCTCCTCTGTCTCTCGAAGAAGCCGAGCGCCAGCACATCATCAAGGTCCTTCGCATCGCGCGTGATCTTGAAGAAGCTGCCGCAATCCTTAACATTGATCCTGCCACACTCTGGCGGAAGAGAAAGAAGTTTCAACTGTGATGTGTACGAACGGCGCTGTGCATTGAAGCCGTCACGCAGAAGTCATATATTGTGTCCACCATCCCCCCAAGAATCATTTTTCAGAGTACACTGATGGTCGAAAAAACGTACGAAGAGAAACTGGCGGAGTTTGAGGCACGCGTTGCCCGCGGCGAGAAGGTGGAGCCGGGCGATTGGATGCCGGAGGAGTATCGCAAAACACTCATTCGCATGATAGGCCAGCATGCGCACAGCGAGATTGTCGGGCAGCTCCCGGAAGGGAAATGGATTCCGTATGCCCCCGGTTTCCGCCGCAAACTGACGTTGATTGCCAAAGTGCAGGATGAAGCGGGACATGGACAACTCTTATATCGCGCTGCCGAAACCCTCGGCAAGTCGCGCGAAGAAATGCTCGACGAGCTTCTGACAGGAAAAGCCAAATACGCGAACGTGTTCAACTATCCGACGCCGACGTGGGCAGATGTGGGGGTGATCGGATGGTTGGTGGATATGGCGGCGGTAGTCAACCAGACGATGCTGCAACAGTCGTCCTACGGTCCGTATGCACGGGCGATGAAGCGCATCTGTTACGAAGAGTCGTTCCACATCAAGCAAGGGTACGACCTCGTTGTCGCGCTCGCCAGGGGCACACCGGAACAAAAGGCGATGGTGCAAGGGGCCATCGATCGCTGGTGGTACCCAACACTGATGATGTCGGGTCCTCCGGAGAGCCTCTCCCTGTCGGTGCATTCACAACAGTCGCTGAAGTGGCGCATCAAGACAAAATCCAATGAGCAGGTACGTCAGGAGTATGTAGATTTGATCGTTCCGCAAATTCGCGCGCTCGGCCTGACGATCCCCGATCCCGATCTCCACTACGACGACACAACGGGTCACTGGATCTACACACAACCGGATTGGGAAGAGTTACGGCGCGTCATCAACGGCGACGGGCCGTGCAACAAGGAGCGCCTTGCGGCGCGGCGCCGGGCACATGAAGAGGGTCGGTGGGTGCGTGAGGCCCTGGCAGCAAAAGCCAAGCGAAAGGAAGCCGCTGCATGAGCGACACGCAGTTCGACACCTACGAGGTGTTTCATCAGAAGAAGAAAGGCGATCCCCACATCCATGTCGGCTCCGTTCATGCCCCGGACCCGCACGTGGCACTGCACTATGCACGCGATCAGTTTGCGCGCCGGCTGCCGTGCGTTAGCCTTTGGGTCGTGAAGACCTCCGACATCACCGCCACAGACTATCAGGATGAGCGGTTCTTCAACATCACGCTCGACAAATCGTACCGCGATCCGAAGGATTTCGACGCGCCGGCAAAGGAGTCGAACGAGTGACGACGGGATTTCCCCAACAGGCGCTGAAGACGCTCTTGCTCGCTCTTGCCGATGATGAGCTGATGTTGGGCCATCGAGACTCGGAGTGGACTGGGTACGGTCCCGTGCTGGAAGAAGACATCGCATTCTCCAACATTGCGCAGGACGAGCTTGGCCACTCACTCGTGTGGTACACATTGCACCAGCACCTTGGAGGAGAAGATCCGGATCGGATGGCGTTTGAACGGAGGTGGAGCGACTTCCTTTGCTGCCGCTTTGTGACGTATCCGAAAGGAGACTTCGCCTACACGGTTGTGCGGCAGTATTTGTTCGACGAAGCCGAACAGGTAAGGCTGAAAGCGTTTGGGCACTCGACCTATCTTCCTATCAAAGAAGCAGCGGTAAAGATCCTTCGTGAGGAAGCGTATCACCTTCTCCATACAAAGGGTTTGATCGAGCGCCTGGGCGATGCAACCGAAGAGAGCCACCGCCGCATGCAGGCGGCTGTGGATGCCGCGTTTCCACAAGCTCTCGGCATGTTTGAAAAGTTGGACGGCGAGGAAGAACTGATCGGGTCAGGGGTGTTTCCGGGGAATGCCGCGCTGCAAGTGGCATGGCTGCGTCAAGTCGTGCCGGTGCTGACGGGCGCAACGTTGCGCGTTCCTGTGCATGAAGCAAACGGCTCGCTGGCCGTTCGTGCCCGCCCGGATCTGGGAGGAAGAAAGAAAGAACATACGGAGCATCTCCACCAACTGGTTGACGATCTGCAGGCAGTGTACCGGATCGCACCGGGGGCGAAGTGGTGAGGTGGTGAGGATGAACATTGATGTCGCGACACTCTGGAAAACCCTTGGCGAGATCACCGATCCCGAAATCCCGGTCCTCTCGTTAGTTGAGATGAAAGTGATTCGGGAGGTACACCTCTCGGACGGGAACGTGAGGGTCGTTCTTTCGCCAACATTTGTCGGCTGCCCGGCGATGGAGCACATGAAGGCGGAGATTCGCGCAAGGCTTGCAGCACTGGGCATCGAGAACGTAACAATCGAGACAAGTTTCTCTCCTCCCTGGTCAACCGACATGCTCGATGAGGAGGTGAAGGAGAAGCTCCGTCAATTTGGGATAGCTCCTCCTCCACGAAATGACGGCGAACTTGTTGCCGTGCTAAATCTGCCGGTCGCTTGCCCCTTCTGCAACTCTATCCACACACAACTCGAAAGTCCCTTCGGTGCGACGCTGTGTAAACAGATCTACTACTGCAACGACTGTCGGCAGTCGTTCGAACGCTTCAAACCGATCTGAACCCAACGTATCGTCAGGGGGAATCAAAACAACACGCCGACCCGGAACATCCGGATCGGCGTGTTGCATCACTGCGACTCGTGGCGTTAGAGGGTGAGCAGGAAGTACTGAACGAGTTTCACCAAGCGTGTCGAGTTCCTGATATCCTGGTTGTGATAGTCGGTCCACAAATACTTCCCGCTGCCGTTGTAGTTCTCGATAATGACTCCGACGGCAGGAGATGTGTTCTTGATAATGCCGTAAATCTTTGAGTTGGTTGGCGGATTGGAGAACTTCTCGTAGCCGGAAAGCCGCCGCGAATCAATCGAGGAATCCCATGCCGCTGTCGTAAATCCCACAAAGTTCGAGAGCCCCTGGTCAATGATTTGCAGAGTGTCGGTGGAAGGACTTCCCTGGTAGTCGCGCGTGGTATAGAACGGAGGCCACACGCGTTGGAGGTGATAGTAGTTGTAGTGACCGCCGTACATCTTTCCACCCCCCTGAACATACCTGCCGTACACACGGGAGAGAACCGCATAGGACGATCCGCCCTCCGACCCTCCATGACAGTTGGAAAACACCAACGAGTACTGTCTCAGAAAATTCAGCAAACCCGTCGAGTCAGCGTTGGCCGAGTCGCGCATTGCCGTGATGGTGGTGGAGTCAAACGTGGTAAATCCAACGATCCGAAGAATGGTCTCCAGTTGTTCGGCACTTGCTTTGACGACAAGAACGCGCACCGTTGTATTCTGTTGCAGCGTCATGGAACCCGCGTTGGTTCCCGAAGGATTGGCGGCGACATTCACCGGGATCTCTGCTCTGAACGCCGTTCCGATTGTTGCCACGAGAATCTGCGGACCTGCCGGTGACTGAATTGTAGCCTGGCCGTTTGCGTTGGTATATGCCGAGAACTTCGGATCAGAGGAGGGAGGGTTTTTCAGCGTGAGAAGCGCGCCGCCCTGTGGCTGCCCCTGTGGATTCAGAACGGTTGCGGTGACGGGATACGTGACGTCCGGATTCGTCGGGTTTTCATCCTTCTTGCAGCCGACGATCACGGCAGCCAGCGACACCGCGACAACAGCGCAAAACAATAGGTACTTCATAGCAACCCCCATCAGATTGGTTGGTGTGGATAGTGATAAGATGATCCCTAGTGGACCATTGCTTGAGGAGCGGGATCTATGCTCTATGTGCAAATCTAAATGAGCGAGAATGAATATGACGTGAGGAAGCGCACGCTTTCCACTTGCAGAATCAAGGCATTCCTGTTCATCGAGCGTCAGGATGGTGGTGTCGCCGGAGACGGTGATCACCACTTTCCTCCGGCCTTGAATGTGATACTGCTGATGAATGGATCGCCCCGGGAACGGCCATCTGAAAGAGGCGCTCCTGCGTCGATTTCTGCAGCTCACGCAGTGGGCCTGCACTCATATCTTCAGTGAAATCCCCACGTTCAGAATTCCGTACCCGTACCCAAGTTCAGCGAAGGCCGCGAAGCTCTCCGAGAAATAGTATCTCCCGCCGAGGTGTACACCGAAAAACAGGTAACTGCCGGATGCACTTGCGGCGAACACCCGCCCTGCCGCATCGCCGTCGTACTTCGACGAAACAATGTTGTAGCCCAGATCGGCCCCGCCGTACAGATCCAGCTTCGCATTCTCGATGGGATAGTGATACGAGCCGCGTCCGGCAATGGTGATGTAGGTGTACTTCCAACGGTAGATGAGACGATTGAAGCCGACAAAGTACGGCGACTCGAAACTTGACGAGGTGTAGCCGATTCGCCCTCCGGCTGAGAACATCTTGTCAATGCCGAAATCCATGCCTACGGAAAGCACCGGCAAATTCGATGAGCCGTAGAATCCTCCCAGGCCGCCCACGCCGATACCGAACTGGGCAACTTTCACGCTGGGATCGTAGCCGCTTTTGCTGGTCGCAGTTGCGAACGCACACAACAGCAGCATCGCGACAAAGAACGGGAACTTCATCATGGCAGCAGTCTCCTTCCATCTGTGCATAGTTGGGGTGATTGAGTTAGTTTGAAAACATTGTCCGATCTCGACGGTTCATCTTTGTAGCACAAGCTTTCTCGTTTGCGCAAACCCGCCCACCTGGAGGCGGTAGAAATACGTGCCGCTTGCCAGCCCCTGGGCGTTGAATGTTACTTCGTAGCTTCCTGCCGGCAGATTCTCATCCACAAGTGTTGCCACTTCCCTGCCGAGCAGATCATAAACCTTCAGCAGAGACGGGACATGCCCCGATCCTACGGGTATGCTAAATGCTATCTTGGTTGTGGGGTTTCCGCCGGAGGCGGATCCGCCTGTGGCGGAGAGCGGGTTGGGATAATTCTGTTCAAGACGGAACTGCGCTGGGATTTCGGACGATGCAACTTGCACACTCATAATGTCTGAGGCAGGCCGACGCCAAACGCCAAGGAGAAACGTTCCCGCCAGAATACTTGTCCCGCTTGTGCCCACCGGTGCCGTGGTAAGGGATAGAACAGAAGGATAGAGGACACCGAAAGCACTTGGCATCCCCGTGCTGGCATTTGTCCAGGTTGTACCGCTGTTTGTGGTGAGGAAAATACCGGCAGGAGTTCCGGCGAGAAGACTCGATCCTACCGAAGCGAGAGAATAAATGGTTGAGGGAGTCAACCCGCCGCTTGCCGTTATCCAGGTTGTGCCGCTATTTGTGGAACGAAACACACCGCCTTGCGTGGCCGCGAACAAATCTGAACCCATATTCGTAATCCAATTCACATTTGTGTTGGTCAATCCACCGCCCGATGAGGTCCACGATACGCCTTCGTTTGTTGAAATGAACAGCCCGTTGGTCGTTCCGGCGTAGAGATTTGAGCCGAGCAAGGAAAGAGTATTCACTGAAGTGCTGGTAAGGCCGCTGTTCCGCACTGTCCAATTCGTGCCGCTGTTTGTCGTGAGGTAAACGCCCGACCCTGTTCCAGCCAAGATACCGGACGGACTTGTGATCAACGACCTGACGCTGGCACTGGTGGGTAGCCCTGTGGTTGTAGAAGTCCACGCAGCCCCGTTGTTGGTCGAGCGATAGACGGTACCGGTTGCTCCCGCGTATAACGTCGCTCCGCTGTAGAGCAGTGAGTAAATCGAAATGCCGCCCATTCCGGTATTGGCCGCAATCCATGTGTTGCCATAATCATTGGAGCGGTAAACACCGTAGCCGTTCGTGCCGGCAAAGATGTTGTATCCGCCGCTGCCGTCGGGACCGACCGCGAGAGATCGAACGTCTGAGGCGATAATCCCCGAATTTGCTTCACTCCAACTCGTGCCTCCGCTGGTCGAGCGAAACACGCCGGTGAACACCATCCCTGCAAACAAAGTCGAGCCGTTGGCCGCAAGCGAAGAGACCCACGGCAACGTTCCGGGCAGTCCGTTGTTGATGGGATTCCAACTTCCGCCGTTGTCCGTTGAAAAGACGATGCCGAGGATTCCTCCCCCGTACACGGTCGAACCGTTAACGAGGAGCGCGCTTGTCGTAGTCGTGTTCACGTTCGTCCACAATCCTCCGTTATTCGTTGATCGGAAAATGCCGCCGGTGGTTCCTGCAAAGACCGTGGTTCCATTCACGCAAAGGGCTTGGACCGTCGTATTCGTCAAGCCGTTATTTGCCGGCAACCAATTTGATCCATTGTTGGAGGAGAGGAACACACCGCCGCCGTTCGTCGCTGCAAAGAGGTTCGTTCCGAGAAACGCCAGCGCGCGCACATACGTGTTTGTCAGTCCGCTTGTGATGGAACTCCAGGAAGCGCCGTCGTTCACAGAAATGAACGCGCCGTTCTGTGTTCCCGCAAACAGGGTGCTCCCATTCACCAGAAGTGCATTCAGTCCGGTGTTGGTCAGTCCGCTGTTTCGTTCGGACCAACTTACGCCGTTATCGGTGGAGAGAAAGACGCCCGCATTCGTTCCGGCGAACATGCTTATGCCTTTTGCAGCAAACGTTGTTGCTCCTGCATAAAACCCGACGAAACTCAGCCCGGAAGTGGACGCAGTCCAGCTTGCCCCGTTATTGGTCGAGCGGAAGTTGCCGCCACCCAACGTCCCGACAAAAAGTGTCGGGCCGCCCGTTGCGTTGGGGTTCACGCCAACCGCCGTAATCCAGCCGCCGTTAGGTCCGTTGGTCTGCACCCATTGGGCCGTTGCGTACGCACGTAACATGAGCAATCCAGCAAGCACGGATACGAAAAAGAAAACACGCCTTCTCATTGCCATATCTCCATGTTTCTTAGGGGATTCTTATGTGGTCTATGATCTCTTCTTCGTCGGGCAACTTAATTCTTGCAGAACTTCCCGATCATCTCGCCGCCATCGAGGCAGCCGTTATCGTCGATCGTGAGAATCGTTGCGGTCTTTGCTTCATCCACGATTTTCACTTTCTTCCCTTCCATTTCGTAGGGGAGTTCTTTCGTCATTCCCATGGCAACGACTTCCACCTTTCCACCCGGTTTGAACGTCATGCTTTCGATGAGATTGCCGTAGCGTGCGCTGCCGTCTGAAGTGTACGTGCCGCTCAGGCCGCTGTCGCAGGCTGCAAGGGCAAGCATGAGAAACGTCGAAAGCAATGCGGCGGCGAAAGACTTGGATTTGGTCATGAGCCATTCTCCTTAGAAAAAAATTTGACTTGCGACTTTCTACCGTTTTGTATTGATTGCGATGGCTACCAAGGCTCTAATCTGTTCGGCAAGAACCCGCGTTACGACAATGATGAGAAACCCGACAACGGGCATGATGAGGATGGAGACGAATCCACCGGTTGAGAAAAAGGGAATCGGCAGTATATAATCCACCCCCCCATCGCGGAGGAAGATACCGCTCACGAGTCCTGCTCCGGCTCCAACAATAGCAATCCAGCTACCGCACCACTCACCCGACGTTTGGAGAAAATGTGCATACACGGGCGTAGCAACAAAATCCGAATCGTGGCTGGTGAGCGCAGCTAATGCTTGCCGGCGGTTCCACCAAATTTGGCAACCAAGCCAACTGGCCCCAGCAATCACAGCCCAGAGAATGAGGAATGCGAAGAAGAACGAGCCTCCTGCGCTGAACACGTGGTTATCAATGGCGATGTAGAGTATTACCAGCGGCACTAACAAATTGAATCCGGCAAGCACGGCGTAGAGCCAACCGAATGGGGTTCGAAAGAATTTTCCCGAATCAATGTATTCGAGAAACGGTTTGTAGAACTCCAGGAATTTGCTGTTCACAGTACCTCCTGTGGTTGACGGGGAC
>CAZIKE010000014.1:22132-41689 GCA_964539775.1 uncultured Chitinophagales bacterium
GTTGACGGGGACAAATATACAGTGCCGTGCGGGGCATTACCACCATGATTGATTGTTCGCGTGGTTTGGGTTATTATTCGTTTCCCTGAAGTTTCGTAAGGACAGGGCACCGCCCTGTCCTGCCGGAGGATTGACGAGGCCAATGATGGGGGGACTTCTCCTGCACGCAAGGTGGAGGCGCTATGAAGAGAATACTCCTGCTTGTTGGGGTGTGTGTTCACCTGAGTCTTGCTCAGCAAACAGAGTTCGACTCTCTTACGAACGCACTGAAGCAATCCCCGGACGATACAACAAGGCTCGGTCTGCTGACGGCGCTTGCCTACAAGCATTATCCCTACAGTGATCCTCTACAGGGATTGAAAATGGCGGACGAGGCAATTGCCCTTGCACACAAACTCCTCATCCCCGAGAAACTCGGCTACGCCTACCGAAGCAAAGGAATCAATCTTTGGGCGCGCAGTGAGTACGCACGTGCGCTGGAAATGTACGCGCTTGCCTTGAGAGAGTACGAAGCCGCTCAGAACAAAGAAGGAATCGCTGATTCGTACAACAATATGGGGGTTGTGTACACCTATGTTGCCGACTACCGCAAAGCGTTGGAGTACTATCTCAAGGCGTTGCCGATCTACGAGGAGACAGGAAATAGAAAATTGGCAAACATTCTCATCAACATCGGCATTGTTCACAAGAACCTCGCCGATCCCGTCAAAGCTCTCGACTACTACAAACGGGCGCTGAAAGTATACGAGAAACAGGGGAACAGCAGCGGCATCGCAAACGCGCTTGCCAACATGGGCAACGCGTACGACGACCTCGACAGCACTGCACAGGCGCTGGACTGTCACAGAAGGGCCCTCACCGCCAATCAAGCCATCGGCAGCCTGAAGGGTGTGGCCAACAACCTGAACAGCCTCGGTATCATTTACAGCGGTGTGGCAGACTATGCGAAGGCGTTAGAGTTCCTGCAGAAGTCTCTTCATCTCTATGAGCAACTCGGTGAAAAGAACAGCACGTGTGTTGCGTTGATGGAGCTGAGCAAACTCTACCGCAAAGCACCGCCCGCCTTTCTGCTTAAGCGAGGCGTCGAGCCTTCGATGCGCTATGTATCCTCCCTTGCGTACACAAAGCGGGCGCTGCAACTCGCAACGGAAATCGGCTCGCTGAACAGGCAAGCATTTGCATGGGAAGAACTGAGCAACGTGTACGAGGCGCAGAGGGATTTTCCCAAAGCCCTTCATGCGTTCAAGAAGGCAGTAGCACTTCGTGATAGTACCGCAAGCGCTGAAAGCAAGGCCGATATCGCGGCCAGAACGATGCAGTTTGAGTTCGAGAAACGAGAAGCCCTTCTCAAGGCCGACTACCAGCGAGAGCAGGAACTTGCGTTCGAGAAGCTACGGCAGCAGCGTATGCAGAACAACTCCGTGATGGGAGGCGCGGCGATCGTTCTCGTTGCAGGCGTGACGACCTTTCTCCTCTACAGGAAACGAAGGGAGGCGGAGTTCAGAATGAAGGTGACGGAAACGGAAATGAAAGCTCTACGTGCACAGATGAATCCGCATTTCATCTTCAACTCCCTTAATTCGATCAGCGACTACATCGCAAAGCACGACATCGAAATGGCGGATTACTATCTGACAAAATTTGCCAAACTGATGCGGCTGATTCTTGAGCATTCGGAAAAAAAGGAAGTGCCGCTTGCCGATGATCTGAAAGCGCTGGAGTTGTACATGCAATTAGAAGCGATGCGGTTGAACAATAAGTTCGTGTATGAAGTGCATGTTGATGAATCCATCGACATGGAGACGACGCTCGTCCCGCCGCTGTTGCTTCAGCCGTTTGTGGAGAACAGCATCTGGCACGGCATAGCGCCCAAGATGGGGAACGGCAAGATTGACATTCGCATCGAACGGCTGAACGGGACCATCACATGCATTGTGCAAGATGATGGTGTGGGAAGAACGCATGACGCGGTGTCGGAAGCCAACGAGAAGAAGCAATCCATGGGCATCAAGATCACCAGGGCACGCATTGATATTCTCAATCAGATGAAACAATCCGATGCAACTGTGGAACTGTCCGATCTGGCACAGGGAACGAAAGTTGAGCTGAAGCTGCCTCTCGTCGTAAGCGATTAGTGTCTACCGTTCCACAGGAGGGGCGGGGCACCGTGCTGTCCTGCCGGACGATTGACGAGGCCAATGATGCGGCGATGAAGCTTTGATGGGACGGGGCATGCCCCGTCTCTACGAAGGGCATTAGAGGTTTTGGTTTTTGTAGGTACAGGGCACTGCCCTGTCCTGCTGAGGACTATTGAGGCAACTGTACGCCATATGGTATCAGCAATCATTATTGACGACGAACAATCCTGCATTGACCGTTTGAGCGGGCTGCTGCAAACCCACTGTGCCCAGACGCTCCGGCTTGCAGGAACAGCCGATTCGGTTGCGAAAGGGATTCAGCTTGTCAAGGACCTTCGGCCCGCCCTCGTTTTTCTGGATGTTCAGATTGGGGAAGAGACCGGCTTTGATCTGCTGCGGAAACTGGATGATGTTCCCTTCGAGGTCATCTTTACAACGGCGTTCGAGAAGTATGCGGTGCAGGCGTTCAAGTTCAGCGCCGTGGACTATTTGCTCAAGCCTGTTGACCCCGACGACCTGCGCGAAGCCATCAACAAGTTACAGGACAAACTCTCGAAGCAGGAGATGTCTCAAAAGCTCGATGTGCTCTTTCATAACCTCAAGAACATCGAGGGGGCGTCAAAGAAGATTACCGTTCCGACGCTCAACGGCTTGATGTTTCTGCCCGTTCGTGATATCATCCGTTGCGAGGCCGACGTAAACTACACACACATTTTTCTCAGAGACAAACAGAAGATCACGGTCGCGAAGACGCTGAAGGAGTTTGAAGAACTGCTGAACGAGTATAACTTCTTCCGCGTGCACAACTCCCATCTAGTCAATCTTGCCTGCGTCAAGGAGTACAGCAAAGGGAAGGGAGGATACGTAACGCTCACCGACAATTCGGAAATCGAGGTCTCGGAGAGGCGGAAGAACGAGTTCCTTAAGAGATTGGCGGGGAAGTAAAGAGGAACCGGATGTGTGGCGGACAAGAAGAACAAACCCCGCTACGTTCATTGCAGCGGGGTTTGCTATGGGCTTTTGTGTCTACGAGCTGAACCGCGCCCTCAACACTTGCTCCAGCCGCAGTTCTTGCAGAGCACACATCCGCCAACGTGGTCGACGGAGGTCCCGCATTCGGGACAGGTGGTCATCGTCTTTGGCTCGTTGGTGGGGTGGGACTTCTTCGGCACGCCGGTCATCACTTTTGGTGTCGGCGGTCCGATCTCGCGGAAGAGACGGATTCCCTCACGTTCCTTTTGCTCGATGTAACGTTCCAGCACCTTCCCGATGGCATCGGGGGTGGAGAGAATCTGTCCGCCGTTCCCATCCCACACGGGCAGCGGCCCGCCGATGCCTTTGAGCTGCTTGACGACTTCCCGCGGCTCGATACCCGACCTCAGCGCCAAGGAAATCAGCCGGCTTATCGCTTCTGTTTGCGCCGCAGCATTGCCACCCGCCTTGCCGATCGTCGAAAACACCTCGCAGATGCCGTTCTCATCCTCGTTGATCGTGACGTAGAGATTTCCTTCGCCTGTGCGCACGCGTTCGGTGAAACCGAAGGTAATCCGCGGGCGGTCGCGCGGTCCGCTTTGCTTTGGGGGAGGAGCAAGCTTGCCGGCTTCTTGCTTCCTGGCAAACTCCTCAGTCTGCAGGATGCCCTCTCGGCTCCCTTCACGATACACGGTAATGCCCTTCAATCCAGCTTTGTACGCCGTCATGTAGATATCCGCAACGGTTTCGACACTCACGTCTTCAGGCAGGTTCACGGTCGAGGAGATGGAGCTGTCGACGTACTTCTGAATCACTCCCTGCATCTTTACACGGAAGTACGGGTCAATGTCATGCGCAGTCACGACGTAGTCCGGCAGGTGATCATCATCCCCAAATAATTTTTTGATGAGAGGATGATACACTTTGTACTCGGTGTACGTGTCCCCGTCGTGGTTTTTGACCTTGCGAATGTAGCTGGTACAAAAGATCGGTTCGATGCCGGAGCTGGTCTGGGCAACGATCGAGCCGGTACCCACGGGCGGCACCGTAATCACCGTACTGTTGCGAATGCCGTGCTTCTTGATCATCTCCTGAATCTCGTGGGGTAGGCTCTGCACGAACTTACTGCGGGAGTATCCTTCCCATTGGAAGAGCGGGAACGGTCCCTTCTCCTTTGCCAGCTCGACGGAGGTCTTGTACGACTCGTCTCGAATCACCTGCATTATCTTTTCCGTGGCATCGAGGGCTGCTTGAGAATCGTAGCGAATCTTCATCAGCACTAATGCATCTGCCAGACCGGTAATGCCCAGCCCGATGCGCCGGTCGGAGGCAACGGCTTTCTTGATCTTCTCCAGCGCATGGTTCTCCATGTTGTAGTCGATGACGTTGTCCATGAAGCGGGTGGCGACCCGCGTAACGCGGGCAAGCTCTTCATAATCGAAGACGCCGTTTTCATCAACAAACTTGCTGAGGTTGATGTTGCCGAGGTTACATGCCGTGTACGAGGCGAGAGGCTGCTCACCGCAAGGGTTCGTGCTGGTCAGCGGGTTGGCGTACTCGACGTTGTGGTAGTCCTTCATCGTATCCCAGAAAATGATGCCCGGCTCGGCCGAGGCGTGCGCATTCTTGATGATCTTGAACCACAAGTCCTTAGCCTTCACGGTGCGGTACACCTTTCCACCCCAGCGCAGGGCAAAGTCCTGATCGTTGATGACCGCGTTCATGAACTCGTGTGTAATAAGCACGCTGATGTTGGCATGCTTCACCTTTTGGCGAAGCGGATCGTTCTTGATGGTGATGAATTTTTCGACATCCGGGTGATCGACGCGCAGGGTGAGCATCAGCGCACCGCGCCGGCCTGCCTGCGAAACGGTGTTGGTGCTTTCGCTAAAGAGGTTCATGAACGCGGTAGCCCCAGGCGAATGGTCGATCGTTGCGTTCACCGGCGCGCCTTCCGGTCGGAGAATCGAAAGGTCGGTGCCCACCCCTCCCCCTGTCCGATACACCATGGCAGACTCGGTGATGCAGGTGTAGATGCCTTCCAGGCTGTCCTCTTCAATGGGAATCACGTAGCAGTTGGAGAGCGTGGGTCTGCGGCGGGCCTCTTCCCGTCCGGCTCCATGCATCACGCGCCCTCCCGGCACGAACTTGAAGTCGAACAGCAGCTTCAAGAACTGGTCATACCAATACTCTCGGTCGGCTTCCGTGGCCTCTACCGACGCGAGTGCCTTCGCTATGCGGCTCCACATGTGCAACGGGCCCTGCTCATGAGGAGCAAGATACTTCGAGCGCAACACGTCGGCGGCAAGGTCGTTGTCGCCGTAGTAGTCCCGTGCATTGAGCGCCAGGTCCATCACATGCGGGTTCATGCCGGGTGTACTCTTTCCTTCTTCTGGGTGTCTGAAAGAAGTTGAAGCGGGGGAACTCTCCTTGTGAGCCATGCGCCTTTTCCCTTCTTGTTTGATGTGGTATTAGATGGTTATGAAATTCAGTGAGCAATGAAAAGCCCGCTGAGCTGTGTATGCGGGGACTTTTCGAGAGATGGTAACGAACGAGCCGGTGGCTGGTTCGAGCTATGGGCATTACAAGCTTCCGGCCTCTACACCGGGGGAAGGAACCGCCGTTTTGTGCTTGTAATGCAAATGTCTGCCCGAGATAGCCTTTGAGCAGACATCATTCATAAGTATCGGGCGAAAATATAATACGATAACAAGGCGAAGTCAAGTTAAAATTTGCATGAAAAAAATTTCTTCAATGATGACAACAGGTTAGGGTAACTGAAAAATCCTGCGACGCTCTCATCGGCTCGCCGTTGATTTTTGTGACAATCCCGACTATATTCATTTGGGAAATGCACTCCACCTCCACCATCCTGTGGTGTCATCACACAGTCGCGTCAGCAACCTATTCGACAACAAGTGAGAAAGATCGATCATGCCTGTCCTTGTCCAGTTCTCGACGATCCCTGAAATGTTCGTCAGAATCACCGACCGCTTCACCGCATCGGGGCGTCCATTTCTGATGGCAAAGCGGGAAGGGAAGTATCAGCCGATCAGCTACGCCGAGGTTCGAAGAAGGGTTGAGCTAACAGCTCTGGGCTTGGCTTCTCTCGGCATATCGCGGGGCGATCGCGTGAGCATCATCGCGGAAAACAGGCCCGAGTGGGTGTATGCCGACCAGGGGATTGCCGCCCTTGGCGCAATCAGCGTTCCCGTCTATCCGACGATGACCGCGAAGCAGAATGAGTATATCTTCAACGATGCGGGTGTCAGGGCCGTTATCGTTTCCAATCAGTTCCAGCTCAGCAAAGTGCTCAAGACCCTGGATGCCGTTCCATCGCTCAAGCACATCATCGTAATGAACGAAAACGTCGGAGCCTCGGAACCCGGAGTTATGTCGTTCAGCAAACTCCAGGAGTTGGGCGAGGAGTTCGAGCGCCGGAACCCTGCCTTTTTCGACGAGTCGAGAAGGAATGTGCGGCCGGACGATCTTCTCACACTCATTTACACTTCCGGCACGACAGGCAACCCCAAGGGGGTGATGCTGACGCATGCGAACCTCTGCACAAATATCATCGACGCGGCGACCTGTATCGACATCGAAGAAAACGACGTCCTTCTTTCGTTTCTTCCCCTGAGTCACTCGTTCGAAAGAATGGCCGGCAACTACACCGCCATGGCATGCGGGGCAACCATCGCTTACGCCGAAAGCATCGAAACGGTGCAAGCGAACCTCATGGAGGTACGTCCCCACGTCGTCACAACCGTTCCCCGGCTGTTCGAGCGCATGCACAGCCGCGTAATGAAGCAACTGGATGCAGCCCCGCCGCAACGACGGAAGATTTTCTTCTGGGCCTTAGATGTCGGGAAGCGGTATGCAGCCGCCCGCAAGGCAAAGCGGTTCGATCCCGTACTCAGGCTCAAGCACCTGGTGGCCGAC
This sequence comes from uncultured Chitinophagales bacterium, assembly GCA_964539775.1. Taxonomy (GTDB): domain Bacteria; phylum Bacteroidota; class Ignavibacteria; order UBA10030; family UBA6906; genus CAADGV01. The sequence continues at coordinate 29,182 of CAZIKE010000014.1, forward strand.
AGGCTGGTCTTCAGGAAGTTGCGCGAGAAGCTCGGCGGCAGAATCAAGTTCATGGTTTCCGGCGGCGCAGCTCTACCGAAGGAATTTGGCGAGTTCTTCGAGGCTGTCGGCATCCTCATTCTCGAAGGCTACGGCCTCACAGAGACTTCGCCTGTGATTTCCGTGAACCGGATCGACCGGTATCGCTTCGGAACGGTAGGTCAGCCCATCCCCAACGTGGAGGTGAAGATCGCAGCCGATGGTGAAATCCTTGCCCGCGGTCCCAACATCATGAAGGGGTACTGGAACTTACCGGAGATGACCGCCGAGGTGATCGATACCGATGGCTGGTTCCACACAGGAGATATTGGAGAGATGGACAGCGACGGGTTCATCAGAATCACCGACCGCAAGAAGCATCTCTTCGTCAGTTCGGGCGGGAAGAATATTGCCCCGCAGCCTATCGAGAACCTGTTCCTCTCGAGCAAGTACATCGAGCAGTTCGTCCTGATCGGTGACCGACGCATGTACTGCACGGCACTTGTTGTGCCTGACTTTGAGGCACTCAAAGCGTACGCAGCCGAGAACGGCATCGGGCCGCTGCATAACCATGAGCTGATTCGGCATCCCGAAATCCATGCCCTCATCGAAAGAGACATCGATCAGTTGCAGAAAGACCTTGCCAACTACGAGCGCGTTCGGAAGTTCATCCTTCTGGCAAAACCATTCACCATCGAAGACGGTGAGTTGACCCCCACACAGAAAGTCCGCCGCAAGGTCGTGGAAGAAAAATACGCGGAGCTGATTGAACGGATGTACCAAGGCATCCATTGAACGAAATGCTGACTGTTCCTTACCTTGCCTTTCGGCCCCATTTTCTCTACCTTTTTGTAGGTTTTGTTACATCTTTCGGATCAACAGGAATGCTTGAGCAATACGCCCCCATAGGCATCATGATGGTGCTGGCGATCGTTTTCGGCATTGTGCTTGCCAACATTAACAGATGGATTGGACCGAAGAAGCCCAATGACGAAAAGCTCTCCACCTACGAGAGCGGCATGGAGCCGGTACGCACGGCCCGCGAGCGGTTCTCCGTGAAGTTCTACCTGGTCGCCATGCTGTTCATCGTATTCGATATCGAAATCGTCTTCATGTATCCTTGGGCGGTGAAGTTCAAGGAGCTTGGCCTGTTTGGGTTTGTTGAGATGATGGTGTTCATCATCGTGTTATTAGTCGGGTTCTTGTACATCTGGAGGAAAGGAGCGTTGAGATGGGACTAACACGCATTGAACAGGATGGTTTCCTCATTACTAAACTGGATGCCGTCATCAACTGGGCACGAAAGAACTCTCTGTGGCCGATGCCGATGGGCATCTCCTGCTGCGCCATCGAGATGATGGCGACTGCCTCACCGCGGTTCGACATTTCTCGGTTCGGCTCCGAGGTGATGCGCTTTACGCCGCGCCAGTGCGACGTGATGATTGTGGCGGGAACGGTCACCTACAAGATGGCGAGGGTCGTTCGCAAGATCTACGACCAGATGCCGGAGCCGAAGTGGGTGATCTCGATGGGCGCCTGTGCCTCGAGCGGCGGCATGTTCCGTTCCTACTCGGTGGTGCAGGGCATCGATCAGTTTATGCCGGTGGATGTGTACGTGGCCGGCTGTCCACCGCGCCCGGAAAATCTACTGCATGCCCTCCTTACCCTTCAGAAGAAAGTGGAAGGAGACCGCACACTCGGACAACTCATCGGTCGCGGGCCGATCAGCATCAACGAACGCGGGGAGATCGAGAACGTTGGCGCTGCGGTGTGAGATACTCTTCTCAAAAACTTGATCCGCTTTGCGCCGAGCTTCATCCTTGGAGGCGAAGCATCCCCAATCGGGGGCTGAATTATTTTTCCCCATGCATGGGATAGTTATATCATGAACGACCTCATCATTGCAAAGCTTAAGGAGCGGTTTCCCGGAAGCATCGAATCAACCACCGAATTCAGAGGGGATCTCACTGTTCAGGTGAAGAAGAGCGATGTCGTACAAGTTGCCGAGTTCTTGAAAACTGACCCCGAGCTATTGTTTGATTTGCTGGTGGATGTAATCGGGGTCGATATGTACCGGCCCGAAAACCGCTTCGAAGTGGTGCATATTCTCTACTCCACCACAAACAAGCAATACCTTCGCCTCAAGATATTGGTAGATGAAGAAGACCTCGTTGCACCAACCCTTTCGACCGTGTGGTTGGGCGCAGCATGGAACGAACGTGAGGTGTTCGATATGTTCGGCATTAAGTTCGCCGGGCATCCCGACCTGCGGCGGATGTACATGCCGGAGGACTACCAGTATTATCCGCTCCGCAAGGACTTTCCGTTGATGGGTATTCCCGATTCCATTCCGTTGCCGCGGAAGTAAACTTCACAACCATGACCATGTTAGTAACAGACCAGTCCAAGAAGCCTCAGATCCTTCAAGCCCTCGAAGATGCCGATACGACCGTAACGATTGACGACCCACTTGAGAACACCATGGTTCTCAACATGGGGCCGCAGCATCCGGCGACGCATGGTGTGCTGCGCGTGCTGCTGAAGTTGGACGGTGAGAGAGTGGTGAACTGCGTCCCCGAACTCGGCTACCTGCACAGAGGGTACGAGAAGATCGCCGAGAATTCCACCTACCACGAGTTCATTCCCCACACCGACCGACTCGACTATCTCTCGCCGCTCTCCAACAACGTGGGGTACGTGATGGCGGTGGAGAAGCTGCTCGGCGTGGAGGTGCCCAAACGGGCGCAATACATCCGCGTGATGATCTGCGAGATGGCGCGTATCGCCTCGCATCTGGTGGCCATCGGCAGCATGGCGATGGACGTCGGGGCGCTGACGGTGTTGCTCTGGACGTTCCGCGAGCGCGAAAAGCTTCTGGATATCTACGACGTGCTCTGCGGCGCGCGGTTCACCACAAGCTATACACGCATCGGCGGACTGATGCAGGATTGGACAGATACCTGTACAACGATGCTGAAGAATTTTCTGGAGGAGTTCGATCAGGATATGCAGGAGGTGCAGGACCTGCTGTTCACCAACAAAATTTTCATCGACCGCTGCGAGGGTGTTGGCTATCTTTCTCAGGCGGATTGTCTCAGCATGGGTATGACCGGTCCGATCCTGCGTGCCTCGGGCGTGCCGCGGGATCTGCGACGCGACAACCCGTATCTCGTGTACGAAGAGCTGGACTTCGACGTGATTACTGCGAAGGAAAGCGACGCGCTCGCCCGGTTCCACGTTCGCTTCTCCGAAGCAAAGGAAAGTGCAAGGATTCTCCATCAAGCGTTGCAAAAAATGCCGCAAGGACCCATCCACGCGCAGGAAGCCAAGAAGGTTCTTCCCCGCAAGGAACGCGTCTACACAAAGATGGAGGAACTCATTCACGACTTCATGCTCATCAACCTGGGCATCGATCCGCCGGTGGGGGAGGTATATCAGGGCATCGAGTCCTCGAAAGGGGAATTCGGCATTTACATCGTCAGTGATGGCACGGGTCATCCGTGGCGCATGAAAATTCGCAGTCCCTCGATGGTCAATCTCTCCGCCCTTCCGGCCATGTGCCGCGGAGCGATGGTGTCCGATATCGTTGCCATCATCGGCAGCATCGATCCGGTGATGGGAGAAGCTGATAAGTAAACGAATGCAAGGGAAAAACAGCACAGGCAAGAGACCTTCCCAACCATTGGTTCCTTTGTTTTTTTTCATTGTTCACTTCCCCCTGAATGCACATGTTATCCGAGCAGTCTCTTAAGCGCATTGAAGAACTCAAGACACGCTACCAGCATCCGCAATCGGTGGTGCTCGAAGCACTGTGGATGTGGCAGGAGCAGTACGGCTGGATTTCGAAAGAGGGCATGGAGTACGTTGCCAAGCTCTTGGGTATTCCGGTGCACCATGTGTACGGCGTCGTGACGTTCTATACAATGTTCAACAAGGAGCCGGTCGGCAAATACAAGCTCGAAGTCTGCACGAACGTTTCCTGCATGTTACGCAACGCGGAAAAGATCCTGAAGCACATCGAAAACAGACTCGGCATCAAAGTAGGCGAAACGACGCCCGACAAACGCTTCACCCTTGTGGAAGCCGAGTGCCTCGGTGCATGTGGCGGTGCCCCCATGCTACAATGCGGCGACGAGTACTACGAGAACCTCGACGAGGCAAAGGTGGATCGGTTGCTTGCGGAGCTGAGGTAGTTGTGCGCGATGGCTGCGTGAGGGAGAAGACTTGTATTCCATCAATCAACACAAACTCAGAAACGATCCCAAATGAATGTTCCCTCCGCCCGTACTCGTTCGCTGCATTTTTTTCTGTGGGTCTCCGTGTTTGCCTGGGGTATTGGACTCGGCGCAAAGCTCTTTGAGCTGATCGTCTTGATTTCGGCGTGGGCTGCCAACCCTCCAGAATCGCTTTCACTTCTGCCCTATGGGCCTCGGTGGCCATTCAACCCTGGGGATTTCTTTCAGCCGGCGAGTGTGCTTCTTGTTGTTGGGACGGTCGGGGCATTAGTCAGTGGATGGAATACCGTGAGAACCTACAAAGCTTGGCTTTGGGCGTCTGCCTTCATTCTTCTCATTATCTGGATCGTTACGCCAACAATCTTCTGGCCAATGATCCGAGAGCTTTACGGGGCGAGTACCGGTTCAAAACCATTAACGGAGGTTGCCGCCAGAAGTCTGGCCGGTCGCTGGGTCTTGTACGACTGGGGACGGGCAGCCTTAAGCGCTGCCGGATTTGTCTGTTCTATTCGCGCTATTAGTACAACCCATCGTGCATACGTGGCGTGAGAATGGGATTCGGAATAGTCGGGGGGGACGGCGTTGTTTGCCGGGACGATATCCACGTTCGGTATCTGATGAAGGGCAGATTTTGAGTGAGCACTGTTATGATTAGCGCATGGTAGTCGTACATGTCCATTGGTCACTTGGCTTGGTGCCGTTGTTCTTTTTCATGCTTCATGCGTACACGCACTGGCGCGACGGCGGTTGGCCGCATATGTTGTGGATGTGCATCATCGGGAATCTGTTGATTGCCTTGGGGGTCTTTCTGCGCCGGGCGCTCTCCATCCGGATCGGTGTTTCGTGGCTGCTGCTGGGATTGGGCCTGTGGCTGGGGTTTGTGGTGGCGAGAGAAGGGACGACGCTTCCTTCGATTCTCGCGCACGTGGGTGGACTTGTAGCGGGATTGGTGGCTCTCTCCAAAGTCGGGGCCGACCGGAACACGTGGTTGTACGCCAGTGTGTGGTACATCGTCATCCAGCATGTGTGCCGGATGTTCACTCCAGCGGAGTTGAACGTCAACATTGCCCATAGAGTGTACGACGGGCTGGAAGGCGTTTTCGCGACATACGGCATCTTCTGGGCGGCTTCCACCATGCTGGCAGCGTTTGGGCTGTGGATCGTCGGCTTGGGCCTGCAGAGAGTGTGGCCGGCAAGACCGAGTGCACAGAGTTCTTTGAGTTTGTAACTGATGCTACGCAGCAGACATTTTGTTGAACCCTTTTGGCGAAGCCATTCCTTCGGAACAGGGTTCGATGCCTTCGGCATTGAGAAGAGAGGGACTTTGTGAATCCACGCTCAACCCTCCCCTTCTCTTCCCAAGAGAAGGGGTTGGGGGATGAGTTCGCAGAAATGACGACGACACTCTTCGCTAAAGAAGATAGCTTTGCGTAACATCAGCGATCATGAATCCGGGCTTCACCACGCCCGATGAAAATGGCTATTTTCATAGCAGTTTGTAAAGTCTATAGCGTTGACCCCAATCTGAACAACGAGAGCGACAATGGAACGACTGATCCTTCCCAACATAAAGGACCTTCACAAGATCGACGTGTACGAAGCCAACGGCGGTTACCAGATGCTGCGCAAGGCGTTGGGCATGAAGCCCGAAGAGGTGACCGAGGAGGTGAAGAAAAGTAATCTTCGCGGTCGCGGCGGCGCCTGCTTTCCGACGGGCTTGAAGTGGACGTTCATGCCGAAGCAGACCGACAAGCCGAAGTATCTCTGCATCAATGGCGATGAAAGCGAGCCGGGAACCTTTAAGGATCGTCAGATCTTCGAGTTCAATCCGCATCTGATGATTGAAGGTGGATTGATTGCGGCATACGCGATGGGTGTGCAGACGATTTATCTGTACGTGCGCGGCGAGTACAACAAGTGGATCAAGATGGTGCAAAGAGCGGTAGACGATGCGTACGCGCGTGGGTACATCGGGCAGAATATTCTCGGCTCGAGTTTCAGCGTGCAGTTCTACCTTCACCGCGGCGCGGGCGCCTACATTTGCGGAGAAGAGTCGGCCTTGATGAACTCGATCGAGGGCGAGCGCGGCTATCCGCGCGTGAAGCCGCCGTTCCCCGCGCAGTTCGGCTTGTGGGGCTGCCCCACGACGATCAACAATGTGGAGACGATTGCCAACGTACCGATCATCTTACGGCTTGGCTGGGAAGCCTACTCCAAGATCGGGCATCCGAAACATCCCGGGCCGATTCTCGTCGGCATTAGCGGCCATGTCAACGCACCGGGTGTGTATGAAGTCCCCACCGGCACGTTGCTCACGGACTTGATTTACGGGAATCCTTCCATCGGCGAAACGTACGGACGCGGTGTTCCGGGCCAGAAGAAAATCAAGGCCGTCATTCCCGGCGGATCGTCCACGATGATTCTCCGCGGCGACAGCATCGAGGGTGTGACGATGGATGCCGAAGGCCTCAAAGCGGCAGGCTCGTCCATCGGCACGGCGGGGCTGATTGTCATGGATGAGGATACCGATCTGATCAAGGTCATCACGCGTATCACGAAGTTCTATTACCATGAATCGTGCGGGCAGTGCACGCCTTGCCGTGAAGGAACGGTGTGGATGTTCAAGTTGCTGAAGCGCTTCGAGAACTCTGATGCAACACTCGAGGACATTGACCTGCTGCTGGACGTAGCGAACAATATCGAAGGCAATACGATCTGCGCTCTGGGCGACGCTGCGGCTTGGCCCGTGCAGAGTATGATCAAACGCTTCCGCGATGAGTTCGAAAAGCGGTGCAGAACAGACGGTGTGCGCACCAAGCGCCCGGCCAAAGATATTGTGCACGCCTTGCGCTAACGTGACATCTCGATCCTGGCCACCCGACTGTGTATAGCCTCACGTGTATGAGGCTCTCTTTTTATCTCTGATCTTGACTTCACCTGCGCGTCGTCAGGCGCCGAGATATCGTTCCCATTCACGCATCGAGATTTTTCCGCCCAGGACCACACTGTCGGCTCCCGCATACGGAAAGTACAGGTCATTCCGGTAGAAGTATGCCCCGCAGATGAACACGACGTTGTTGACGCCAAGCTCCGGGTCACCGATGGTCTCATACCGCGTCTCCGGGCGGAGCAGAGGTTCATCGCGGCGAACAATCGGCTGGGCAGCGGCCGCATCCATAACCGCGATGCCTAAGTCGTACTCCCTTGTGCCATCGGCTTTGCGGTTACCGATGTGGTAAAGCATCAGGAAGCGGTTGTTGCCGAGCGACAGCGGTGGTGCACCGCCGCCGACCCACGTTTCTGCAAAGATGGGATTCGGCAAAGGCTTCATAAGCAGGCCGCGCGTCTTCCATGTGCCGAATGGATCGTCTGCCTCCGCCCAGTGGATTGCCATTGCGTCTTCGCCCTCCATCGGCCGGTGAAGCATGAGGTGCCTTCCGCCGACCGTTTGGTCGAACAGCATGGCGTTCTTGTTGTCGAACGTGTTGAAGTCTGCCTGCAGCAAGCCATGCTTCTCCCAGTGCACAAGATCCGTGCTGGAGGCAATCGCAATGCGTATGGTATTGTGTGGTTCGCTGCGCCCGTATGCCGTGTAGAGCAGTACGAATCTGTCTTCCACCTTCGTCATGCGTGCATCTTCGACTCCAAGGTTTTCGAACTCGTACTCCGGAAGGATGAGCGGCGAGGTGTGCCGTGCAAGCAATTGCAGGTCCGGCGTAAGCACGGCCAGTCCCAGTGATGAGGCCGTGTAGTCGCGTGCGGGCGTGCGTGTACCCTGCGCACGGTACAGCAGGAAGCAGAGCGCCTCTTCCAGTTCGAGCTGATGTTTGATGGCAGGGGGGAAGGGAAGCGCTGCGATGATCTCTGCGAGTGTATCCCCATCTTCCACGAGGATGCAGGCAGGATTGAACGTCACTTTGCTTTCCCACGCATGCGAGGCGATGCGCTCAATCAACGGCCAGCCATGATGCAAACGTTCGACGTGAGGGACCATAGTCTATTTCCTGTCATACAGCGATGAGATGGTGAGGCGAGCGATGAGCTTCGACGGTGGTAGCATCGAGTGTACGCGAATGACCTTCGAGGTTCGGGCATCCAGATCGAAATAGTTATCTTCGAAGAAGGCGTCTTCGTCCTTCACGTCCAGAAAAACATCTTTGACGAAATGCCGGGTGGTCACCTTCAGAAGCAATTCTCCTTTCGAGTGATCAAGAATCCGGGCGCGTATCAGGGGCACCGGCAACCTGAGGTGTTTTGGTTCGAGAAGGAAGAAGCGCTGCTCGCAACCTTCGTCCTGCTCGTCAAGCACTGCGTGGAAGTAATGCAGTGACGGATCATACTGAGAGAACCTCGAAAGATCGAGTCGCGCAACGCACTGTGATGCGTTGGCCGGGACGGAGACACGTTTGTCCAACTTCGACACGACCTCTCCCAGAAACATGCGGAAGGTGACATGAAGCCGGGACGTGATGTTTCGCAGGGTATCGTTCGTTAACCAGAGTTCTACGTCCGTTCCCGTGCGTCTGAAACTGAGAAGGACTGGTGCGAAGAATCGTCGAGCGTAGTAGTACGCTGCCTTGGGCCTCAGGCTGCTGTCAATCACCGACCAACTGATGACCGGCCAACAGTCGTTGAGCTGCCAGAAGAGAGCACCGGCAGTATCGAATTTACGACGCCGCCAGTGTTCGACGCCGCGCTTGAGTGCCTCGGCCTGCACGAGCTGCGAACGATAGATGAATTCTCCGAAGTTGGTCGTGAGATTCTGGTGCGCGGCAAGAAACCGAATCAGACGCTCCATTCCTTCGATCTGTTTGTTGTGGTGTTCCATTTCCCGACTTTGAGGGTACCGCTCAACGGAAGACAGCACGCTCTCCAGCGTTGTATGATGTGCCGGCGCTTGAAATCCAAACTCGCTGACAAAGCGTGCGTTGTCGTTCTCATACTCCGAAAAATCCTTCCATCCACTCCACACATTCCACTGATGATGATTGCCGCTGGACTCGTCGTTGGGGAATCCATCGCCGAAGGGTGAGCTGCGCCAGTAGGGACGTGTGCCGTCGAGTGAACAGCAGATCGAAGGTAAAACGTCACGAAAGAGTACAGCCCCTCGCATGTCGTCGGGCGACTTGCCGGCGTTTTCGGTGCAGAACAACCACTCGCATTCATTGTTGCCGCACCACAGCACCAGTGAGGGGTGATTGCGCAGCCGGCGCACAACCTGCTCTGCCTCTTCGGTTACCTGCTGCACAAACCACGGCTCCTCCGGATACTCGCCGCAGGCGAACATGAAATCCTGCCACACCATCAGGCCCAACTCATCGCACAGGCGATAGAACGTGTCGTGCTCGTAGATGCCGCCGCCCCACACACGCAGCATGTTCATGTGGGCGTCGCGCGCAAGATGCAGCAGCCGCTCGTAGGTCGCGGCAGAGACGCGCGGCAGAAACGAATCACACGGAATCCAATCGGCCCCCTTGCAAAAGACTCTTGTTCCGTTGATTTCGAGAACGAACGACTTGCCTCTTGCGTCCGGTTCCTGAAGCAGTCGGACGGTTCGAATCCCAAACGGCACCTGCATCGCGTCAATTTCCTCTCCCCCTGCCCACAACGAAAAGGAGGCGTTGTACATTGCCTGATCGCCAAGTCCATTGGGCCACCAGAGCTTCGGACGCGGAATGCTCAGCGTGAGAGTCGCGTGCGTGTCCTGCACCTCGATGGTTCGTTCGAGCGCCACTCCGTGCCCGGCGACGGAAGCTCGGAGCTGGAGAGCATCACCGTTGCGGCGACCAATGTCGATCGAGAGTTCAACGACTGCCTCCTCCTCTGTTACTGAAAGTGTCTTGATAAACGGATGTTGAAGTCGTGCACTCGAATAGGCCTGCAGCGAAATGTCTCGCCAGATGCCCGAGGTCGGCAGCTCCGGCCCCCAATCCCAACCAAACGAGTACTGTGCCTTTCTCACATACACGCGATGCGCCTGAAGGGCAACGCGCAGAGCGCCATGCTGCTGTTCCAATTGTTTCGATCGTACCGTGGGGGAATCGAACAGAATCTCGATCACGTTGTTGCCGTTTCTGAGATGTTTCTTCACGTCGAAGCGATGGGCGATAAACATGTTGGCCGTCTGCCCCACCTCCTGTCCGTTGATGCTGATCGTGGCGTAGGTGTCCAGCCCCTCAGCGACCAGCTCCATCGCGTCATGGACGAGAAACGACGAAGGAACTGCAAAGCGGCGACGGTACAACCACTGCAAGTCATTGACCCACTGAACCTCTGTTTCGGTTGTACCAAAGAACGGATCCGGCATCTGCCGGTTGTGCATCAGATCGGTGTGAACCGTCCCGGGAACGTTTGCCGTCATCCAGTGAAGGAAGTGTTGTCGTTTGCGCGGGAGAGTGTTGTATGTGTCGAGAGCTTTGAATTGCCATGTACCGTTGAGACTGATTCTTTCCATCGCATTGTTGTCGCTGTTGAACCTACCATTTCATCGAAGGAGAACTGCAGGGATTGTACGCACCCCGGGCGCAGTCTCCAGACGTATGAAGTACACTCCGCTCGGTGCCATCGTCGCATTCCAGCGAACGTGGTGAGTACCCGCGTGTACTGTGTCATCGAGAAGAGTCGCCACGAGTTGTCCGAGAATATCGTACACACGCACACGGACATGGCCGGGTGATGGTACGGAGAAGCGTATCGTTGTGGACGCGTTGAAGGGATTGGGATAGTTCGGCTCGAGGCGCAGCGTTGTTGGGATGGGGTCGCTCATCGCGACGCTCGTAATGTCACTGCCGAGCGTGCGAATCGTATCATACGGGAGTGCGTAGTTGTAGATGCGGATGTCATCGAGCACACCGGCGAAGTTATAGGACTGATTGTTCGGCAGAACCTGACCGATCGTGAGGGCTATGGGTGTCTGGAGAATCTCACCCGACCAGGTGCCGAACGCGTTTAACTCGCCGTTGAGATAGACTTCGATATCGCTACCATCGTAGAATGTCGTGACGTTGTACCAGACACCCGTTGTCAGCTCAGCCTCCGAATCGAGGTCCTTGATGCCCGACGTGGTCCTGATGGTCCATCGTACCCGACGATTGGAAATCGAGACTTTCCAACGGTTCTGCCAGTTGCCGTGTGAGAGCGGGTACTGCTCACGTTCGTAAAAACGCTCGATCTTCATCCAGTAACTGATCGTTGTTGCTTGCTGGAAGTTCAGCGAGGGGGTGCTGGGTACTTCGATAAAGGATGTAAGTCCGTCGAATGCGTAGGCGCTGTTGGGAGTGCCGCGGCGATCGGCGGTAAGCATTGCTCCGTGCACGGTGCCGTGATTGCCGAAGCCGCTCGCGTCCAGTGCCGATCCGTTGAAGGGGTAAAAAGCGACAAGGGTGCCGGTTTGCGTTATGGAAAGATCGCGCACACGCACGCGCACGCTTTCGACTGCCGACCCTCCACGTCCGTCGGTCACGAGGCAGGTAAGAGCAACATCCATCGGCTGCGCCGGGGCTGTCCAGCGTACGCGTGATCCGCTGCCGCTGAACGTTCCTGCCGGCGCCGACCATTGGTAACTGAGCGAGTCGCCGTCGGGGTCGCTTGCCGTACAAACGACTTCAGTTGAAGCGCCGAAGTGGATTTTTCGGCGATATGCCGTGATGCTACTGATGACGGGAGGTCGATTGATGAAGGCAACGACGGCAACCGACGCCAAGGCAGTGTCACGGCCGCCCCGTCCATCATCCACGATACAACGAATGATGACCTGTCCCGTCGTTTCGGGCGCGACCCACACGACATTCGATCCGCTTCCGAAAACCGTTCCGCCACTTGCCTGCCAGAGATAGCTGAGCGGGTCGTTGTCGCGGTCAACGGCAGTACAGAAGAGCTGTGTCGAAGAATCGCGTACGAGAGTTTCGCGTTCAGCCGCGAGTGCTTTGATGCGTGGAGGATAGTTGGCGACAGGAATCCCCGAACGATAATCTACCACGACGCCGTTGACGAGCATCCGATCGAGCTGATACGTGACTGTCCCGCCCGCCGGAGTAATGACGAGAAGCGCTGCGCTGTTTGGAGCGATCGTTACATTGACGTCGCCCGTGGCGTTTCTGAGAACGAACATGTTTTGCACGGCATCGTACACGTCGTGCAATCCACCGCCGACCGAAATGCCAATCGTCTGCGCTTGCGCATACGGGTTGAAATAAAGATATGTTGGATACGCAGGGGCACGATAGTAGTCGGTGGCGAGAACATCGAGCTGCAGG
>CAZIKE010000015.1:0-40077 GCA_964539775.1 uncultured Chitinophagales bacterium
GTACTTGTCCCTTTCAGGGACGGCCATTTGCACACGCGACGCTGAAAGCATCCCAGATCATGGCCAAGGCAACGCCCCAACATACCGGAGATGTGAACCCTGAAAGGGGTCTTGCGTAACATCGGCTATGTTATTCTTCTCTCACTCAGTATTTTCACAAACGATCGAGTGCGCAACTCCTCGAGCGAAAGGCCGGTGCTGAGCGTTTCCTCTTCCGTGATCGCGCCGCAATTCAGTCCCCGCACGAAGTAGTTGAGCAGGCCCTGCCCCGTTGCCGCATCGTCGAACACCTCGCCGATGAGTGTAGCCTGTGCTGCCTTCTCCACGAACGTCTTGAGGCGAAGGGCAGCAAGGTCGAGTCCCTCCAGAAAGAATGCATACACCGCCGCATAGCGCACGGGAAGTTGCGCCGGATGTAAATCCCACCCCTGATACAATCCGTGCCTCAGTGAATGCATCGTATCATCAAAGGCGAGTTTCCAGGCACGATGTACGGCAGCCTTGTTTTCGGCTAATTGTTTCTTGTTCAACTTGCCATCGTTGGCCCGGTAAGGACCAACGGGCATGATGTTGGTCGCACCATCCGAGAGCATGATACCGGTTTGTGCCAGCGCCACTTTCATGATGTGGCGGGCAAAGTCACATGCAGGGTGCCGCATCGTCTGATGAGCTGCAGTGATTTCGCAAAGTGCCGTGTAATCATACACGCCGAAGTGAGCGCCTCGAACTCGCCCATCGCCCGCCGCCACAAGCAGCGGCAACTGCGTCTCGCCCCGATGTGTGAAGATGGCCTGCGGGGTTTCGACCATTAACTCCAGTTTCAGCGAGCCGAAGGAAAGCCCGAGCTTCGCTTCGAGAATCTTGCACAGGTCGGCGGCTGCACTTACATGGTACGGGATGGTCACCTTGGGAATCGTGACGACAAAGTTCGGCGGAAGTTTTCCTTCGGTGTCGCGCAGGAGCGTCGTCAGAAAAATATCGAGCGTGCGGATGCTCCGTGCCTTCAGTTCTTCGGTCAGCGGCTTGATACGAATACCGATGAACGGCGGCAGAGTTCCTTCGAGAAGTCCACGTGCCATTTCTCGTGCCGCAAGTTCGGCGTGTCCGTCTTCTTCCTGACTGGCACGATATCCGTAGCCGTCCTCGAAATCTATCCGAAAATCCTCCACCGGCTCCTTCTTCAGCTTTTCGATAACACGATGGTAGATCGTGTGTGAAAGCCATGCATGCGGCTGCGCCTGCTTGACGGCATCGGGGTTGATGCGCAGGTGCTTCAGCAGGGCAGCCTGTCGCTGCGGGGATGTCGGAAGGTTTTCTGCACCGGGGAGTTGGAGAGCACGAGCAAACTCGAAAAAATTCGGCGCATAGTCCGCCATACTCTTGAGTGCGAGATCGCCTAACTTCCGTGCGGTATCTGCTTTGAAAATGTGTGCCCCGCCGTACACAGTGTGCACAGGTTGCCGTTCGCCCGCATCGCCGGGATACTTCGCCGCAAATGCAACATTGGCCTCATGCAAATGTCTCACAATGTCGTCAAGGTCTTCGTGCGTTAAGGTTCCTTCCATCAATATGCTCCGCATATGTCCAGTATTCTTGTGCTCATCTTCACCGATTCGTGATCATGAATCTGACAATAGCTTCTCTAATCGCAGGCGTGTGATGCGCGCTTGTTCACCGGCAGCAACAGCAAGCTCTTCCTCGGGAGAATGGTGCAATCGCTTCTCGAGAAGCATGAGCATCTCCTCCGCCGACTTGCCCGCGGCACAGACGATAAAAATGTATCCGAACTTTTGCTCATAGAGCCGATTGCCTTCCGCAAGGCGGCCGAGGGTTTCCTCCGACGCCGAGCGTACACGCGCCTGTTCATTCGCTGCCCACGAAGCGGTACTTGCAAACTTCTCTTTCAGACTCTCAAGGTCGCCGATTCTCGGATGATGGGCGAAGGCTTCCGTCCAGTCGTCTTTCGACAGTCTCTGCCAGATGTGTTCGCTGACGCGGAGAAGCTCTTCGACGCTTGCAAAGGGACGAGCCGCCGTCATCTGTTCGGCCCATGTCCGAGAGCCGCAGCAGCGTTGCAGAAGTTCCGAAGCCGCCTGCTCATCGAGTGCGTTCAGCTCGGCCAGCGTCATAGAGGCTTTCCCCAGACACGCAGCCGACCGACCCCGCCGTCCGGATAGATGTTGAGTCTCACATGCGTGCAACGATCAACGGGTTTCAGCTCTCGCTCGAACACGTGACAGGTATCTGCCGAAAGTTTCGTCGGTGGGAGAATTTCTTTCCACGGGGCCAGTCCTGCAGTGAGTGCATCCAGCTCGCCGTTCGGCACGTCGCATACATCAATCGAGCAGCGATCGGGATAGTTGCCTTTGAAGTGCGCGGTATCCACCTCGATGAAGCTGATCCGTCCGGGGCGACCCAGAGCGATGACCGCCCAGTCGTGTCCCGGCCCGCGCCGCCGCCGGGTCTCCCAGCCTTCTGCCATGCTTGCGGCGCGCCCGGGCATAATCAGATTCTCCTTGTTGCCGAAAAACATATCGCTTGCCGCAACAACTCTTCCTGCGTTGGCGACCGAGGCGAGATCAATGCGGTCGGCCCTGAGCAATGTAGCCCAGTCCGGCACAACACGACCGTACACACGCAGCCGAGCAACGCCTCCGTCCGGGAAAATGTTCAACCGCACATGTGTCCACCGCTCGTTGTTCGCCACAGCAAACAGATTCTGCATCCCCGGTTGAAGCGGTGCCTTTGGCACCAACACGCTCCATTGTGCACGCAACAGATTGTCGGAAGTGTCGGCTGTGGTGGCGCATGCCTCGAGCGATGCATAGGCCGGACTGTTCCCGAGGAAGTGGTTGGTATCGATGTCAACCCCTTGAATGATGCCCGGGAGCCCAAGCCTGATGATACACCAATCGTGCGCAGTGCCAGCCTCTTCAGGAGCAAATCGCTTTCGCCGCGTCTCCCATCCATCCATCCACTTGCCGCGCGCAGTGTACCTCTCGGGAAGAAAAATACCGCGGCCGGGCTTGAGGAGATTCTCCTTCTCGGCAAAGAACTCATCGCTTGCGGCAACTGCCTGCCCTCCGACTCGCTCGGCCGCAAGATCGACAAGACCGGAAAAGATGGCGGCGTTCTGCAGTTCAGAAGTCATAGAGTGACCGTATCCCGAAACTCAATTCCGCAAAAGAACCTGACCTACTGGGTTTGAAAAGGTTCCGTCATGATAGATTCTCTCACCGCGAAGGAACGTTGCATGAACTTTCCCGTATAACGTTCGTTCCATGTACGGAGTAAGTGTATGGCGGTGATAGATTCTTGAAGGCTCGACGACGAAGGGCTCGTCCGGATCCCACACCACCAGATCAGCATCGTAACCGGGGGCGATAAAGCCCTTGCGGTGTTCCAGCCCAACCAGCCGGGCGGTATGTGCCGACATCCACCTGCTCACATCGCTCAGGCCGAAACCGCGGGAACGCGCCGCAGTCCACACGACCGGAAGTGAAAACTGGAGAGATGCAATCCCGCCCCACGCGTTGATGAAGTCGCCTGTCTCTCGACGTTTCCTTTCGGGTGGACAGGGTGAATGATCGCTCACGACACAATCAAGCACTCCGGATGTGAGGCCTTCCCACAACGCCTCATTGTTGCTGCGCTCGCGAATCGGGGGCGCGCACTTGTATTCGGTCGCACCGTCGGGGATCTCCTCGCTGGAAAAGAAAAGATAGTGGGGACAGGTCTCGGCTGTGACCGGCACCCCTGCATCTTTTGCAGCACGCACCATCGGCAGCACGTCGGAAGAAGATACGTGAACAATGTGAACGCTGCAATCGTATTCTCTGCACAAGCGCAGCATCAACTCCACGGCATTGTTTTCCCACGCGCGTGGGCGCGTTGCGAGATACGCATCATAGCGACAAGGATCAGCATGAATGGGAGGAGCCACCTCAGACTGCAGCTCGGCGTGCACGAGCAACGGCAGCCCGCGGGATGTAATCGAAGGCATTGCGGCACGCAAATCACCTTCCGTGACGGAGGGGAATTCATCCAATCCGGAGTGGATGAGGAACGCTTTCACGCCCAGCACACCCGCAGCAAGAAGTGGAGACAATGCCGCGGCATTCTCCGGAACGAGACCCGCATGAAACCCGCAATCGACATGCAGCTTGCCCGCCGCAGCGGCGAGTTTCAACCGGAATGCATGCACCGACGTGGTGACCGGGGAGCTGTTGAGCGGCATATCCACGAGCGTCGTAACACCGCCGGCGGCAGCGGCGCGCGTCGCAGTCTCGAAGCCTTCCCACTCCGTCCGGCCCGGTTCGTTGATATGCACATGCGGGTCCACAATGCCCGGGGAGAGGACGCAATCGGCAAGGTCTTCGACTCGCTCGGCCGATACCTCTGAGGGAGAGAGGAGAGCGAGAATCTTCCCTCCCTCTACATGCACTACGCAATCCTGCACTCCTACAGGAGTAACAACGCGACGGCTGCGAAAGAACATGCTGGTCGAGGGTCCGGCTGAATGAACAAGACGAGCGAGTTGCGTGTGAAGTTAGACAAAGAGGAGAGGAATGTCAAGGTTCCCACACGCCCGGTGCGGGCGCACATCCGTAGGATCGCCGAAGGTGGGATGCAGCGGTCAAGAGTTCCATCCTGTCTGTGTCAGCGTACGCCGCCGTCGAAACCCCCGCGTCGTCGCTCCCGCGCCTCCCGCATGGCTTCGCGCAGCTCGTTTTCAAAGCGCCGCTCGAAGAGCAGGAGTTTCGCGCGCTGTTCGGTCGTCAGCAGATCGCTCAGGCTGTTGAAGAAGTTCAACCGTTCTTCACCAATCCGGCGGTTGATGTCGATAACATCCGCAAAGAGCTTTTCGTACTCCTTTGCTTCTGCTTTGTTGCGTACCAGTCGCTCGATCTTGTCGAGAACCTCGTCACGCTGACGCATGAGGTCGCGACGCTTATTCTCGTGCTCGTTGTAGCGCGCAAAGAATCGCACGGACTGCTCCTCATTCAGGTCGAGCGTCTCCACCATGCGCATTTTTTTGAACCGTTCGATCCGCTCTAACGGCGGTCCACCAGGCGGTTGAGCCTGCATACACGATACGATGAACGCAACGAGGAAGAGTACCAAGAGTGCTCGCATGGACGATCTCCTTCCGATCATGCATTTAGAGATTTGTCGAACGCGCTTCGAGGATGGCCGCAACGCGTGCAAGCTCTTGCTCGGGCAACTGTTCCAGCACGGCAGCCGGACTTCCGGTCTCGAGATAGAACTCTGCAAGCTGGTCGCTGCTCACGTCGAACAGGGACGGCTGCACCAGCGGCGCAACGGCATCGTCCGACGAGGCTTCCACCAGCAGCGAATCCAGCGCCGCAGGTGCCAGGGCGTTCACCACCTCCACGACAGACGACCGAGGCTTTTCCGGCGCGTAGTAGTGCAATCCGATAAAAAAGAAGATGATCGCAACAACACCGGGTACGGCGACGCGTGCCAGCCAGCTCAGCGAAAGGGCTACACCGCTTGTCGCGCGGTCTAACCGCTCGTTCGTTCGTACGAGAAGGTTGGCAAAGTACGTCTCCGACGGTGCACGAACGCTTTTCGTGTCATCGAGCAGGCGGACTGCCTCCTCCGCGCTGCGCTCGAGGTCATCCGGTATGTCAATCGTTTGCCTGCGAAGCTTCATCCTTCAAGACCTCCTGCACCTTTTTCAGTGCATGAAAATAGTTTGCTTTCAATCCTCCCACCGACGTTTTCAACACCTGCGAAATCTCTTCGTAGCTCATGTTGTCGAAATAGCGCATGACGAATACCGCCCGTTGCTTTTCCGGGAGTTGTGCAACGGCCCGCTCGATCCTCGACTCCAATTCCTTCACCTCCAGGTCCTTGTGCGGGTTCTCCTGTGCCGGCAGCAAGGAGGAGATGATGGGACTCTCGCGCAGATAGTTCATCACCTGGTGCTTGCGAACAACGTTCAACGAGAGATTCACCGCAATGCGATACAGCCATGTGAAGAAGCTGGAGTCGCCGCGAAAATCGCCCAGCGCAAGATACGCCTTCACGAATGTTTCTTGCGCCACATCGTCGGCATCGTCATGGGAACCGACAATCCGCCTCGCTACCCAGTACACTCGTTTCTGGTATCGTCGCATCAGTTCGGTGTATGCTTCACGCTTTCCGTTTCGAACCTGCTGAACGAGTTCGAGGTCGGTCAGTGGTTCCATCGAGTTCGCATTGCTCTACAGGTTAGACAGCATCGACGCGCAAATGTTTAACGTTCAGGATGTGATGTTCTCCCCCGGAAGGGGTGTTTCTTCCGCCCTGCATTCTTGAAGGCACGGCGCAGTTTTTCGAGCGTCACCCGCATATCTTCGGAAATGACTTTAGTATCGGCGAGCACGGGCATAAAGTTCGTGTCGCCATTCCAGCGGGGAACGATGTGGAAATGGATGTGGTCGTTCACGCCGGCCCCGCTTGCACGCCCGAAGTTTGCACCGACGTTGAAGCCTTCGGGGCGCATTTCCTCCTCCAACGCTTTGATAGCGCGACGAGTGGCTCTCATCATATCCAACAACTCGGCATCGGTCAACTCATCGAACCGCGCCACCTGCCGGTATGGGACGATCATCATGTGGCCGCTGTTGTAGGGATAGAGGTTCAGAATGACGAAGCAGTGCTTCCCGCGCCAGACGATGAAGTGCTTGTCATCGTCGTTTGCTTCGAGCGCTTGGAGGAAGATACTCTTCTTCGATTTCTTCCGCGGCGGATTCTTGAACGTTTCAATGTACGCCGACCGCCATGGCGACCACATGCGTTTCATGGACTCTGTTTCCCTTGAGAAGCAAAGAGGACGCTCATGAAGAGTGCCTCGACAAGTTATGAAAGTTTACAGCAAAGAAAAAGGTTGGCTCCCGAATCGAAACCAACCCGCACTGAAGACTTCTTTTCTCTTGACGCCGGCTGCAGACCCGGCAAGAGCAGCGGCAGACATCGCGTTCGATACGCGCGGCAAGTTCTTACGTTTCCTGCTCCTTGTTTTTGTTCTTCTCCGACGCAGCAATGATCTTTTCTGCCTGTTCCTTCGGCACTTCTTCGTAGTGCGACATGGTCGCGGTGAACACGCCCCGGCCCCCCGTCTTGGAGCGAAGCACGGTCGCGTACTTGTGCAGTTCTGCTTGCGGAACCTGCGCCCGTATCACCTGATAGTGACCGGCGCTTTCCATCCCGAGAATCTTTCCACGGCGGCTCGAAATATCTCCCATCACCTCGCCCATCGCATCTTCGGGCACCTTCACTTCCAGGTTGTAGATGGGTTCGAGGAGAACAGGTTTCGCCTCCATGAATCCCTTCTTGAACGCCTGCGAGGCGGCAATCTTGAACGCCATTTCGGAGGAGTCCACGTCATGGTACGAGCCGTAGTGCAACGCCACGCGGACATCCACCACGGGATACCCGGCAAGCACGCCTTCTTTCATCGTCTCCACGATCCCTTTCTCGACGGCCGGGATGAACTTGCCCGGGACCACGCCGCCGACAATCTCATCCACAAACTCGAAGCCTTGGCCACGCTTCAATGGCTCGAGCCGCAAGTGGACGTGCCCGTACTGACCGTGCCCGCCCGTTTGCTTCTTGTGTTTGTACTCCGCATCCTTCACCACGGCCTTGATGGTTTCGCGATACGGAACTTTCGGCTCGGTCAGATCCACCTCGACGTTGAATTTCTGCTTCAAGCGCTTCACCACAACTTGCAAATGCAGTTCACCCTGTCCGCCGATGATGGTCTGGTGCAGTTCCGGATCGACGCGAAAGACAAATGTCGGATCTTCCTGATGGAGGGAATGCAGACCGTTGGCAATTTTATCCTCATCGCCTTTGGACTTCGGGACGATGCCGAGGAAGTACACCGGCTCGGGGAATACAATCGACGGGTACACGACGGGGAAGTTCTTGCTGCTGAGCGTGTCGTTCGTATGCGTGTCGCGCAGCTTCACGACGGCGCCGAGATCGCCGGCCATCAGTTTGGTGACTTCTTTCCGTTCCTTCCCGTTCATCACATACAATTGCGCAAGGCGCTCAGGCTTTCCGTTCCCCTCGTTGATGAGGTCAAGGCCCGGCGTGATCGTTCCGGAATAGACTCTGAAGAACGACAGCTCTCCCACGTGCGCTTCCGACACGGTCTTGAAGACGAACAGCGAAGGCTCCGCATTCGGGTCGGGAGGAACAACGACAGCATCGTTCCCGTTGGTCACGTTCACCGGTCGCGCATGCGTGGCGCCAATTTCCACCGGTGAGGGGCAATCTTCCACAATGAAATCGAGGATAGCGGTTACCCCGACGTTGTGTGTTGCCGAGCAGCAGAGAATCGGAAAAAGGTTGCGCTCGTGGATACCGCGGTGTAGTCCCATTTTGAGTTCTTCATCGGTCAGCGTTCCCCTGTCGAAGTACTTGTTCATCAACTCCTCGTCCAACTCTGCAACGGCATCCATCAACTGCCGGCGATAGTGTTCTGCCTTCTCGCGCGCCTCGGCGGGGATATCCATCTCGACGTACTTGCCGTTCGTGCCGCGCTCGTATGTGAGCGCCTTCATCTTGATCACATCGACGATTGTATCGAAGGCAAGCCCCTGGTTGAGAGGGAATTGGATGACTTCGACTTCATGGCTTACATAGTCGTGACATTGCTGGACGACTTTGTCGAAGTCGGCGTTCTCATGGTCGAGCTTGTTCACGACGAACACGACGCCGTTGCGAAACTCGTTCGTGTACTTGCCGACAATTTCCGTCCCGACCTCGATGCCCTCCACGGCCTTCACAAGAACGAGCGCCGTGTCCGCTACACGCAGGGCAGATTTCACCTCGCCCGTAAAGTCCGTGTACCCCGGCGTATCGAGAATGTTGATCTTGGTGTTCTTCCACTCACAGAACAGAAGGGAGGTATTGATGGAGATGTGTCGCTCGATTTCGTCGGGGTGATAGTCGGAGAGAGTATTGCCCTCTTCAACTCGACCGAGGCGGGTGGTCATGCCTGCGGAGAAGAGCATTGCCTCGGTGAAGGACGTCTTCCCCGCACCGCCATGGCCGATAAGGGCCACGTTGCGGATGTGATCGGGTGTGAATTCTTTCATAGACGGTTCATGCGCAAAGAGAAGTTTAGAGACGAAGCAAGAGGCCTATAGACAAACTCGTGAAATACTCGTGTGTCGATCCGTACGTCGTGGGAACGAGCACGTTCATGTGATCCGGCAGTGCTCGTGTATCGTTCAGGTACTGCATCTTGGCACCGACGTCGAGGTCGAACCGTTCAGACACCGACAGGATCACGCCTAACCCGATGGCATAGCCGAACGTCGTTGCGTAACGCCGCAGCGGTTGGAACGGATAAGGACGGACATCGAACCTGCCAATCGGAATTGGATAGCCCAGCGTGTCGCCACCTCCCATGGTGCCGGGGAGGGGAATCGGCGTCATGAACATTTCCGTTGTGCGAATGGAAAACAGTCCCACCTCCAGCGCACCGTACGGAACAATGTCGGACGCCCCTGCACGCAGTCGTATCCCGGCGAGGACGGGGACAGCGCTGAACTTCCCATCCAGTGCATCATGCCACACCATATACCCCGAACTCATACTCAACTGGAAGTGATCGGAGACTTGATACAGCACGAACGCTCCGATCGATCTCCCGCCGTCGAAGGCCTTGAGCGACGTTTGCACGCCGCCGCTGATCCCGATGTTCACCCGGCTTTGACCGCAGAGTGTTCCGCTAACCATCGAAAGGAGACAAGCAAGAACGCTGAGACGATTCATGTCAGCCTCGCTGCATGATTGGTGAAGCCCATTGGAAAGCGAACCTTGCTTGACGCAGAAGAAAAAAACCTCTGCTCGCCGGGAACAGAGGTTACGCCCGCAGGCGCTGCGTGAATGCTCTCACGCCTTTGATGACAGCCGCAACGAACGCCACAGTATCGAGGACAGGTCCTTCAATCTGGGCCTGGACCTTGCGTTCGAGCGCCACGACGTTGTCGGCGATCTCTCGGATGGATCCGACCGACTCGCGCACCATCAACACCTGGTCGTCGATGTTGTCGGAAATGCTTTTCAAGCGCGCCGAGACGTAGTCGATATTTTCGAGAACGGGCATCGTGCGCTCCGTGACGCTCTTGATGTCGCGCTCGACATTCGTGAGCACCTCTTTCACCCGGACGAGCACCACAATCAGAAACACACACACCGCAGTGACCGCAACAAGAGCAACGATCTGCGCAACAAGGAGGGCGGTTTCCAACGTGGAGTCCTTTCGGGAAATGTTATGAACGTTCTCGTTCCTGTTTGAACGTTTCCACGCCCGCCTTCACTGCCTCCTTGAGTTTGATACCTTCCTCCACCACGGAAGCGGCGCGCTGCTTCACGCCGCTCAACACCCGATCGGCGTCTTCTAACAACGTGCTTGCCTGTGACTGTGCCTCCGAAATCACCTGCGCCGAGCGCTTCTTGGCCTCGGTGGTAATCTCGGGGAGTTTCTTGCGTGCGCTCTCCAGCACTTCTTCGGCATTTTCCATCAACTCATCTGTCCGCGCTTTGATATCCCGACGCAACTCGCGTCCGCTCTTGGGAGCGTACAGCAACGCAAGGATTGCTCCAATCGCCCCACCTGCCAGCACGCCGAGAATGAATCCTTTTGTCATTCCGCTGTTATCCGCCATCGGTCAAACCCCGCTCGATAATGAGTGCGATAAAATTCATTTTCATGATATTAACTTCACGCGAAAAAAGCAACCGCTACACCGTCCGGGAAAACACCGGCTTGGTCTTGCTGAGGGAATCGATGTACGCATCGAAGCACATCGCGATGTTCCGCAGCAGCAAGCGCCCTGCCCCAAGGATGGTAATACCGTCGGCGCTTGTCTCCACCAAACCATCATCCACAAACTGCTGCAACCGCGCCAGCGACCCCGCGAAGTATTCATCGAAATCGATCTCAAACTGCCGCTCGACAGCACGCTTATCCAGTTCCAAATCGCACATCAAGCGCATGATGACGTGCTTGCGGACGTGGTCGTCGAAGCTCATGCGATAACCGACGTGGGTCGCAAGGCGTCCCTGATCGAGTGCGTCGTAATACTTCTGCAAGTTCTTGTCGTTCTGTGCGTAGATGGAGTGAAAATGACTGATGGACGACATGCCGAAGCCGTACAGATCCGCGTACGATTTTGTCGAATAACCCTGGAAGTTCCGATACAACGTCTTTTCTTTCTGTGCCCGAGCAAGCTCATCGGTGGGTTTGGCAAAATGATCCATCCCGATGTACTCGTAGCCGTGGGAAGAAAGAAGTTCGATCGTCATTTTCAGGATTTCCAACTTCTGCTCGGGCGTCGGAAGGTCGTGTGCGCGGATGAGCTTCTGGTGAGGCTTCAGCCACGGCACATGCGCATAGTTGAACACGGCAATACGGTCGGGAGAGAACTGCAGTACGCGCCGTACCGTCCGCTCGAACGACTCCACCGTTTGAAACGGCAGCCCATACATCAGGTCGATGTTGATGCTCTGGAAATCCAGCGCATCCGCCCATTTGAAGACCTGGAGGGTAAGCTCCTCCGGCTGCACGCGGTTGACTGCCCGTTGCACGCGTTCGTCAAAATCCTGCACGCCCATACTCATGCGGTTGAACCCGATGTGACGCAGCGTGCCGAGATGGCGTTGCGTGAGTTCCCGCGGATCGATCTCCACACTCATCTCTGCATCCGGGTCAATGACGAACCGCGCCTTGATGTATTCTCCAATATCGAGGATCTGCTCGGGGGAAAGATGTGTCGGCGTGCCGCCGCCCCAGTGCAGTTGTGTGACGCGTCGATGCGGAGCGATCAGCGGTGCAACCATGTCGATTTCTTTTTTCAGGTACCGAAGGTACTCCCCAATGCGATTGCGGTCGCGGGTCACCAGCATCGTGCAGCCGCAGAAGTAGCACAGCGTGTCGCAGAAGGGAAAGTGGAAATACAGCGAGAGATCCGGCGTGGCATCCGCGCCGTTGGTGTTGATGATTTCCTGTCGGAAGTCCTCGGCGGTAAAGGAGGGGGAAAACATCGGAGCCGTAGGGTAGCTGGTGTACCGCGGGCCGGGTGTGTCGTACTTCTTCAGGAGCGCAAGATCAACGTTCGAGAATAGCGTTTGCATGGAGAAACAGATCCTCTCATCAACTGGTGCGTGCAGGAAGTTTTGGCAAAGACGGTGCCATGGCTGAGTTTGCACAGATGTCCCCTTCGCCTGCTGTTTGACAGGGCGGGCGGGACAGGGACCGACGATGGTTTGCACCCATAAGAAGGTGCTTGCTCCGTTTTCTTAGCTTTGGGAAACTACGCTGCCTTCGATTGTTGGGCCTTTGCCGCTCTGTGGTGCTCGAGCGAGTGCACAAACGCTTCCCCTCCTTCCACACCAATTCCCAATCCTAAACCGATCAGCAAGCCATCAACAAAGTTGTGTCGAAAGACATCAGCCGGCATATCCGTCACGCCGGTGAGCCTGGCGACAATCAGCGTCAGCAGAACGAACATGGCACCGTAAGAAAGTCCCACGACAACAAACTTTGCTTGCTTCAGCGGAGCAAGCTTCCGCTCGAAGATGAACGCAAGAACCACCACAAGCATGTTGACCCCAAACGACCAGATAGCCGCGTTCAAAACGGTGATCCATGCCGTGGCAAGGGCAAATTGGATGGCGCTTACGACTGCGGCCACGGTGATGCTTTCCGACAGACCCCGCACGTGGTAGAATGCGAAGATGAACCCACCACTCAGTCCGTACGCGAGGAACGAGAATCCGGGATGCGTGGGTGTGAACACCGAGCCGCCGTACACCATCAAGCCGACGATGATGCTGCCGGCCAGGCCCGTGATGGTAATGAGCAACAGAGTCAGGATGTTGCCGAGTGTGAGCTTCATGGTCGCCTCCTTTCTGGTTTGTGTCTGATTCGACCCCCCAGAGCTGAGCAGGACGCGAGAAATCCACAACCACATGCGGGAAGCTACAGAAGATTCCGGAGGGATTCAAGGCTGAAGCGTCGCGATGTCATCGCGTGATTCGCACACGATTCTTTCACTGTCGGGTTTCCGTACGAGTGGAGGTGCAGCTTATGGTACTCGGTTGCTATTCCCGTCTCCCGTTCCTATCTTTATGGTAGTCATTGCCCTTCCTCTCTTCTATCGCACAAACAGCAGCAAAGGCAACCCTATGAAATACTCCCCCGTCCTTTTCGCGTTCATGATGGTTCTCTGCGGAGGATGCACACAACAACAGGAATCGAAACCCATGAGCCATGCATCATCACTGGCGGCAAAGCTCAACCGCTTCGCGCCCACCGACATCACTGCCGACGTCTCCAGGCTTTCGCCAAGCGACAGGCAAGCGCTCGAGAAACTCATCCGGGCTTCGCGACTGATGGATGACATTTTTCTGAACCAGGTCTGGAGCGGTAACGCGGCCTTGAAGGAACGCCTCGCTGCCGATACATCCTCGGAAGGCAAGCTTCGATACCGGATGTTCCTGCTGAACAAAAGCCCGTGGTCCGGGCTCGACCACGACTCGGCGTTCGTCGAAGGCGTCCCGTTCCCGAAACCGGCAGGGGCGAACTATTATCCCGAAGACATGACGAAAGAGGAATTCGAGGCGTGGGTGGCAACACTCTCCAAGCCCGATCAGGAAAAAGCCCGCGGGTTCTTCTCCACCATCCGGCGCGACGGACAGCGGAAACTGAAGCTCGTCCCGTACAGTGAAGAGTATCGGACGTGGCTAGAGCCTGCTGCTGCTTTGCTTCGCGAGGCTGCCGCGTTCACCGAGAATCGCTCACTCAAGAATTTCCTGAACAAGCGCGCCGCAGCGTTCCTCAGCAACGACTACTACGACAGCGACGTTGCATGGATGGATCTCGATAGCCCCATCGAGCCGACCATCGGGCCGTACGAGACGTATATGGACGAGCTGTTCAGTTACAAGGCGGCGTTCGAAGCATTCATCACTCTACGGAACGACGAAGAAACCAGGAAGCTTGCGAAGTTCTCCAGCTATCTGCAAGAACTGGAGAACAACCTGCCGGTAGCAAAGCAGCATCGCGGCAGAAGGCTTGGCGCTCTCTCTCCCATTCGCGTCGTTGACGTCGTTGTCGTGGGCGGAGAGGCGAACAAAGGCGTGCAAACCGCGGCGTTCAATCTACCGAACGACGAGCGTGTTGTGACCGAAAAGGGAAGCAAGCGTGTGATGTTGAAGAACGTGCAGGAGGCGAAGTTCACGCACGTCCTCCTCCCCATTGCAAAAGTCGCGATCGCCCCGAATGAACAGCACCTGGTCGCGTTTGAGCCGTTCTTTACACATATCCTCGCACATGAGCTGATGCACGGGCTTGGTCCTCAGGCGCTCACGCGGAATGGGCGGAAGACGACCGTGCGCCAGGAACTAAAAGAACTCTATTCTGCAATCGAAGAGGCGAAAGCAGATATCAGCGGATTGTGGGCATTGCAGTACCTCATTGATAAGGGAGTGGTGGAGAAGACTTTTGAAGAGCAGATGTACACAACCTTTCTGGCAAGCTCATTTCGTTCCGTCCGCTTCGGGCTGAATGAAGCCCACGGGAAAGGGATCGCACTCCAATTCAATTACCTGATGGACGAAGGCGCATTCGTGTACGACCGAACGAGCGGAACGTTCCGTGTCGACCCCGGCAAGATCAAAGCCGCGGTCGCTAAGCTTACCGGCGAACTCATTACCCTGCAGGCAAACGGGGACTACGATAAGGCACAGGTTCTGCTGGACACGTATGTAGTGATTCGTCCTGAGATGCAAGCGGTGCTCGACAAGCTCAAGGACGTTCCGGTCGATATTGCGCCGCGGTTCCCGATTGCGGAGGCAGTGAAATGAGATCGCTTGTGAAGCGCACATCACGGGGAGAATCCCGAATCCAGAATCCTGAATCCCGAACTTTCAACCTTGACATCTCATGCGTCCCCTCAAAGAACAGATCGTCTGCATCACCGGTGCATCGAGCGGCATCGGCGCTGCGTGCGCAGAAGCATTTGCCAAACTCGGCTGCCATCTGCTGCTGATCGCACGGCGAAAAGAACGTGTGGATGAGCTGGCGAAAACGCTGCATGCCGCTCACCCCATCGAAACGCACGCCATACACCTCGATGTTCGTTCCCGGCGTGAGGTAGAGATTGCCTTCTCCTCACTCAACAACGACTGGAAAAACATCGACATCCTCATCAACAATGCAGGACTTGCACGCGGCCTTGCGAAACTCCATGAAGGCAATGTGGATGATTGGGAGGAAATGATCGATACGAACATCAAAGGGCTGCTGTATGTCACGCGAGCGGTTCTTCCGGGAATGATCGAGCGCAATAGAGGGCACGTCATCAACATCGGCTCGATTGCAGGCCATCAGACATATCCCATGGGCAACGTGTATAGCGGAACCAAATTCTTCGTCGTGGGACTGACCCGCAGTCTGCGCATGGATGTGCTGGGAACAGCGGTACGCGTCAGCTGCGTTGACCCCGGCCTGGTGGAGACAGAATTCAGCAGGGTACGTTTTCGGGGGGACGTCGAGCGAGCGGCAAAAACGTATCAGGGCATGACGCCGCTAACGGCGCATGATGTTGCCGAGGCCGTCGTGTTTTGCGCGACGCGTCCGCCCCATGTCAACATCAGCGAGTTGCAACTCACGCCCACCGACCAAGCCAGCGTGACGATGGTGCATCGCAGGTGACAGCATCATGCCCGGGGACATGTACCTCTTCAACGATGACAACATCTTCGAGCAACTGAAGACCGCTCCGTACACGCTCGGTTACTACACACTGAAGTTCTACACCGAGAACGGCAAGCCCGTCAACAGAGTAACGGAGACGATCTCTGAGTTCTACCTCTACCCCTCAGGCGGCACGCTGCGCGACAGCAATTTCAACATCGTCTTCTACGACTCACGCTTCGACACCTATCGCGGGTTCAAGCCTCCGCATCTCGACCGACAATAGAACGGTCAAGTCATCATATTGACTTTGAAGCAGGCGGAACATATCTTGCACACATTAACGACAGCCGCTAACTCATCATCCATCCACAAATCCCCACACTGCCATGCCGAGTCTCGATCAACCCCTCACAAAGAATTTCACATTGCGTGAAATGCTCATCAGTCAGGAGGCAACCCGCAATGGTATGACGGAACAGTTCGAGCCGTCGCCAGAGATCATCGCCAACCTGACGAGTCTGTGCAAGAACATCCTGCAACCGTTGCGTGAGAGACTTCGGGTGGGCATCTCCGTCTCCAGTGGCTATCGGTCCCCGCGCGTCAACGCGGGCATTGGCGGTGCAAAAAACAGCCAGCACCTTGAAGGCAAAGCCGCAGACATTGCGGCATCGGGAAAACCGGTGGAATGGCTCTTTCAAAAACTGCGGGAGTCCGGCCTCCCCTTCGACCAGCTCATTCAGGAATTCGACTCGTGGGTGCACGTCTCCTATGACCCCGCTCGCAACCGACACCAAGTATTCCGTGCAACAAAGGACACCAACGGCAAAACCGTGTACACTCCGGTGACATGACTTCGCCCGTTCTCTTGACTTTATGATGGCATTGTCATAGCTTGCCTGCGTTACACGGAGGCAAATAACTCCCTCCCTCCACTACCTACAATCGATCCGGCGCCAGGATGGCTGACCAAACCTACCTCATTAAAATCAAGAAGACTTACCACGCGGGCGTCGTCAAGCGGCTCGCCGATGATCTTGACCATTGTCAAGGAAAGATCCTCCTTCTTACCGACGCGGGCTACGTGATGATCGTTCACCTCGATGAAGCATATCGTTCAACATTCGATCACCGTCCCGAAGTTGCCTTGCTGGGAGGCGTTCACATTCGACCGCGACCGATCCGACATATCCGCGTCGATCACGAAGGGCATCTGGTCTCAGCATCGAACATCCCGCTCCATTCAACCAACAACCAACAAGGAGGTTAACATGGCAAATCTGCCGGTCAGTGTGGGACAGGAGCTGCTGAACGTTCCGTTCCCCGAAATGGTCGAGAAACTCGCGCTGGCAATTGCGCACGCGCAGATGGCGTTGGATTTAAACTCCATCAAAACAGCACAGGCGCTTGCCAACACGACAATTCCCGAAGGGACGGTCGTCGTCGCCATCAAGGAAACGGTGGACGCTGACGGCAATGTAACCAACACCGAGATTCTGTACAACGACAAGGAGATGCCACTGTTGGTGTACGGGATCAATCCCACCTTCTACAACTTTGCCGATACAATCATCGAAGTGAAGATGGCGATCACGATGGTGATCGAGCGCGCAACATCGGTAAGCTTCGGGCAGAAGTTTAGTTTCGAGAACAAAACAAAGTTTACTGCCGCGTTCAAAACCGGCGGCCTGATGTCGCTTCTCGTGGGTAAAGGCTCCTCATCGGTCGAGAACACAACAACGGTAGCGTACTCAGCGACAATGGATGCCAAGTACACATCGAAGTTTTCCTTCAAAGAAGAAGGATCGAGTTTGCTGCGCACGGTGCTGCGACCGGTGCCACCACCGCAACGCGCAATCCCGAAGATCACTGTGCAAGAACCTGAGGAGTAATCCTTTGGATAAGGGGGAGCCGCGTCTCCCTTTCACCTTTTCATCACGACACGGAGGAGATCATGCCCGATCACATCACCAATCGTGTAGAGGAGGTTCTCGTTCGTCCGCTGGCAGAAGTTCTCTCACGCATCGGTCAGGGCGTTGCCGATGCGCAGCGCGCACTGGACTTGAATTCCATCGCAACGCAGACGCTGCTATCAACCGATCCTGTTCTCATGGAATACGGGCTTGAGGCAACCTGGTATCACATGCCGGAAGTGAACGTGGAGTTAAAGATGAACTTGTCGATGCAGGCGGAGGATACGGTGAAGAACACGAAGGTGGTGTTACGGAAACTGCGGATCTATGCAGCCCCCTTCAACGCAGCGTATCAGAACACGTTCAGAGCGGATGTTGCAGGAACCAGCCAAGTGCGCGCACGCATTGTCTCCATTCCGCCGCGGCGCCGACCCGGATGACGGAACCACCGACGATCGAGGAGTCATGCCGTGGCTGAGAACGATACCACCGCACGTATTCAAAAGCTAGAGGCTGAACTGACGGCACTGCGCGAACGGCTGAGTGCCCTGGAGCAACCGGAGCCGCGCGAGACCATCCGCCTTCTCCGTGAACAGATTGCCTTGCTCACCTCTGAAAAGGAACGTCTTCAGCAAACGATCGATCGCCTGCAGGCAGAGCGCATCCGTCCGACGCCAACACAGTTAGTTGACTCCTTCCGCAAGGCCATGGATGAGTTGCGTTCGAGCCTTGAGCCGAAACCGGGCGAACGAGTCGGTTACACCGTAAGCCACTTCGACGTGGATCTGAAATCTCTCGTCAGCGTGGACAGGCGAGATCAGACGGTACGGATCATCCTTCCCGAACCCGGCGAGCAGTTCCAGACGGAGACCCTCAGCACCATTCGGTTCGTCTTCCAAACCGTGCCGAAGCCGGAATCGCCCGATGAGAACCTCGTCGAGGTACCGATGCTGCTTGGGCTTTCGAGGGATGCAGCAAGTGCGGCACTTGCACGCGCTGGACTGAAACCGGGGACAATCTCGGAAGAACAAAGTCCTGCGCCTGCTGGCACCGTCATCCATCAGAATCCTGATGCCGGTGATCTCATCCCGCGAACTGCGAGTGTAGACCTTGTTCTTGCACGCGCACCACAGGTAGAAGTTCCGCAGCTCTTGAAGCTCACGCTGGCGGAGGCTGAAGATGTGTTGCAGAACATCGGGTTGAGACTCGGTACCATTGCCGAGGAAGTCTCCAAGGCGGAGCCGGGCACAGTCATTCGTCAGTCGCCCGAGGCCGGCACATCGGTCGACGTCGGCTCAAGCGTTGACATCACGATCGCAACAGCGGAGACGGTGAGCGTCCCAAACATCGTAGGGCACAGAGAGGATGATGGGCTGGGACTTTTGAAGAAGGCGCGTCTCGTCCCCGGTGAGAGGAAAACGCGTCAGGCCACTGAAGGCATCGGTACCATCCTCGAACAGAACCCCCCAGCCGGCAGAGAAGCCCCAATAGGAAGTCCCGTCCACTACATCGTGGGGGTTGCTGAGCTGGTCAGAGTTCCCGACGTCGTGAACGTGAACATAGAAAAGGCAAAGCAGGTATTGGAGAGGGCGCAACTCATAACAGGTTTGATCACGACCCAACGCCATCCACGACTCGACAACATCGTCCTCAGTCAGCAGCCCGGAGCGGGGAGGGATGTGCCGCCGCAGACTGCCATCAACCTTCTCGTGGCAAAACTCTGGACGATGAAGGAGATTGGTGCAGCCATTGCGAAACATCCCGATATCGAAAAGGTTGGCCTACCTCTCGGAACGCTGATGAAACGGATCGAAGCAAGCCAGTTCAACTCACCGGAAAAGTTAGAAGCTCTCACCACCTTCCCCGATGTCCAGCTTGTGGCGGACCTGGGATTGCCAAACATTCGTAGCGCAACAACCTTGAAGAGGATTGTCAAGGGCATTCTAAAATAATACCGATTCCTCCGCCGGCATGGAACGTTCCCCAAAGAAAAGTCGGCCAAGTGCGTCATCGGTGCCGATCCCGCCGCCTCGCCCGGATGTCATCATAGATTTTGTATTTGAGGTGGGTGTGTTCTTCATCTCCATCAAAAACATCGGCGACGCGCCCGCGCTGAACGTTACTACATCGTTCAACACAGCCTTCAGCGGATTGGGAGGAACGCAGGACACTTCTTCACTCCCGGTCTTTCGCAGCATCACATTTCTCGCACCGGACAAGGAAATCCGGACGATGTTAGATACCAGCACGTCGTATTTCCAAAGGAAGCAGCCAACAACGATTCGGGCGACCGTCAGCTATCGTGATCGAATGAACAACACGTACTCAGACGTCATCACTCACGACCTCGACATCTACAAAGACATTGCCTACATACCGCCCGCGGAGAATTCGAGACAATCAAACAGTACAGAAGTCTAATCCACTACCTCCGAAAAAGCGGCACAGGAGAACTGTCATGGCGATACAACGCATGAACCCGTACAGCAACCACAACTATCTTGTTGACCTCGGCACCGGCGACCCACAGAGTGTGCAGGCAGGGTTTTCGGAAATCGTTCTCCCTGACACGGAGATAGAGATCATTGAATACAGAACCGGCAATGAGCGCGACTCGGGCGTGCGAAAACTTCCGGGTCGCGTGAAGTACGGAAACCTCACACTCAAACGCGGCGTGATTGGCTCACTCGATTTGTATCAGTGGCTGGATCAGATTCGTAACGGCGACCGGAATGCATTCCGCAACGTGACGATTCACCTGCAGAACGAAGAACGAACGGATATCGTGTTGACGTGGACATTCAGGAAAGCATGGCCTCTCCGCTACTCCTTCTCCCCCCTGCAAGCAAAAGGCGACGACGTGTTGATCGAACGTTTGGAACTGGTGTTTGACAGGATGGAAATGGAGTGAGCGGACTGACTTCCCCCAACCATCTGCCTCGTCATCGCCCCTTCGTCCTCCAGCAACCACCGCTTGCGCCATAGCCCGCCCCCGTAGCCGTGCAGGTCTCCGTTTGCATCAATCACGCGGTGGCAAGGGACAATGATCGGAATGAGATTGGCGCCGTTGGCGCGGCCTACTGCACGTGAGGCACCGGGCTTGCCAAGCTCAGAAGCAATGTCGCCGTACGTGCGTGTCTGGCCGTAAGGAATGTTCATGAGTGTTCGCCAGACAGAAAGCTCAAAGGCTGTTCCCTGCTGAACGATCGGGAGATCGAACGAGCGTCGTGTGCCGCTGAAATATTCCATCGCTTGACGTTCGACCTCCTGGAGCACGTCATTCTTTCCTTCTTGCATCTCGCGCTTGCAGCGCTTCAGCATCCGGGCCTTGATCCGGTCGATGCCGCCCCGGTCATGGAACTCGAAGAGACAGCAAGCGTCGCTCACTGTGCCAATGATGATCTCGCCAATCGGACTCTCAATGATGCCGTAGATGATGTGCTCAGGCGCCATGAACTCTCCCCGGCGGATAACCGTACTGTTTGATGAACGCATCACGAAAACCGCTCCACGATTCGAACCCCGTTTCCAGCGCGGCAGTCAACGAATCCGTGCCGCGCTGCAGCAACTCATGCGCGCGCTGCAGCCGGAACCGTCGATGCATCGCCATCGGTGTAGTGTTCAGATATGATGCGAAGTACCGGCGGATCGTCGAGATGTCCACTCCTGCGCGAGTCGCAAGCGTGTTCTCATCCAACTTGCCCGTTGTGGTTTGTACGGCCCCCAGCACAGCATCCAACCACGGCGGTTGCGTGTATGGATAGAACTCGGCCCGGCAGCGTTTGCAGCCGCGAAAGCCGGCAGCAAGAGCCTCCTCACGTGTCTCAACGAACACAACGTTCCCCGGTTTCGGCAGTCGTGCTTTGCACGAGGGCAGGCAGAAGATGCGCGTCGACTTCACGCAAACAAAGAACTTCCCGTCGTACGACGCATCGTCGTTCACCATCGCACTGAACATTTCTTCATGACTCAGTTTCATGGCAACAATTTACATCAAAAGACAGCGCAACGCTACCGGAAATCGTGCAAGGAATCACTCGGCGTGAGGATTGTGGATTGCGGATTTTCTTTCGATATTCCCTCATGCACAAGCTCGCCAACGTTGCACTGCCCGTTGCGGTTGATTCCACATTCACGTATGTGATTCCGCCGGAGCTTGAACGTTCCGCAACGATAGGTGTGCGCGTGCTTGTCCCGTTCGGGACGAAGTATGCCGCGGGTCTCATCGTCGAACATCCTGCATCTACATCCCTCCCATCGCTCAAACCCATCAGGGACGTCCTCGATCCCGCGCCGGTATTCTCAGAGGAACTCTTGAAGCTCTGCCGATGGATTGCGGAGTACTACATGGCGCCACTCGGCGAAGTTGTGAAACAGGCCTTACCGCACGGCCTGCGCTTATCCACAAAACGCATCGTGCGGCTTGCACCGACGGCAAGCCCCGAAGCTGTCGCCGAGGCAAGGCGGGTATCACGGCAGCGCGCAAAGCTCTTCGACCTGTTGGTGCAGCACGGTACGCTCACTTCTTCTGAACTGCAAAAGCGAACGGGGCTCAAGAATATCTACTCGGTGCTGAACGAACTGGTGAAAGCCGGCCTTCTCACAACGGAGGAGATGCTTCCGCGACGTACGCTCAAGCTCCCGACAGATGACGTCGTCCTTCTCGCTGCACTCGACGTGGGCAGACTCAAGCATGAGCTTGACATCCTCAGCCCGAAAAAGAAGAAGGCACGACGGCTTCTGGAAACACTTCTTTCATTACACGGAGAGGGAATCAAGGAGTTGTCTCTCCGCGAGCTGCTCAAGAAATCCGGCGTGTCGAATGCAATCGTGAAAGAGTACAGAACCTCCGGTCTGCTTACGGTAGAGAGGCGGGAAATCCCCACACAGCAACAGTACGGGACGGAAGAACAAACGCTTGGCATTGCGCTGAACGATGCACAACGGAGCGTGTTGGATGCGGTGACGCACGCAATGCAGGAAGGAAACGCGATGGTGTATCTGCTCCACGGCGTTACCGGCAGCGGGAAAACACAAGTATACATCGAAGCGATACGAGTTTGCCTGCGGAGAGGAACAAGTGCGTTGGTGTTGGTGCCGGAGATTTCCCTCACGCCGCAGATTGCGCGTCGGTTCAAGAGTCATTTTGAGGAGCGGGTCGCGGTGGTGCACAGTAACATGGCGCCCACCGAGCGCCATGAGGTGTGGGAACGAGCGCGGCGCGGCGACTACCGCGTCGTCATCGGGCCGCGGTCGGCCGTATTCGCTCCGCTCTGCAACCTCGGACTGATTGTGGTAGACGAAGAGCATGAGGCATCGTACAAGCAGTTCGATACAGCGCCGCGCTATCACGCTCGTGACGTCGCCATCGTCCGCGGCAAACTGAACAACGCCGTGGTTGTGCTCGGCTCAGCAACGCCGTCGGCAGAGTCCTACTTCAACGCGAAGAACGGCAAATACCGGTTGCTCGAAATGCCGGCACGTGTGCAGCACGTGTCTCTGCCCCAGATAACAATCGTGGATATGATCGAGGAGCGCAAACGCGAATATCAGGAGGCGAAAGCAGCAACACCCGAAGACCAGAAAATGAAGCTGCGCGAGTTCCAGCAGTCGGCGTTCTCTTCACTCCTTCGAGACAACATTCGTGATCGGCTCGAGAAGAACGAGGGGATTATCCTTCTCCAAAACCGACGCGGCTTTGCACCGTTTATCGAGTGCATGGACTGCGGGCATTCGTTTATGTGCTCTCGCTGCAACGTCACGCTCACCTATCACATCACACGAAAGCATCTGCGTTGTCACTACTGCGGGCACACGGAAAAGCCACCCTCGGTGTGTCCGAACTGTCGCGGTGTAGCGCTCCAGCAACGCGGCGCCGGAACGCAGCGCGTGGAGCTCGAGATCGAGAAACTCTTCCCCACGGCGCGTATTCTGCGCATGGACCTCGACAGCACAACGCGCAAAGGCTCCCATGAACGTCTGCTGAAGAAGTTCGGCGAGAGACAGGCCGACATCCTCCTCGGCACACAAATGGTTGCCAAGGGGCTCGACTTTCCGCACGTAACGCTCGTGGGCGTAATCTCCGCCGACATCCAGATGCTGCTGCCGGACTTTCGTGCGTCGGAGCGAACATTCCAGCTTCTCACGCAGGTCGCCGGGCGGGCCGGGCGCAGCACGCTCAATGGAGAGGTGATCATCCAAACTCATCAACCCAAGCATCACACCTTGCAGCACGTGGTTGACCACGACTATGTCGGGTTTATGGAGGAAGAATTAGAGGAGCGACGCGAGTTAGACTATCCACCCTTCTCCCGGCTTGCGCTCATCGAGTTCAAGGGGAGAGATGAAGAGCGGGTGAGAAAGGAAGCCGAAAGCTTTGCGCGTGCGCTGTGCGCTCAGAAGAGCCCATGCACAGTCCTCGGGCCGTCCCCTGCGGTGATCAGCAAGATCAAAAACCTCTTCCGGTGGCACATCATCATCAAGAGTACGAAGGCGAAAGACCCGGCGGGCACGGCAATGCACGCCGCAATTCGAAAGACGCTTGCCGACCGCACGCGCACCAGTTCCACCGTGCGAATCAGTATTGACATAGATCCCGTTGGATTGATGTAGCAGCGTGTATTAATCCCTCCGCTCACCGATATCTCTCCGCCATTCACCGAAAAGGTCCCAACCTTCTGCCACGCCGGACGTATATTTGTACGGCACAACAACAAACGGAGGACACATGGAAATGGCACGACACTGGCTCTCACAGCGGTGGCTCATCGGCGGGCTTCTGGTCGCCATCGGATTCTTCTTGTTGCTCATGACTATGGGGTTGATCGAGCGCGTCTCCATCTGGAGATTCTGGCCCCTCCTTCTCGTTGCCGGAGGCATCAGCCGACTGATGACGCGCCGCTATGCCGAAGGGTTTTGGCTTCTGGCCCTCGGGGTATGGTGTCAGGTCTCGCTCCTTCGCGTGGGGAATCTCGGATTCGGCGACACATGGCCGGTTCTTCTCATTGCCTTCGGGATCTACCTGATCTGGAATGCGGCGGAAAAAGAAGCTCGACGCCGGAGGCTCGAACAGCGTGATCCATCATCCACAGAACACTCATCCTGATATTAAGCGAGGAACAGCATGAACGAGAAATCACCATTCCGCATCACTCCCCAGTTCGTTTTGGGGTTGATACTTCTTCTTGTGGGCGTACTCTTCACGCTCGATAATCTCGACATCCTCTATGCGAAAGATTACCTGCGATACTGGCCCGTGTTGCTGATCGTCTATGGCCTGTCGAAAATCTTTCAGCCGGAATCGCGGGGTGGCAGATTCTGGGGCATCGTCATCACGTTCGTCGGCGCCGCGCTGCTGGCGGACAAGCTGGATATTTTCTCTTTCAGACTGTGGGACCTCTGGCCTCTGTTGCTGGTAGCCCTCGGCGTGACAATGCTGATGCGCGCTGCTTCACGACGAGATACGGAACGCCTGACGAAAGAGTCGGGCGAGACGGAGAGCGGTTCGATCGTTAACGCGGCAGCGTTCCTCGGTGGAACGAAACGCAACGTGCACACGCGGGACTTTCGCGGCGGCGAACTCACCGCAGTGATGGGCGGCTGCGACATCGACCTGCGCCAGTCAGCCATCGCCAAAAGTCCGGCAATGATTGACGTGTTCGCTTTGTGGGGCGGCATCGAAATTAAAGTGCCCAACACGTGGACGGTGATCTTCGAGGGCACGCCGATCCTTGGCGGCTTCGATGATAAGACATTCAAACAGACGGCGGATGAGAAGCAACGGCTGATCATTCGCGGCACGATTATCATGGGCGGCGTGGAGGTGACGAACTGAGCGGCGCTCAATCCGCTCCATGCTATGGCGCAACAGCTCAAGTGTACAGGGTCTCGCCAGTGATTGTCGAGATGAAAGAGCCTGCCATGGTTTTCGACGCTGGGATTTCGAACTCGAGATGCGTACCTTAACCTATGCATCCCATCTTTACCCGACGCGAACGTTTCTTTCTGTACATGGCGGTCTGGCTGGTCATCGCCGGGCTGTTGTGTTTGTTGTTTGTTGCGATGAGCGCGTTAACGTGGGTCGAGGCCACTGCGCTTTTTCTTCCGATGGCGCTTCTCTATGCCTTCATGTCTCTCGCAGCGTTGTATCTGTGCAAGGCGTTTCCGCTCCAGCAGACGCCGTTCCTCAAACTCCTTCCGACGCTTCTTGCTGCATCGCTTCTCACCTCATCATTGTGGGTGGCCGTGGGAAAAGGACTTGCTACATTGCTTGCCCGTGCTGCCGAGCTCACCGATCTGGAGCCGCAGTTCGATGCGGGAGTACCCCTCCTGCTCGGCTTCGGAACGTTGTTGTTCTTGCTAAGCATTGTCGTGCACTACCTTCTGCTCGCATTCGATGCCACGCGTGCCGCAGAGCGACGGGCACTCGAATTGCAGGTACTTGCGCGAGATGCCGAGCTCAAAGCGCTTCGCTCCCAACTTCAACCGCACTTCTTGTTTAACAGCCTGAACTCCATCAGCGCCCTCACCGCCATGGATCCTCCTGCGGCACGGGCAATGACCGTGCGCCTTGCAGAGTTCTTTCGTGCAACGTTACGATTGGGGCAAGAGCACCTCATCCCCTTGAAGGAAGAGTTCAGGCTCGCCGAAGCCTTTCTTTCGATTGAACAAGTACGATTTGCATCGCGACTGTTGTTCTCGACCACACTCGATAAGGAGTGTGAAGATGTATCGGTTCCTTCGCTTATTCTCCAGCCGATTGTCGAGAATGCCGTCAACCACGGTATCTCGCATCTGGTCGAAGGGGGAACCATCACACTTGAAGCACGGCGAAACGGCAACGCTGTCCTCGTTCGCATCTCCAATCCTTGTGATGCTCACCGACCCGGAAGCAACAGCACAGGAGTCGGCCTTACGAATGTGAGAAAACGACTGGAGAGTCTCTACGGGAATGATGCGCGCCTGATGGTGCAAAACGGTGCGACGAAGTTTACAGTCGAACTGAGAATTCCAGTGCGGGACTGGGTATGAGGTTCAGGGTTCAGGGTTCAGGGTTGCTTTCTTCCTATGGCTTCTCGCAAAATCAACGTTATCATCGTAGATGACGAACCGCTCGCGCGGCGGATCGTACGCGAGTATCTGGGTCGCCATCCGGACATGGAGGTTGTTGCTGAATGCGCCAACGGCTTCGAGGCCGTCAAAGCCGTTACGGAACTCCAACCCGACATTCTTTTCCTCGATATTCAGATGCCCAAGCTCAGCGGCTTCGAGGTGCTGGAGTTGATTGAACGAAACATTGCCGTCGTCTTCACCACAGCACACGATCAGTTCGCGGTGAAGGCCTTCGAGGTTCATGCATTGGATTATCTCCTGAAGCCGTTCAGCCAGGAACGATTCGATCAGGCAATCGAGCGTGTCAGGCAGTCACTGCCTTCCACTGCCAGCACGTCCCTGGACGAGCTGGTGCGGGATGTCCGTCGTGCCGCCGCGCCCCTCGATCGTCTCCTCATCCGTAGCGGCGCAAAGGTGCACATCGTTCCGGTCAACGCGATCGACTACATCGAAGCACAGGATGACTACGTCTCGATCAAAACAGAAGGCAAGAGCTATCTCAAACAAACGACGCTCTCAGCACTTGAGGAGCAGCTCGATCCCAACAGATTCATCCGCATTCATCGTTCAACCATCCTCAACATCGACCGTCTGGTGAAGATCGAGCCGTATGCAAAGGATAGCCGCGTTGCGATACTCAAGGATGGAGCGCGTTTGCACGTGAGCCGAGCCGGGTACCAGAAACTGAGAGCACTTCTCTGAGAGGCGATGCACTGCCGGGCCGTCCCCTGCTTCCGGATCGGGTCGGAGCGATCCACAGGTCCCGGTTAGATGCGCACGAGTTCCTGTTGAATCTCCCCCGTCACCTCGGGCACACCATCGTGGCGGATGAACATGTTCACCTCGGTGCGCACGGCCATCTCGCCTTCGAGATAAATGCCGGGCTCAATCGAGAAGCAGCAACCGGGCAGAAGCTGTCGCTCGTCTTTCGTTTCGAGGTTGTCGATGTTCACACCGTTGCCGTGCACTTCTTCGCCGATGGAGTGACCTGTGCGGTGCACGAAGAACTTGCCGTAGCCGGATTTCTTCACGACGTTGCGGCAGGCATCATCCACCTCCCAGCCGTAACAAGGCTTGCCTTTCGCAAAACGTTCCTGAACCAGAGCGATAGCAGCGTCGCGCGCACTCCTGACAACGTTGAACATTTCCTGATACTTCGGCGAAGGCTGCTCACCGATGTACCCAACCCAGGTGATGTCATAGTAGATGGCGCCCGGTGTGTTCAGCTTTGCCCACAGGTCAATCAGAACGGTGTCGCCCTGCCTGAACGGGCGCGCATTGTCCGGCGTGCATTCAAAATGGGGATCGGCGGGATGGTCGTTCGTTCCTACGATGGGAGGATCCACGGTGACCAATCCCTCCTCTTTGAATCGCCGCACGATGAACTGCTGCAGGTCGTACTCCGTCATGCCGTTGCCCGTTGCGATGGCATTGCGGATCTGGTCGAACGCTTCTGCGCGAACGCGATCCACGATCGCCCCAGCGTCTTTGTGCATGCGGTAACCTTCCTCACTGATCGTCGCTTCGAACAACTGGACAAGATCGGCCGAGGAAACAATTTTGTGACCGAAGCTCCTGACCAGTTCCACCGTTCCTGCATCAACCAGGGAGACGACGGGAACGTTGTTCTTGGGGGAATACTGCATTGCAATCTTCTTCGGTGCGCCGAGCATTTTCTTGAGCGAGGTGTGAAGGTGTGTCCATGCCAGATACACTTCCTTCTTGCCCGGCAGAGCATCTAACTTCCTGGGCTCCACGCTATGAACGAGTTTGCGCGGCTCGCCTCTGGCGGGAATGTAGTAGAACCACCGCCGCGTCGTCATCTTGGTCATATCCAGTCCTAACACCCGACAGGCAAGATGATCGCGGTTATGAAAGTCGCACAGCAGCCAGCCGTCAATCTTGCGCTGGCGAAGAGCATGTTGAATGGCGGAGAGGTTCATGAGGTTATCTTGTCTGTAGTGGTAAGAGTCGTGAGCGATGCACTCAGGAGAAAGGCGGCAGATCAACTCAACACGTCTTTCTTGTCAAAAATATACCAAGTAACGGCGTAAAAGCCAACGCAGAAGGCGACAAGAATTGCTGCATGGTCGGCAACGGTTGCCCAGGGAATCGGTTGTTCGAACGCCTTCTGCCAGACGGTGAAGTAGGTGGTGAACAGATAGGGTTTGATGGATTCGAACAGTTCAAGAGGAATGTTGGATATGATGATGAACACGATGATGACCGCCATGGTGCCGATGATGGGGCCGATGGCGTTTTCGACGAGCGAGGAGAACAGAAACGCCAGCGACGCGACACACCACATGCTGAGCGTTGCCAATCCGAACGCAAGCGCCATACGCCACAGCATTTCTGTCTGAGGAAGCACCGTCAGCGTTCGTCCGGGGACGAGCAAATCGCCCAACCCAAACAGGAACGCGCCAAGCCCGA
The DNA here is from genome assembly GCA_964539775.1 of uncultured Chitinophagales bacterium. Taxonomy (GTDB): domain Bacteria; phylum Bacteroidota; class Ignavibacteria; order UBA10030; family UBA6906; genus CAADGV01. Next base: position 29,185 of record CAZIKE010000015.1, read on the forward strand.
CGCTGAGCAACGCGAGGGAGAAGATGAGCGTCCAGACATAGACCAGCGTCGTAACGTACTTGACGAACAGGATGCGCGTACGGGAAACGGGCCTGATGAGGATGAGGCGAAAGGTTCCGCCCGTCGCCTCTCCCGCAAGCTGGTCGCCTGCAACAAGTGTGATCAGGAACGGGACGTGCACCCACAGACTGTTCATGATGAAGTAGGTGACGAAATATGCATTGAACAGGTTCCCCACCAGAAGAAAATCCTGCGTGAGCTCTCGCGTCATCCGTCGCAACATTCCTCCGCCTTCGAGCTTCAGAGCAATCTCCACCACGGGCACAAGCACGAGGATTGCGAGAAAGCCGATGTACGTCCGCCACTTCCGGTAGGTTTTCAACATTTCATAGCGTAGAATCATCGTCAATCGATCTCCGATGCTCCTTGCGTGATGGAGAGGAAGTACTCTTCCAACGATCGTTTGGGAATGACGGCCTGCACTTGGACACCCTCCCGGACGAGCCGTTCGTTCAATACCGCCACTGCCGCGGTGGGCATTTTCACTTCGATGGTTTGTCCGTTGCTGTGCATGCGCTCGATGCCGGGAAACTGTTGAACGATGGCAACCGCTTTGTCCATCGGTGAAGCGTCGAGCTGTACGATGCTGCTGCCCTCATTGAGCAAGTCGCGCACTCTGCCTTGCACGACGAGCTTTCCCTTGTTGATGATCGCCATGCTGGTGGCAGTCTGTTCGATCTCGCTCAAGAGATGCGACGAGAGAAAGATGGTGATGGATCGTTCAGAGGAGAGCTGTCGGATGAGGTGGCGGACTTCCTTGATGCCTTGCGGGTCGAGCCCCGTCGTCGGTTCATCGAGCACGATGAATTCGGGCCAGCCGAGCAGCGCTTGCGCGATGCCGAGTCGCTGCTTCATGCCGTGAGAGAACGTCTTCACGTTGTCATCGGCCCGCTGCGTCAGCCCGACCAGTTCGAGGACTTCACCGATCTGGGTTCTCGAGCAACCGCCGCGCAGCGCGCCGACGATCTCCAGGTTCCTGCGCGCCGAGAGATAGCCGTAGAAGTCGGCACTCTCTACAAGCCCGCCGACACGGGCAAGCACTTCCTCGCGATGCGAGCGAAGCGGGCGCTCGAACAGCAGCACCTCACCCTGCGTCGGCTTCACTAACGAGAGGATCATTCGGATGGTGGTGCTCTTGCCCGCGCCGTTGGGACCGAGAAAGCCGAAGACCTCGCCGCGGCGCACTTCGAGACTCACTCCCTGCACTGCCCAGCGTCGCTTGTAGCGCTTCCCCAGCTCGATCGTTCGCAGCACAACGTCATCGGCCATGGCGTGATGCCATTCGCATTCTTGATATTCCTCCTCGATTTCTCTATACTACGACGCCACACGCTACCGGCTACAAGCACACGCGGCATTTGATTCCATTCCCACAATGAAGCACAAGGGGCACAAGACCACCGCTCTACGCCGCCGAGGCTCCCGCAACGGCCCAGGCGCCCTGCTCGACCTTGTCCAGAAAAACGCCCTGTTTACGAATGTAAGCCGGAGTGTGCTGCGCCAGATAGCGCCTTCCCTGCAGCAACATCACTATAAGCGCGGCGAGACGATCTTCGATGAACAGACGAAGGACCGGGACCTCTATCTCATTCTGACGGGCAAGGTTCACGTCGTGAAATATACGAAAACGGGCACAGAGTCGCTTCTTGCCGTCCTGCATGAAGGAGACTTCTTCGGCGAGCTGTCCTTGATCGACGATTTCCCTCGTTCGGCACGCGCCGTTGCCGAAACCGATTCCACGATCATCAGCCTCGCCTACGACCACTACGAAACACTGCTCAATCGGAGCAGGACCTTTGCCCGGAATCTGCTGCAACGACTTGCTCTGCGGTTGCGCACCCTTGATCAGCTCTTCGTGCAGGAACTTGAGCGGAAGTCGGCGGAGTTCGAGTCGCAGGTCGACAAGCTGCAGCTCCTGATCGAGGCGACCAAAACGGTCAACTCTACCCTCAACAGCGACGAGCTGCTGGGATTGATTCTTACGGCGGCCACCACCAGCATCCGCGCGGATCGGGGTACTCTCTACCTCATCGACCCTGTGACGAACGAGTTGTGGTCGAAAGTCACCAACGGCAATGAGGTGATGGAAATTCGCATGCCGATGGGGAAGGGACTTGCAGGCTATGTGGCGAAAACTGGAGAGACCGTTATTATCGCCGACGCCTACAAGGATCCGCGCTTCAACCCTGAGATCGACAAGAAGAGCGGCTACAAGACCCATAACGTGTTGTGTATGCCGCTCCGCGACAAAGCCGGCACCATCATTGGCGTCTTCCAGCTCTTGAACAAGCGGGGCGGTACGTTTACCAAGGACGACGAGGAGTTCATTCATGCGTTCTCCGTCCACGCCGCGATAGCCCTGGAGAATGCACGGCTGGTGAAGGAACTGCTGCAGAGTGAACGGCTGAGCACGATCGGGCGGATGGCAAGCTCCATCATCCACGACATCAAGAACCCGATGGCTGCGATGCGGATCCACGCCCAGATCATCAAGGCAAAAACCGAGAACAAGGAAGCGGCGGAGATTGCGGAAATGATGATGAAGCAAGTGGATCGGTTCGTGAACATGACGCAAGAAATTCTGGACTTTTCGCGCGGCGTCAGCGAGATGAATGTGGAAGACGTCCTCCTCGCGGACATTCTTCCTCCGATGCTACAATTCATCGAGAGCGATCTGACCAAGAAGGGGATTGCCGTCGTGAAGGAATTCGACTACACAGGCCCTGCACGGATGGATGCGGAAAAGATGCTGCGTGTGTTTCAAAACCTCGCCGGCAACGCAGCAGATGCTATGCCCTCGGGGGGAATGCTCACCATTCGGACACGCAAGTGCAACGAGAGGCTGCTTATCGAGTTCGCCGACACGGGCATCGGCATGACGGACGAAGTGCGTCTACGAGCGTTCGAACCGTTCTATACCACCGGCAAAAAGCACGGCACCGGGCTCGGCCTCGCCATCGTCAAAAAGATTATTGATGAACACAACGGCACCATCGACATCGAATCCGAACCCGGAAAGGGAACGACCATTCGGATGATGCTGCCGCTGTCGTAGGTATCCTGCAGGCAGCCTGGTTTCTTGTGTGTCCATCCGAAATTCGTTATCTTGATTGCGAAAAATGATGGGCATGGAGCGGCATGAGCGGACCTGCCTGCCTCCGCCGCGGTGCTGAAATTGGCAGACAGGCTGGACTTAGAATCCAGTGTCCGTGAGGACGTGAGAGTTCAAGTCTCTCCCGCGGCACAGGCAGGTGGGCGTGCTTAGACCCACGCCACGAATGAACAAGGGTGCGAGTGTGGAAGTAACGATCAATACCATCTCCGACGTGCAGCACGAGGCGGAAATCCTTCTGACCGCCGAAGAGCTCCAGCCGCATTTCGAGCGCGCATACAGGCAGGTCGCGCCGAAGATTGAAGTACGCGGCTTCCGCAAGGGGAAAGTGCCTCTGGAGATGATCAAGAAGCTGTACGGCGAGGCCATCGAGAACGATGCATTGGACGAGATTGCAAATGACTCATTCCGTTCTGCGATGGAGGAGAAGCACATCGAGCCGATCGGTCAGCCGGCGATGGTCAATAGAGATTTTCAGCGCGGCCAGCACTTCCGGTTTACCATCCAGTACGAAGTGAAGCCCGCCTTCGAGTTGAAACCCTACAAGGGGATCGCAGTAGAGAAACCGGTACATCACGTCACGGAAGAAGAAATCCAACGCGAGATCGATCGTCTGCGCCGGGCAAACGCCACTATGCTTGGCGTTACGCTTGTCCGCGACAACGACAATCACGTCATCACCGCAGACGTGCAGGAACTCGCCGACGATGGGATGCCGCTCATCGGCAAGAAGACGCCGGATGCGCGCTTCGAATTGGCAGACCAGACGCTGGTCCAGGAAATCCGCGCTGCCCTGACGCAAGCAGAGGTTGGCGGCCGCTATCGTGTGCGGTTCAACTCACAGCATGGGGATCATACCCATCACCACCACATTGAACTCCATATCAAGCGCATTGAGAAGGTAGAGCTTCCAGACTTCAACGATGCGTTTGTCCAGAAGATCACCGGCGAAAGCACCGCAACCACTGTGGCTTTCCTGGACAGGCTGCGGAAGGACCTTGCAGCATACTGGGCACGGCAGTCCGACCGGATGGTAGAGCAGGCCATCATCAACGAGCTGGTGAGGATGCACGAGTTCGCTGTTCCTGAATCGCTGGTGAACTTCTATCTGGACTCGTTTGTTGAAGACATCAAGAATCGTTCGCGGGACGGGCGTCTTCCTCGCGGGTTCGACGAGGAGCGCTTCCGCGCCGAGAGCAGAGCGCACGCCGTGTTCCAGGCGAAGTGGGCATTGCTCCGCGAACGGCTGATCGAGGCAGAGGGCATCACGGCAACAGAAGAGGATTTGGATCGGCTGGCAACAGCCGAGGCGGCTTCGCTCGGAATCGAGAAGCAGCGCCTGCTCCAGTACTACCGGACGTCAAACGCCGGGATCGAGCGGGTGCTTTCCTCAAAGCTCATGGCAATCTTGAAAGAGCATGCCCGTGTGACCGAGAAGGTGGTAGATGATCTGGAAGAGGACGAAATTCTTCAGTAGAGTCAGACAGCACAGGAAAGGACAGCGGATGAGAATCTTCAATCAATTGGTGCCGATGGTGGTGGAGCAAACAGGCCGCGGAGAGCGTGCGTATGACATCTTCTCGCGACTGTTGAAGGAGAGGATTGTCTTCATCGGAACGCCGATTGACGATACCGTCGCCAGTCTGGTGATTGCTCAGCTGCTCTTTCTCGAATCGGAGGACCCCGATAAGGACATCAACATCTACATCAACAGTCCGGGCGGCAACGTTGCTTCGGGCCTGGCAATTTACGACACCATGCAGTACATTCGGCCCGATGTCGCAACCATCTGCATCGGCATGGCGGCCAGCATGGGCGCCGTTCTGCTTGCAGGCGGCACGAAGGGAAAACGCGCGGCTCTCCCCAACTCCCGCATCATGATCCACCAGCCGTGGGGCGGCGTGCAGGGGACTGCCTCGGACATCAGCATTCAGGCGGAAGAAATCCTCAAAACCAAAAAGCGCTTGAACCAAATCCTTGCGCATCATACCGGACAGCCGATCGAGAATATCGAGCGGGATACCGACCGCGACCGGTACCTCGCACCAGAAGAGGCCAAGGCGTACGGTCTGATCGACGTCGTTTACTTCAAGAAAGAGAAAGAGCCGAGGAAGTGACACAACGATCGCGTGGTGGAGAAAAAATCCACTGTTCCTTCTGCGGGCGAAGCCCCGAGGAAGTGCAGAGCATTATTGCCGGGCCAGATGTGTACATCTGCGACATCTGCGTTTCCAGCTCGGTCGATATCATCCGCAGCAACATTGCAGCCTACTCGGCCCGAAAAGGCTCGAAGGCGACGCTCACGCCTGTCCAGATTAAGAAAGCGCTGGACGAATATGTCATCGGACAAGAGCAGGCAAAGAAAAGTCTTGCTGTTGCCGTCTACAACCACTACAAGCGGATCGACGAACGGGAACATCTGTTCGACATCGACGATGTCGAAATCGAGAAAACGAACATCCTGCTGATTGGCCCGACCGGGACAGGCAAGACGTTGCTTGCCAAGACGCTTGCCCGCATCCTTGACCTTCCCTTTGCGATCGCCGACGCCACCACGCTCACGGAGGCCGGCTACGTGGGAGACGACGTCGAGACCATCCTCGTGCATCTCTTGCAGAACGCGGAGTACAATGTTGAGAAGGCGGAGCGCGGGATCGTGTACATCGACGAGATTGATAAGATCGCACGCAAGAGCGACAGCGCCTCTATCACCCGTGATGTGTCCGGTGAGGGAGTACAACAAGCGCTCCTGAAGATTCTGGAGGGAACGATTGCCGGGGTCCCGCCCAAAGGAGGACGCAAACACCCCGAGCAAAGCCTCATCAACATCAACACACGGAACATCCTGTTCATTTGCGGCGGGGCGTTCGAGGGGCTTGACAAAATCATTGCGCGACGCGTCAACAAGAACCCGATGGGCTTCGGCGCCGAGATCAAGAGCAAGCACGACGTCGATGGTGCCGACCTGCTGCAGCTTGTGCAGCCCGAAGACCTGATGAAATTCGGCATGATACCGGAATTTGTCGGCCGCCTGCCCTTGATTGCAGCCCTTCATCCGCTGAACGAAGAAGCACTCCGCAACATCCTGACCGAACCAAAGAATGCTCTCATCAAGCAGTACAAGAAGCTGTTCAGGATGGAGGGCGTTGAGCTGCACTTCGAGGAATCGGCCATCAAGGCGGTCGTCCAGCAAGCCATCGAACGGGGTACCGGAGCGCGGGCACTGCGTTCCATTATCGAAGAAGTCATGCTCGATATCATGTATCACCTGCCCGACCGCGAACACCTCGCCACGTGCACGATTACCCGGGACGTCATCCTCAAGAAGAAAGAGCCGCTCTACACGTTCGAAGAGCGCAAACAATCGGCATAGCCCGATCCTGTTGCCTCAGGTATCACCTCGATCCGACACTCATCGGCTGTTCTCCCGCGCCGGAAAGCGTCAACCACGAACGTTGTTCTTCACAAGGCACCACGCGGCGATCGTCATTCCATCCCAGATCTTGCCGCTACGGATTTTCTCGTCGATCTCGTCCGCGGTCAGAGGAACGAGTTCAAACTCTTCTGTTTCATCGGGCGTACCGCCGACGTGCTGGAGATCGCGAGCGATGTACACCCTGCACATCTCGTTCGTCACGCCGTTGTAGGGATTGAACTCGCCGGCCAGCGCGAAGCGGCTCGAAGCGTAGCCCGTCTCTTCCGCCAGCTCGCGCCGGGCGGTTTCGTCGTGCGACATGCCTTCTTTCACACTGCCACAGGGAAACTCGACACTCTCCCGTTCGTTCAGATAGCGGTACTGCTTCACCAGCAGCACACGACCATCCTTCATGATCGGCACCACCATCGCTGAGCCACCGATGTGGACGTAGTTGTACTCTCCGATTGTGCCGTTGGGCAGTTCGTACGTGTCACGCTTGTACGCCCACCACTTGTTCTTGAAGAGAATCTCTTCAGAGAGTTTCTTCCAGGGCTTGAGGGGCATAACGACCTTGTGTTCGAGCATGAAAAAAATTGGGAGGACGCGCCATCCTCCCGGTGCCGAATGACGAGTGACGAACCTCTATACCAACTCACTCTCACTAAAAAAGAACGCCACTTCAATTCTGCCGTTCTCAGGTGAGTCCGAACCGTGTACGATGTTTTCGCCCTTGTTGTCGGCGAAGAGTTTGCGGATGGTTCCCTCGGCCGCATCTTTCGGATCGGTCGCACCAATCAGCGTGCGGAAATCGGCCACCGCGTTTTCTTTCTCTAACGCAATCGGCACGCAGGGGCCGCTGGACATGAACTCCACCAAGACATCGTAGAACGGCCTTCCCTTATGCACCGCGTAGAACGCGCCGGCTGTTTCTTTCGTCAGCCGCATCTGCTTGATGCTCAGAACTTTGAAGCCCGCCCGCTGAATCCGCGCGAGCACTTCACCCTGAAGATTCTTCCTGACACAATCCGGTTTGAGAATTGCAAGTGTACGTTCGACTGCCATGAGTTTCCTTCTGTGAGTGTAGAGAATAAATGTTGAGAGAGTTGGACACAGACACGCTATCAGTTCGATGCGCCTGCTTGCTTTCTGCCCATCCACCATGCAAGCCACAGACCTGCCAACAGCCAGCCAAGCATGTGATCAATGACCTCACCCGACAGATAATGCCACGGTGTTTGCCACCAGTTGGCCATCATGAGCGAACTCTGGAAGACGGTGAAGACGCCGAAGCCGAGAGCAAGCAACACCCTCGCGCCGAAGCCCGCAAAGGACGCGCGTGCCGTCCACATAACGTATCCGAGAATTAACGCAGCAACGAAGTCAATGATGAACCCCCATATAAACTGCGAGGCCATCATGCCCTCATAGCGAGCATCGAAGTGCACCACCGCCGAGGGCTTCCCCATCATGCTTCTCTCGAATTCCGAGTACTGTTCCTGCGTACTGCCCGGCGGCAGATTGGGGATGGCATAAACGCCATCTTCTTGCAGATTGGCTGTCAGTGCAGCAAGAATTGCATCCTGCTGCGGTGTGTACTTCAATGTGCTGGCATGAAATGGCAGCACCATCCACGACATCGCCTGATACACAAACACGATCACCGCCGCCACGAGTGCACCGAGTACGACGTTTTTCATCGCTTCACCTTGTTGGTTGTTTGGGGAGATAGGTATTTTGTCTTCCGCTTCGCTCAACTATCTTTTCGTCTTCCGCTTGGATCGCTCTGATCGGGATTTCTTTACCGTCCCGTTCTTCTTCACTCTCAGCAGTCCCCTTTTGACAAGGACCTTACGCATCGTCTCGCCCAGGAGTGCAGGAGATTCGACAACATGAATGCCTGCCTTTCGCATGGCCTCCATCTTTTCCTGAGCGGTACCCTTGCCGCCGGCAATGATGGCGCCCGCATGCCCCATGCGCCGACCAGGGGGCGCCGTGCGTCCCGCAATGAATCCCACCACCGGCTTCTTTACATGCTTCTTGATGTATGCTGCCGCTTCTTCCTCCGCAGTCCCGCCGATTTCCCCGATCATAATGATCGCGTCCGTGCCGCCGTCCTTGTTGAACAACTTCACCGCATCGATGAAGCGTGTGCCGATGATCGGATCGCCGCCGATGCCGATGCAGGTAGATTGCCCGATGCCCAATTGGGTCAGTTGATTCACCGCTTCATAGGTGAGCGTTCCGCTGCGCGAGATGACACCCACACGCCCTTTCTTGTGAATGAAGCCCGGCATGATTCCGACTTTGCATTCGCCCGGCGTGATGATGCCCGGGCAGTTTGGGCCAATGAGCACGGTTCCATTCTTCTTGACAAACTCATACACGCGCACCATGTCCTGTGCAGGAATCCCTTCCGTAATGCACACCACCACCTTCACGCCCGCGGCCGCGGCTTCCATAATGGCGTCGGCCGCAAAGGCCGCGGGCACAAAAATCGCGGAGCAGTCGGCGCCCGTTGCCTGCACTGCTGCAGCAACCGTGTTGAAGACCGGCACCTCGCGAACGAAGCGATCCTTCTCATTGCCTCCGTACATCGTACCACCCTTGCCCGGCGTAACACCCGCAACGACGTTCGTTCCGTATGCCAGCATCTGCGATGTGTGAAATGTCCCCTCGCTTCCGGTGATGCCCTGCACTACCACTTTCGTTTTCCTGTTGACGAGTATACTCATGCTGTGGTTCCTTTGCTGATTGATTCAGGATTCTGGATTCTGGATTTTCGTTTTTGGATTCACGATTCGGGGGTTGAGGTTCAGGTTTCTGGTTCGCCTCGCGCATTCAGTCTCACGCCTGGATGTTCTTGAGAATCCAATGCTTGAAGAAAACATCGGAGAAAAAGAACGTCCCGTTCTCCCGGTCAACGATGCCTTTCTTCTGCAATCCCTTGATTCCGGTCTGCGCGGACGCGGGCGTTCCAAGTTCATAGCGAGCAACCTTGTCTCGCGAGAATAGGCCCGTGGTTCCTTCCCGCGCCAGTGCTGTGAGCACGCGCCGCTGCAAAAGGCTCAGCGTGTCCCATAAGCTCAGGTAGACAGGAGCGTTGCTCTCAAGAATCTTGTCCAGCGCATGCTGAACATCCCTTACGTCCACTTTCCGGTCGCGCTGCTTCATCTCCCAAATCTCATGACAGAGAAACTGGGCATTGTGCGGGAAGTCCTCTACAACATCAAGAATATACTCGATTGTTTCTGTCATCACATGGTACCGTGTTTTGAGAAACTTGTCGCGGAGAAAAGGAACGAAATGCTCGCGCGGGATTTTCCGCAGCAGCATGATCTTCCCCATTTGATAGAACGGTCGGGACTTGCTTCGCACCATATCGATGAGCGCATCGTGCTTGCTGCCGGCAAAGACATAATTGACATGGGTATGCGTTTGCATGGCAGCACGCATTTCCTTCTCCATCTCAGTACCGCCAAGATTCAGTATTTCCTGGAACTCGTCAATAATAACAACGAACTTCTTCCGCTTCTTGGCGGCAATACGTTGCGGGAGCTGGTAGATATCCCGCAGCTTCTTCTGTACCTCTCTTCCTTCAAACAAAATGTCAAAGGTCACCGCCGTTCCACCTTCGGGCGACGTCAAGCTCACTTTTGGCCTCAAGCTGGGAGCGAACTGCTTGAAGAAATCGCCCACTTCATTCAGCTTGGATTTCGCCGCGGTCGTAATCGTCGATGCGTAAAGTTCGGCAAACGTTCTCAACGACGGTGCCTTGTACAGATCGATGTAGGCGACGTATAGGCCCGACCGTTTGAGCCTGAGGATCACATTGGCAAGCAGGGAACTCTTACCGTACCGCCGAGGCGAAACGAGGAAAATGCGTGTCGAGCCGTGCAGATCCGATACAAGGGCTGAGAGTTCCTTTTCACGATCTGCAAAGTTCTCCCCCGTTACAACTTCCCCGTAATGGAAGGGGTTCTCCATAATCATGGAACGCTACCGTATGTTCGTCGTGCCTTCTGTGGTGCGGCATAATATACACACGGAATGTTCAATTATGCAAATCGACATTATGTTAATTGACATTATGTAATTTTACATAACCCGCCTGGCAAGGGCACTCACGCATCGAGACAGGGGGAACTCACGGTCACCGCTTCATCCATCCACTCCTCCATCCTCCTCCTGCCCGCTCACCGTTTGGCATACGTGCGCGCGAGATAGAATACCACCTGCTCCAACTCCTCCTGCTCGGCCTCGAGGCCGTTGTCCACCATACGTGCCACGAGTTCCCGCGCCTCCG
>CAZIKE010000016.1:0-39810 GCA_964539775.1 uncultured Chitinophagales bacterium
TGATGTCCCGACGGCCAAAAATTCCATCTCGCCCCGGATAGTGAATGTTCCAGGCAAACTGCTCGGCCACAACGTGGATGACGACTGCATCCTTCTCGGCGGGATAGTTCGTCCAGACATTCGACCAGACCGGAATTGCAAAGCCGACAAGCAGGAGTCCTTCGAACAACGCGACGGCCACTTCAATGTAGCTCGAAGCATGCGTCCGCACGCCGATATAGTCCGCCTGCGGGTTCCTCTTTTTCCGAAAGCGGATCAGAGAATACACAAAGAACGAGCCCCATCCCACAAACAACACCAACATGAGCCAGTGGAGTATGACGATGATTTCGTCGATATGATGCCCGTGCGCCGATGCGTCAATGGGAAGCCCTAACAGATCGTGCATAGCAGAAATCCTCCGAATGAGAAATCAATTCAGCATGTCGCTGAACCGGCGGTTGAATTCGATTGTCCTCTTTCGTAAGTAAACAAAGAACGCCCCTACACCAACCAACACAGTGCCTGTTATGCCCAGCAGACTGAGGATCGCCCACTTTATTCCCTCGGTCTGCGGCGAATCCGGCGCCCCGAAACAACTTGGGCAGGCAAACGCCTTCGCCTGAGTGATGAGTGCTGCTCCCCATGCAGCAAGCAAGATGCGGTACGCCCGTTTCATATCAACCCTCCTTGTCCTGAGTGAGACCTGCACGCTTTACTTTCTTGAGGAAATACATTCCGTACACAACAAGGCCGACTGCTACACCGAAAGACACAATGCCGGCAGTCAATTCGAGCCTCTCGCCCGACTCCACATACCTCTGCACCTCCCAGCCGGCGAAGCCGAGAGCCAGAAGTATCGAGAGACTGATGAAGACAATATGGACTGCTCTCAGCGACACGTCAATGCACCACGCTATCGAGATACGCTGAGACGGGTAAGAACATCAGAAAGATGAAAAAGACCGCCGTGAGCATCAGTGTCGCGTAAATCAGCTTCCGCTCTGAAATCAGATGCATGAAGAACCCCGCGACCAGCGATCCTTTGATTGCAGCCACGATCAATGCCACCGTGACGCCAGCGGCGACATTCAGGTGCAACGTGGAGATGGCTACTGTAATAACGGTCAGCGCCATCAATGCCACGAAGACCAGAATGTACGTTCTGACGCTCTTCTTTACATCGTCAATATGAGTCGAGTCCATCGTTCTCCTCCTACAAGAGATAAAGAGTTGGGAAAAGGAAAATCCAGACGAGGTCCACGAAGTGCCAGTAGAGGCCGGCGACTTCGACGCGATTGGTGAACCGTTGCGGATCCGTCTTCCACATGTTCGTCCCCGGTCCCCACAAGTACGAGTTGACGATGATACCGCCAAGGATGTGCAGTCCATGCAAGCCCGTCAATGTGTAGTAGATGGCAAAGTACGTACTCGTACTCGGGAAACGTCCGTGATGAAACTCCGCCGAGTACTCGAAATACTTGTTCACCAAAAACAGGGCGGCGAGAAGGATCGTCAACCCCATGTACAGCTTGTACTTGCTGAACTGCTTCATCATCAGCGAAGCCCAGGACATCACCATCGTGACGCTGGAGCCTATAAGAATGATCGTGTTGGCGGTTCCCAAGGGAATGTTCATCATCTCGTAGCCGTGCGGCCACGACGGCGCACCGACACGCAAAAGGACATACGAAGAGAACAACGCGCCAAACAGCATCACCTCTGATGCAAGAAAAAGCCAGATGCCGAGCTTGGCGTTGAACAGACCCGTATCGGGACGGGCCGTTGAGGTATAGGGAATATCCATAGCGAGCTATGCCCTTTCGTTTTGAGGGAGAAAATCGCGCGGTGCGCCGGGAACGCTGTATTCGTACGGACCGCGATGGACTTCCGGGATGCGCGCAAAGTTGCCGTGCGCCAACGGCGGCGAGGTTGTTGCCGCCCACTCCAGCGTCGTGGCCTGCCACACGTTCTCTTCTACCTTCTTTCCCTTCTTGATGCTCCAGAAGAAATTGATGATGAACGGAATCTGCGCGAGGCCTAACAGCCAGGCGGAAATCGACATGAACTCGTTCCACTGAAGCACACCCTGCGCATGCGCGTACTGCGCCCCACCGTCATACAGTCTTCGGGACACACCGGCGAGCCCCTGAATGAACATGGGCATGAACACGCCGTTGAGGAAAACGAACGAACCCCAGAAATGGATCTTGCCGAGCAGGTCGCTCATCTTTCGTCCCGTCACCTTCGGGTACCAATAGTAGATGCCGGCGAAGAGTGCCATCAGGGTGCCCGGAGCGACGACGTAATGAAAATGCCCGATGACGTAGTACGTGTCATGCAAGTGAATATCGGGTGGCGCAAGGCCCAACGGTAGCCCTGTCAGCCCGCCAATGCCGAACATCGGCAGGAATGCCAGCGCAAAGAGCATCGGCGTTGTGAAGCGGATCGACGCGCCCCACAGCGAAAGGAAGAACGCGGTGAGAATAATGATCGAGGGAATCGAGATAATCATCGTCGTCGTCTGGAAGAACGAGCTAATCACGGTGCCCATCCCCGTCATGAACATGTGGTGCGCCCACACGACAAACGACATGAAGCCGAGGAACACCGCAGCGTACACCAAGGACTTGTAGCCCCACAAGGGCTTGCGCGTGTTGTTGGCGATAATCTCGGCAACAATCCCCATGGCCGGCAGAATCAGCACATATACCTCCGGGTGCGCAAGGAACCAGAACAGGTGTTGCCACAACAGCGGACTCCCTCCGCCCGTGTACGGCAGAGGCTGCCCGCTGACCACCAAACCGCTGGGCATGAAGAAGCTCGTCCCGGCAACCCGGTCCATCAACTGCATGATGCCGGCAGCTTCCAGCGGCGGGAATGCGAGCAACAACAGAAACGATGTGACAAACTGCGCCCACACGAAGAACGGCAGCCGCATGAACGTCATGCCATGAGCACGCAATTGAATGATCGTGGTAATGAAGTTGATCGAGCCGAGCAGTGAGGATGTGATGAGAAAGAGCATCCCGATAAGCCATGCCGTTTGTCCGGTCGTCGCGATGACGGCAAGCGGAGCGTACGACGTCCAGCCCGAGTTTGCAGCGCCGCCTGGCAGGAAAAAGCTGACCAGCATCGTTACGCCGCCGAGGAAGTACACCCAGTAGCTCATCATGTTGAGCTTGGGAAACGCCATATCGGGCGCGCCGATCTGCAGTGGCACGATGTAGTTGCCGAATGCACCGACGGCCAACGGCACAACGCCGAGGAACACCATGATGGTTCCGTGCATCGCGCCCAGTTGATTATAAAACTCCGGCAGCATGATGCCGTCGGGCATATTCTCGGTGCCGAGCACATCCGCAAGCCATTTCAGGGGAAGCGGCTGACCCGGATACGCCAGTTGCCACCGCATGATCATCATCAGCGTGAAGCCGAACAAGAGAAACAGCAACGCCGTGATGCCATACTGAATGCCGATCACTTTATGGTCGGTGGAGAAAATGTACTTGCGGATGAAGCTCAATTCGTGCGCATGCTCTTCGTGCGCTACATGGACATGCGCCCCAACGCCAACACCTTCAACCTGCTTGTGCGCGTGATGTTGTCGGATGTCGTCGCTCAAGACTGATTCTCCTTTCGATGAAGTGGCAAAATGACAAGCCCGGGGCTGAAGATTATTTGGCTGCAAACTTAAAATCGAACGTGGCTTTGCCCGCGGCATCTACCTTTACTTTTCCTGTCTGCGTCCCGTATTTCTCATGCCACGCTTCGAGCGTGTACTCGCCCGCAGGAAGTTTCGAGAGCGTGAACGTCCCATCATCCCCCGTGACTGCAAAGAACGGATGGTTGAACACACCAATGTACGCCCCCATCCAAGTATGTACTTCACATTTGACCTTGAACACTTCCGGCTTCTCGAACCTCCTGGTGAGCTTCATCCCTTTCTTCGGCTGCGCAATGTTGAACGGGGGATTGGCTTTCGACAGCGAATGAACATTATGCAGTGTCGGGTCGCTGTTGACGACCTCAAGCTCCTGCCCGGTTTGAATGCCAAGCACATGTGGCACGTAGATGCATCCGACCTGGTCGAACGTCACCTTCGTTGCCGGTGCTTCGAACTTGCGCGTGCCAAGGCCGTCCTTCACATACACGAGGACGTTCTTGAGCGTGCCGTTGGCATTCACCACCACCTCTTCACTCCTCTGCGGTTCCTTGTGTGCGACCTTGCACACCTTGTCCGCATCCATCCGTAGAATGGCCGCCTTGGGCGCCGTCCCTTCGAACACCACCTTCCCTACAACATCGCCGGCTAACGCCGAACCTGCAATCAACGTGGAAAGAGCAATAGCGAGTATCTTGTTCATTCTCTTGTCTCCATTTATAGTATGTGAGATGGATTGATTTGGATGAAACTATCTGACAGCAACCGTTGCGCGTACAGGTTTGCCGAGTGTCCACAAGTAATCACGGATTGCCACCATTTGTTTGTGTGCATCGCCGTCCAACACATCCGGCAACGGTGACTGGCCATCAGGGAAAAAGGTGGGCATACGTGTCCCCTCTTGAATCTTCCCTGGATCAGCGAGCCACTGGACAATCCATTCCGGCTTTAGGCGGGCGTGCGCGAGCTGCAAATTCGGCGCAAGGTCTGATGTCGAGACTTCCCCGGGGCTGGCCGACACCGTGCCCGCCGGATGGCACTTCAAGCACTGGAAGTCCTCAAAGATCTGTTTGCCCACCGGCAGAAGCTTCGGATCGGGTTGGAACGCAGCGTAATCTCGCAGTTCAAGTTCCTGGCCGCTCAATCCGAGAAAATACTTTTGCACCTTGTTGATTTCTTCTTCGGTAAGGTGGAACGTGGGCATGCGGGTCGGCACCCACGGACGGACAGAATTCCGCCCGACCGGCGATGGCTGCTTCAGGAACGCATACAGCCACTGTTCTTGCACCTTGGCACCCTCTCCGGTGATGATGGGGGGATGGAACGCCGTCTCTTCGATGATCGAGGTGATGTAGGCTCCATCCTTCTCGAGCTGGTGGCATTGCTGGCAGTTGTAAAGAATTGCCACACGCCGGCCGGCCTCGATGTTCTGTTGCCTCTTGTCGAACGCGCGAACGTAACGCTTGTCCGGCTCGTCCTTCGTCTGCGCGAGCAGGAACATGCGCAGCGATGTGATCTCGTCCTCCGTAAAGGAGAACACCGGCATCTTTTGCACGATGCGATCAGTTTGGAAGACCCGGGCGTTCTTGAGTTTGTTGTACACCCAGTCATGCCACGTATGCGGCACATGTGTGTCGCCGAAATCCATCTCATCCACTTTCTTCCGCCCGAAGTTGGAGAGCGAGACTGAGACACGTCCTTCCTTTTCCATGCCGGGAATGAGGTGACACCCGTTGCATCCGTATTCACGAATCACCTTCTCGCCGCGTTTGACCACCTGCTCCGACGCGAGGTCCAGTGCAGGCGAGGGAAGCTCCCGCTCGTCCTTCAGCGTCATCAGGTACGCGACGATATCCCTCGCTTCGCCATCGGTGAGACGGAGGTTCGGCATCTTCGTTGTCGGGTTGAAGTGACGCGGGTTGCGCACCCAATCGTACAGCCACTCGGGGTTCACCTTGCTGCCCACACGCGTCAGTTCCGGTGCAATATCGTAGCTGGTGCCGCGCGCCTGACGCACTTTCGTCATCTCTCCCACCACGTGGCACGCCTGGCAGCCGGCCGTTTCGAACACTTCCTTCCCGCGCTGGACACTCCCGCCCGCGTACGCTCCCTTCGGCGAAGCGAAAGCGAAGTTCCCCTTTTCCGATACGCTCACAAGGTAGGCCGTCACCGCCTCCGCCTCTTCGTCAGAGAGTTTGAAGTTGGGCATACGCGTGTGGGGGTTATAGTCCTTCGGGTTCTTCACCCACCGATACACCCACGTGGGGGTGGTCTTGAAACTGATGCTCGTGAGCTGAGGACCGATTTTGGGCAGGTCGGTGTAGCCTTTGATTTCGTGACAGCCGTGGCAACCGGATTCGATCATGAGGCGCTTGGCTTTCGTAAACTCTGGCGCGCCTGCAAGGATACTTTCGTTTTCATGACACTCGTTGCAGGATGCCCACACGTCCTTTCCGCGGAGGAGAGGATTTTCCCAGTAGTGGTCGTCTTCGCCGTGGGCCATGCCCGCGGTGAGCGCCGCCCCTTGCCCGCGGTGGCAGGGCGTACATCCAAACTTTTCGGGGCTATGTGTTGCAAGGAGTTCCGGCAGTGGATGTTTCCTGTAGGGCTCGCGCGCATCCTCCATCACTTCTTCATTCCATCCCAGATGGCAGGTCTGGCATCGATCCACCCGCGCCTTCGGGTCGTTGAACGGATTGCGGTCGTAGTCGAGCATCATCACCTGGCGAATCTCGATCGGCGCCGCGGCAAGCCTTTCACGTCGTGTCTGCCACTTCTGAACATTCTTGAGAATATCATTGACGGCATTGCGCGCTTTGCGCTCGTTCTGCCGATATTCGTTGAGGATCGCCAGCAGGGAATCCTTGCGTGCCTGAAGAACGTCCATCACGCGTTGATGCTGCGCCATCTGGGCTTCGTTCTCTTCGAGCTTTTTCTTCTCCCCTAAGTCCTCTTTGCCTTCGAGGCGAGATTTCTTGTAAAAGTAGTAGGCTTCATCCCCGCGGCTCTTGGCAAACTGATACTCCCGCGTTTCTTCGATCAGCTTCTCCGCCGTTAGTTCATACTCCTTCATGAGCAGCCGGTATCGTTCGCCGTGTAAGGAATCCTGTGCCGCTTTCAGTTGCGCCTGCGCTTCTTGCAGGGCAAAGGAATCAATCTCGGCTGCTGCTTGCTCGATGCGTTGCTGCAGAAGCGAGTCTGCCAGGGTGTAGAACTCCTTTTGGTGATGCTTCCAGGGACGGCGCGTAGCGATCTCGTCAACCACCGCCCACATCGTACCGAGGAACAGCAATCCGGAGAGGACGACGTAGTACGTGCTGTAGTTCCGTTGCTCGATCGGGATGTGCGCACGTTTGTTGAACACGAACTCGCTCCTTACCGAAAGGATTTAGATGTTAAAGAACGGAGTAACCAGAATGTACTTGATATTCAATGTCAGACGAAGAATAACCTTCACCGGCACTGCCATCATCGTCATGAACAGAAACGCCGTGATGCCGTAGCGAAGCGGACCCAGCTTCCGAAGAAGATCGGTGTTGCGCTTCAAGATATAATAAACCACGGGGATTGCATACCAGAGAAGAATAGCTGCACCGCCGATAGCCATTGCCAGCGGATTGAGCGAATCATCCACCAATCGTGTCGGAACGCCGAAGAACTTCTCCGTGAAGTCGACATTGGTCAGCGCCACCACACGATGCGTGTCCCAGTACTCCCACGGCCAGAACAGATTCCATCCCGGCCCGCGGAAAAACGTCCCCAACACAATCAACGCCACCCACATGAGCAAGAAGCCGAAGCAGAACGTGATGATGGCAAACGGGCGTTCTTTGAATGTGTAGTATCCATTCCCCTTCGGATTGATGTCGATATACGGAATTGCACACAGCCCAAAGATGATCAAGCTCGGAAGCACAACGCCTGCAATCCACGGATCGAAGTATACAAGTAACTCCTGCAGACCCAAGAAATACCACGGTGCCTTGGAGGGATTGGGTGTCAACGACGGGTTTGCCGGTTCCTCCAACGGGGCATCGATGAGAAACGACCAGAAGGTGAGAATCACCATTACGACCAACGCACCGAGGAATTCGACCTTCACAAGAAACGGCCACACTTGCACCTTGTCCGCCTGCTTCGCTTCCTCCGGCAGTCCCTGCTTGTCGTTGTGCAAAGCCTTCTTCATCGCAAACCAGGTATAGAAGATGGTCAGGACAAGCATCAAGACAATCGGCAGGTTGTCCGGTTTGGAGATGATTTTCAACAGGTGTTCCATAACTCTCTACTTGGTGAAGACGAACAACGGATCAGATCTTCTTCGACGTTACATCAGGTCCTGAGATGCCGCCGTCCTTGCGAATTCTCCAGAAGTGCACAACCATGAGAATCGCTGCGACGAGGGGAAAGAAGATGCAGTGCAACACGTAGAAACGAAGCAAGGTGGGCGGTCCAACCTGCGTTCCGCCCAACAGGACAAACCGCACGTCGTTGTCTATGCGCATGCCCAGTTCGGGGCCGAATGGACCTTCGTGGCCCAACAGGGGAGTCGCCCGAGCCATATTGGTGCCTACCGTAACCGCCCAGATTGCGAGCTGATCCCAGGGAAGGAGGTAGCCTGTGAAACTGAGCAGGAGTGTCAGAGTGAGGAGGATGACGCCGATGACCCAGTTGAATTGTCGCGGTGGTTTGTACGAACCGGTCAGAAACACACGGAACATGTGCAGCATCACCGTGATGACCATCGCGTGCGCAGCCCATCGATGCATGTTGCGCATCAGAGGCCCGAAGGCGACATCGTTCATCAAGTATTTCATGTCGTCGTAAGCATACTCCGCAGCAGGCCGATAGTAGAACATCAAGATAACGCCGGTGATGGTGAGGATGATAAAGAGCAGGAACGTAATGCCCCCCATCCCCCACGTGTAGCCGATGTTCGTTGCGTGGCGCGTAATCCGCACGGGGTGCAGGTGCAAGAACACGTTGTCGACAATCTGCAGAGCCCTGTTGCGCTGCGTGTCCTGATAACCGTGGCGGAAGATGGATTTGTAGACGTCCGTCTTCTCCCACTTGGATTTGAGTTGATCGAGTATGCCGAGCATACACCTCTCCGAGTTGTTAGCCGTATTTCAAGAACGCGTCGGGCTTGGACCACTCTTGTTTTTCGTAGAGGAACTTCACGTTCCGGTCGACAAGGATTTGTCCATCATCGGCGAGCGTGATCTTCAATCGCTCCAGCGGGCGAGGTGTCGGCCCTTCGAAGTTGATGCCATCCTTATGATAGCCGCTACCGTGACACGGACATTTGAATTTGTTTTCCGACGCCAGCCAGCGCGGGGTGCACCCCAGATGGGTGCAGATGGCCGAGAGCGCGTAGAAACCGTCGGTCTCGCGGACAATCCAGACGCGGTATTCGTCCTTGTACTTCTCGTTGACTTCGCCGATGATGTAGTCTTCCGGATAACCGGCCTTGAATGCCGAGGGGGGCTCGTACAGCACACGCGGCACCATCAAGCGGATTGCTCCGAGCGTTGCGGTGACCAAAAAACTCACGAACCCAAACCATCCGGCGACGTTCAGAAAATTCTTCCGGCTCATGCGCCAGATACCGGGGTCGTCCTCCGGGGGTCTGTCTTGTTTGGGCTTGCGTACTTCGGCTGCCGGCTTGGGGACCGAACCTGCGGCGCGTGCAACGGTGCCCACAGGGGGTGCGGATGGCTCCGAGGGTGCAGGAGTTGCGGTTGCCGTCGGGACGGGCTTCGGCGCAGGGCGCGCAGGCGATGCTTGCGATTGTATGCCCGCGGGTTTTGCTGAAGCGGGCGGAGGTAGAGTCGGTTTTGGTGTTGCCCCTCCTGCCGGTTTCGCTGAAGTAAGGGGTGGCAACGTCCGCGAACCCCCGCTCGCCGGTTTCGCCGACGTAATGGGCGGAAGAGTTTTCCTGGCAGTCTCCTTCGTTCCTTCGTCTGCGTTGTTCTTTACTTCATGCTCATCAGCCATAAGCATTCCTTTGCGAAGCGTGCTTCGCGAGTGCTTGCTGGATAACGTGTTGATGTTTGTGGTGAAGAAAAAGGGTGTAAGAGGAAACAACGTAGTCCGCGGATGGCAACAGCGCGAGTGCGAAAAGAAGAAAAACTCTCAGCATGAATTGCGAAAGATCAGTTCGTTCGTTGCGCCGGGTGAACTTTCAGGTGTGGCGGAGTCTGCGCTCCCTCAATCAGAACTCACATCCAATATAGCGTTCCATTGATATAAAGTCAACATACAGTTATATTTCTCCACGAACGTGAGAAGCCTCGACGCTTTCACCAACATCTCTCACAGCAGACCTCCTCATGGATTGGATCGATTACCGTCAGCTTCCCGCCGCCGCGGGAGGATTCTCCCAAATGTTTTTTGATTATGTGTACGACTTCAATGAAGTCCGCAGGTTCTTCCCTTCCAATTTTCGATTGAATGCGTCGTACGAGCAGATCATCAAGGAGGTCGAAGCAAGGACGTACGACAGAGAGACTCTCACGCGGGTTTTGCGTGAGCAAAACAGCGCCTTCGGTTCGACAGCGCGTACGCTGGAAAACATCGCCTTGTTGAGAAAGTCAACAACCCTCGCTGTTGTTACAGGTCAGCAGGTAGGTCTCTTTGGTGGACCTCTCTATACGGTCTTCAAAACGATCACCGCCATTAAGCTCGCCGAGCGACTCAAGGCGAAGTTTCCGTCGCATGACTTCGTCCCAATCTTCTGGCTTGAAGGCGAAGATCATGACTTTCTGGAGATGAACAACATCGTCCTCCTCGACAATGAGAACAGGCCCGTCAAGATTGAATACCTGCACGGTGATCAGGTACCCGAGCACAATCTCGGTGCCATCGGCGAACTCCGCTTCGACGGCTCATTGGACAAGACTTATGAGAAGCTTGTCTCCGTTCTCCAGCAAACGGAATTCACGCCGCAACTCCTTGCCGTGCTCAAGTCCGCATACGCAACCGGGGCAACGTTCAACCACGGGTTTGCTGCCTGGATGAATTTCCTCTTTGCAGACTACGGGCTGGTTTTTCTTTCCTCCAACAATCCTGCGTTGAAGCGCCTTCTCGCCCCTGTGTTCATCAGAGAGATCTCGACGTTCCCGAGAACCTCGCAGTTAGTTATTGCACAAAGTGCGGAGTTGGAGGAACACTATCACGCGCAGGTGAAGCCGAAGTCGCTCAATTTGTTCATGTTTCACAAAGGTGGACGATACCTGATTCAACCGCGGGAAGGAGAGAAGGATTTCAGTCTCAAAGGGACGCGACACTTCCTCCAGCCGGAAGAGTTGCTGCGCATAGCCACGGAAACACCGGAACTGCTCAGCCCCAATGTCATTCTTCGTCCAATCGCTCAGGACACGCTCCTCCCCACGGTGGCCTATGTTGCCGGCCCCAGCGAGATTGCCTATCATGCACAATTGAAGCCGGTGTACGAGTTCTTCGGCGTTCCCCAGCCCGTGATCTATCCACGAGCAAGCGCATCTTTCGTGGAAGAACGTCTCTTACGCGCCGTGGAGAAGTACGGTCTCGACATGCTCCAGTTCATGGAGGATCCGGAGAAGGTGGCAACGCGCGTCTCAGAGCAAATCTCCGCCATCAAGATTGACGACCTGTTTGCCAACGCCAACGGAGCTATCCGAACGGCGCTGAATGAGATGAGGTACGGCTTGAAGGAGATCGACCCGACCTTGATTGCTGCGCTGGAGAATGTTCAGGGGAAGATCGACCAGAACATGAACGTGCTTAAGGAGAAAGCCTTTGCGGCGCAGCGGCGGCGCAACGAAACAGCAGTTCGACAGATTGAACGGGCTGCCTCCGGCCTGCTTCCCAACGGCAATCTCCAGGAGAGGGAGGTAAGCATTCTTTACTACATGAACAAATATGGCATGGACCTCGTCAAACGAATTGCCGATGAACTGGATATTGCCGCATTCAAACATCAGCTTCTGCCGCTGGGAGGCGAGTAGAACCGCGGCACGTTTCCCTGCGTGGCTACTTGATTCTGTACAGCTCCACGCGGCGATTCAGTGCTCTCCCCTCTTCCGTTTTGTTGGATGCCCTCGGCTCGTCGGGTCCGAACCCCTTGGTTTGCAGACGTGAACTGTAAATCCCCCGCACCTCAAGCCATCGCTTGACAGCTTCTGCCCGCTCGGTCGAGACCTTCATATTGCGCGAACGCTGGCCGGCGTCGTCGGTGAACCCACGGATTTCCACTTCCACCTCCGGATACAGCGTCAGCATCTCCAACACTTCTTGCAGCACGTTTTCAGATTCGGGCGTGATCTCGGCACTCCATGGTTTGAACGTCAGCCCTTCGAGCACCATGCTCTTGCCGATCTCCAGGGGTGGACCTTTCTTGGCGGACACGTCATCAATCGCCATCAGGGGATTCGATCCGCGCTGAATTTCCGTACCGTCGTCCACACCGCCGCCATCGGTATCGGCTTTCAGCGGGTCCGTTTTGTACGTAAACACCTCGTCCGCATCCCCAACACCGTCGCCGTCGGTGTCTTGATTGAGAGGATCGGTGTGGTATGTGAGGAGCTCCTCGCCGTCTGTCAGGCCGTCTTTGTCGGTGTCGGCCTTCAGGGGATCGGTGTTGCGGTTGAAGATCTCGTCACCATCGTTCAATCCGTCGCCATCCGTATCGGCTTTCAGCGGATCAGTCTGATAGCGCCACACTTCTTCTCCATCTTTGATACCGTCACCGTCCGTGTCGGATTGAAGGGGGTTTGTTTTGTACACCTTCAGCTCTTCTCCGTCGGTCAGTCCGTCGCCATCTGTATCGGGATCGTTGGGATCGAGTCCCATCATGCGCTCGGTCCCGTTGTTGACTCCGTCGCCATCGTCATCGTCTTCATCGTTGGTTCCGAAGTACATCGTGTACCCGAACTTGACTGTCGGATACGAGTCGGAGGATCCCGAAGCAAAGTTGTCCGTTCGTCCATCGAGCATGCGATAGCCAAAATCGAATGTCACAGACGACGTTCTGTTGACAAACGCTTCGAACCCGATTCCAAACGGGATGTAGACCGAGACGTCCGACGCACCGGGCGGGTAGCCGTAACCCGTTCCGTCCTTGCGAACATAGTGCATAGCGCCCGCACCAAGGTACAGATAGGGAGAGAACTTGCCGGCGGGTGAAAGATGAATCCAGAGATCGACTGAAGCATGGACGGCCTTTGCGTGGATGTAATCGACAGGAATCGACGCCGTAAGAGGAAATTGGCGGGATTTGAGGGACTCATACCCGATGGCCGTGCCAAACGTGAGGCTGCGCGAGATGCCGTAACGCGCAAGCCCCTCGATGCCTATCCCTACGATGCGATCATTGAGATCGTTGATCCACAAGTTTGGACCCAGACGCACTCCGAACGAGAGCTTCTCCTCCACGCTTTGAGCACGGACCTGTGGTCCTGCCAGCAGCGTGCCCAGCATGAACGCGAGAACGCACGAACGACATACCATAACCGCTCCCTAACGTGTGAGTTCCGGCTTTACTCTTGAACGGCCTTGTGATGATGATGATGCTTGGGCTCGGGCTGCATCAGTGCTTTGCGGGAGAGCTTCCATCGGCCTTGATCATCTTTGTCGATGATCTTCACGTCGAATTCATCCCCCACCTTGACAACATCCGAGGGCTTGTTCACGCGCTTCACGTCGAGCTGTGAGACGTGCACAAGCGCCTCCTTGCCCGGCAGAAACTCCACGAACGCACCGAACTCCGTCACCTTCGTCACGCGGGCGCGGTACACCTTCCCGATTTCCGGTGTGTCCGTCATTCCTTTGATGACGTTGATTGCTTTGTCGGAGGATTCCTTCGATGTTGCAGCGACAACCACTGTTCCGTCGTCTTCGATATTGATTTCGGCGCCGCTGTCCTTGACAATCTGGCGGATGGTCTTGCCTCCCGGCCCAATAACCGCGCCGATCATATCAACGGGAATCTTGATCGTCGTGAGGCGCGGGGCATAGAGCGAGAGCTGAGGACGCGGTTCGGGCAACACAGCGGTCATCTTCGAAAGAATGTGAAGCCTTCCCTCGCGTGCCTGTTCCAGGGCTTCGCGCATGATCTCCAGAGAGATGCCGCGTATCTTGATGTCCATTTGGAACGCGGTGATGCCGTCCCTCGTTCCGGCGACTTTGAAGTCCATGTCCCCCAGATGATCCTCGTTTCCGAGGATATCGCTCAGTATGGCAACGCGCGATCCTTCCTTCACCAGTCCCATGGCAATGCCGGCAACAGGCTTCCGGATGGGTACGCCGCCATCCATCAAGGCAAGTGATCCTGCACAGACTGTTGCCATCGAGGAGGAGCCGTTCGATTCTAAAATATCGGAGACAATGCGCGTGGTGTAGGGAAACTCATCCTCCGGCGGCATCATGTTCTTGAGCGCACGCTCGGCAAGGTTGCCGTGGCCAATCTCCCGACGACCCACACTTCCCAGTCGTCCGACCTCACCAACCGAGAAGGGCGGGAAATTGTAGTGGAGCATGAAGCGTTTGGTCGTATCGGGCATCAGCCCGTCGATAATCTGCTCATCGAGTTTCGTTCCGAGCGTGAGCGTGGTAAGACTCTGCGTCTCACCGCGCTGGAACAATGCCGACCCGTGCGTTCGGGGCAGCAGACCGACTTCAATCGTGATGGGACGGATGTCCTTCAAGCCGCGACCATCCAGACGCTTGCCCTGCTCGAGAATCATCTCGCGCATGGCAACATATTCCATGTGGTGGAGAATTTCTCCAATCGCCTTTTCTTGTTGGGGGAATCGCTCGGCAAGGGCAAGCTGGACTTCGTCGTAGATTGCTTTTGTCCGTGCTGCTCGCTCCTCTTTCAGGAGCGGGGTGTTCGCAAGCTCCACGATTCTGCTGCCTACCAGTTCCTTGACGGCGTTCAGAAGCTCTGTGGTATCGGGTTGGGTCGGCGGCTGGCGCTTTGGTCTTCCCAATTCTTTCATCAACTCCACCTGCACCGCGCAGAGTTGCCTGATGTGCACGTGCGCGAACGCCAGCGCTGCCAGCATGTCCTGCTCGGAAATCTCTTTCGCCTCGCCCTCCACCATCACGATCGAATCTTCCGTGCCGGCCACCGTCACATCCATGTCGCTTTGTTGCAACTGCGTATACGTGGGGTTGACGATGAACTCCCCGTTGATACGTCCGACGCGGACCTCGGCAATCGGCCCCTCGAAGGGAATGTCCGACAGGCATAATGCCGCCGAGGCAGCCACTGCGCCGATGGTGTCACCGTCATGTTCCTGATCGGACGAATAGACGGTAACAATCACTTGGGTTTCGCATTTGAACCAGTCCGGAAACATGGGTCGTATCGGACGATCGATGAGGCGGGCAGAAAGAACTTCTTTTTCCGTCGGACGTGCCTCCCGCTTGAGGAATCCTCCGGGGATTTTCCCCGCCGATGCCGCTTTCTCCCGATACTCAACCTGCAGCGGAAAGTAATCGAGCCCTTCCTGTTCTTCTTTCGCAGCAACAACGGTGGCAAGCACCATCGTGTCGCCATAGCGTGCCATCACAGCACCATCGGCCTGCTTGGCAAAGCGACCGGTCTCCAGCGTAAACGGCTTTCCACCGATATTGACCTCTTTGACTACTTTCATACAATCACTTGAGCTTTCTTTTGAGTGTGAATTTACTTTCTGATCTGCAATTCAGCGATCAGCTTTCTGTACCGTTCGATATCCTTTTCCTGCAAATAGTCCAGCAAGCGGCGACGCTTGCCGACCATACGAAGCAACCCGACACGCGAATGGTGATCCTTCTTGTGCTGATCGAAGTGTGGCGCCAACTCGTTAATGCGCGCCGTGAGGAGCGCAATCTGGACTTCGGGTGTACCGGTGTCCTTGTCGCTTCTTCCGTACTTCCTGATAATTTCCGCCTTCTGCTCCTTGGTTAATGCCATGTGTTTTGCTCCTGAGTTAATCAAACAGTGATATCCTGTATTACGGTTGTTGCGCGAGTTCGGCAAGCAGTTTGAGCGACTGCTGCCTGTCGTTGTCGAGCTGTGCGGCGAGTTCTTCGGCCGACGCAAATTTCCGTTCGTCCCGCAAGCGTTTGAGGAATCGGACGGTCAAGACCTTCCCGTAAATGTCCCGATCAAACTCAAACAAATGAACCTCCATCGTCTGTTGCACCCCGTCGGTCACCGTTGGCCGCACGCCAATGTTCATCATCCCGTACCGTTGCTCGCCCTCGAGCGTAACGCCGACGAGGTAAACGCCGCGAGCAGGGATCAGCTTGTTCGTTCCGTGCGGCGTGATGTTCGCCGTCGGGAAACCGATGGACTTGCCACGCTTGTCCCCGGCGATCACCGTCCCTTGCACCATGTAGGGCCGACCGAGGAAGGCGTGTGCCTTTTCCACATCTCCGGCAAGGAGCGCTTTGCGGACATGTGAGCTGCTGACGACCTCTCCCCTCACCGTGTACTGATGAAACGCAAACACCGAGAAGTCGAACTCTTTCCCCATCCGCACGAGTTCTTCGATCGTCCCCTGCCGATCGCGGCCGAACATATGATCGTAGCCGACGACGACCTCGCTTACGCCTGTGCCATTGACAAGATACCGCTCGTAGAACGTCCGTGCACTCTGCCGCGAGAATTCATAGGTAAAGTGCAGGATCAGCAAGAGATCGATGTTCAACGCTCTCAACAGTTCGATCCGCTCATCCATGGTCGTGAGCAGGTGGATCGGTTCTGCGTATCCTCCCACCACTTCTTTGGGATGGGGATCGAACGTGACCACAACGCTACGTCCTTCCCTCATCTGCGCGCGATGGACCACCTCACGGATAATCTCCTGATGCGCCAGGTGCACACCGTCGAACGTCCCCACCGTCACAACAGAGTTGGCGTCCTGCGAAACCTGTTCGATGGATCGTACAACCCTCATACCACTCAGTTACAATGAAGAGCTTTGTAATGCATGAGATCGGCAATCGTCCATGCGTCATCGACGCGGTATTGTCCGATCCGTGTTCTCCTCAACCGTACCACGTGTGCCCCCACGCCCAGTGCCTTCCCGATATCGTTCACCAACGAGCGGATATACGTCCCTTTGCTGCATACGACGGTCATCGAAACATCGGGCAGCGCGATCGAGTTCACCTCAATGCTTTTCACAACCACCGTACGCTCCTTGCGCGACACCTCGATCCCCTTGCGCGCATAGCGGTATAGCGGCGTGCCACCGACTTTTACCGCCGACCACATGGGTGGAACCTGCGTTTGTGTGCCGACAAATCTCCCGATCGTCGAGCGAATGGTCTGCTCATCGAGCATACTCACATCATGCCGTTCCACCACCGGTGTTTCCGTATCGAAGCTTTCGGTTCTCTCTCCCAGGCGCATCGTCACGTCGTATTCTTTCTCCAACTCCTGAAACGCCGCAAGCTCTTTCGTTTTCTTGCCTGTGCAGACGATCAGAAGGCCTGTTGCGTTTCTATCGAGCGTGCCTGCATGACCGATGCGCTTGATGCGGAAGATCCGTCGCATCTTGTTCACCACGTCGAACGAGGTCCACTCAGGTGGCTTGTCCACAAGGAGGACTTCCCCCGCTTCAACGTCCAGATCCCGGATCGGTTTCCCCATCATGCGGTTGATCGTTGGCGTGGAGTTGCTTGATGAGCCGGTTGATCTTATCCACCTCCTCCATCGTCGTATCCTGGAAGAAGTGCAACGCCGGTGCAAACTTCAGCCGCACACGATGCGCCACCTCGCCCCGGATATGCTGCTTTTGTTCCTCCAACATCTCCATCGTTTTCTCTTGCTTCTCCGACGAACCGAAGATGCTGAAATAGACTTTGGCAATCTTCAGGTCGGGAGACATCCGCACGTCGGTCACGGTAATGAACCCGTACTCGGTGCTGCTGAACTCACGCAGGATGATGGCGCCGATCTCGTGTTTGATGAGGGACGCCACCCGTTCCGTTCTGATCGACATTAGAGTTTCCGTTTTGTTTCCACAATGCGGAATGCTTCAATCACATCTCCCACCTTGATGTCGTTGAAGCCATCCAGACCGATTCCGCACTCGAAGCCTGCTTCCACTTCACGCACATCTTCCTTGAACCGTTTCAGCGAGGAGATGCCGCCTTCAAAGACCTGAATCCCGTCGCGCAGGAGGCGGACCTTGTTGTTGCGCATGATCTTTCCGTCCTGCACATAACAGCCCGCTACATTACCCACCTTCGGCACTTTGAATACTTCCCGCACCTCGACCGTTGCGGTGATTTCTTCCTTCGTCTCGGGAGCGAGCAAGCCTTCGAGCGCCTGTCGAACATCGTTGATTGCATCATAGATGATGTTGTAGGTGCGGATGTCCACTTTTTCTTTTTCTGCCAGGCGCCGCGCGTTGAGATTGGGTCGGACGCGGAAGCCGATGATGACGGCGCTCGACGCCGCGGCAAGAATGACGTCGGATTCGGAAATACTCCCGACAGCTTTGTGGATCA
This sequence comes from uncultured Chitinophagales bacterium, assembly GCA_964539775.1. Classification (GTDB taxonomy): domain Bacteria; phylum Bacteroidota; class Ignavibacteria; order UBA10030; family UBA6906; genus CAADGV01. The sequence continues at coordinate 18,131 of CAZIKE010000016.1, forward strand.
CCCGCACTTTTACTTCCTTGTGATCGATCTTCATCAGCGAGTCGGAAAGCGCCTCGACCGATCCATCAACGTCGCCCTTGACGATCACGTTCAACTCCTGCACCTGTCCCTGCTTGATTTGCTGGGAGATGTCATCGAGGGTCGTAAGGCGTATCTGGCGGAAGTCCTGCTCGCGTTTCAACTGCTGGCGCCGCAAGCTGATTTCCCGCGCAACACGGTCGGATTCGGTCACAACAAACGAATCGCCTGCCTGCGGGAAGCCGTCCAGGCCGGTAAGCTGGACGGGTGTTGACGGGCCCGCTGCTTCGACTCGATTGCCGCGCTCGTCGAACATCGCGCGGACTTTCCCTGAGTAAATGCCTGCCAGGAACGGATCGCCAATGCGCAGCGTCCCCTTCTGCACCAGCACCGTCGCCGTGATGCCTCTCCCTTTGTCCAACTGCGCCTCGATGATTGTGCCCACTGCCGGCCGATTCGGGTTGGCTTTGAGGTCGAGAACCTCGGCTTCCAGAGCAATCTTCTCCAGCAGAACATCCACGTTCTTTCCGGTGCGGGCCGACAGTTCAACCGACTGGTATTTTCCGCCCCATTCTTCAACGAGGATATTCTTCTCGGCAAGTTGCTGACGAATGCGGTCTGGGTTGGCGTCGGGCTTGTCCACTTTATTGATGGCGATGATGATCGGAACGCCCGCCGCTTGCGCATGGCTGATGGCCTCGAGCGTCTGGGGCATGACGCTGTCATCCGCGGCAATCACCAAGACCACAATGTCGGTCACCTTCGCACCGCGCGCACGCATGGCGGTAAAGGCCTCGTGGCCCGGCGTATCGAGGAACGTGATGCGATTGCCGGTCGGCGTCGTAACCTCGTACGCTCCGATATGCTGGGTAATACCGCCCGCTTCACCTGCCACCACATTGGACCGACGTATGTAGTCCAGCAACGACGTCTTGCCGTGATCGACGTGCCCCATGATGGTGACCACGGGTGGACGACGCTGAAGACTCTCCGGAGGATCCTCCTTGTCGACAAGAACCTCCTCCTCGGTGATCTCGTCATAGAAGCTGATCTCGTAGCCGAACTCGTCGGCCACGAGCGTGATCGTGTCCTTATCCAGCCGCTGGTTGATGGAAACCATCATCCCTAACTCAATGCATTTCTTGATCACGTCGGCAACGTTCACCTGCATCAGGTTGGCAAGGTCGTTCACGGACACAAACTCCGTGACGCGCAGCTTCCCCTTTTCACGCTCTGCCTGCTCCAACAAGCGCTGCTCTTCTTCTTCGCGTTCCTTGCGCTTGCGCTTCTTGAACGTTGCACGGCTCACGAGCGGCGCGTCCTCCATTGCGGCAAACGTGCGCCGGATCGCGTCCTTCACCTCCGCCTGATCGATTTCCTTGTGGCGCAGTTTCTTCTTTTTCTTCTTCTTGCGATCGAGGACGTCAACTTCGACAGCCGCTTCCGGAGTTTCTGGTCCGCGTACCTTCTTCTTCTTTTTCTTCTTCTTGTGGGCTTCTTCCTCAGGCTCGACAAGAACGCCGACAGGTTCCCCTCCTTCTTCCGCGACTTCCACCTTCGGCCCGGCCGCTTTTTTCTTCGCGGGCTTCCTCATCCCCGCAAGATCAATTTTGCCTTTTACAGTCAGGCCCACTTTCGCGCGGCGTTCTTTCTCCAGTGGTGAAATATACTCTTCTTCCTTCTTTGGCTCCTCGATCCGCGCTTGCTCGGCAACAACGGCCTGCGAAGGCGACTCCTCCACAGGCTCCGCTTGAGCTGCAACCGCGATCGGCTCGCCTGCTGCAGGCTTGGCCTGCTCGCCGGCAATCGGCTCGACCATGGGCGGCGGAGGCACCACAACCTCAGGCTGAACCGACGGCTCAGGCACGGCAACTGTCGGCGGTGGAGCCGGGGCAGCAGCGGGCACGGGTGGTGGTGCTGGTGGAGGAGCAACTTCATCCACTTTCTTTTCCGCCTTCTTCTTGCTCTCGCGAATCTCCGTCAGCTTTCTGTGATGCTTCTCGGCAACGTCCTTCTCCTTCTTGAAATGGATGAGGATGTCCCGCATCATCTGATCATCGACCGATGACATCTGGTTCTTGACCGTGTACCCCTTCTTCTTCAGAAACTCGATAAGAGTTTCATGAGAAACGTTCAACTCGGTCGCAACCTTGTAGATCTTCTTTTTCTTTTCAACTATCTCAGCCATTCGTTTCCTTTGTGTGAGGCATCGTCCGTTTCGGAGTGGCTATTTCGTTTCCGATGATTCCTCCGAAGCCGGTTGCTTTCCAGACGGTTCGTCCTCCCGTGCGGAAGACTCTTCAGGTGTCCTGTTCGTCTCCTCGGCCTTCACCTCCTCCTCGGCAGCAGCTTCCTCTTCTTCCTCCTCTTCATCCTCTTCATCCTCCTCATCCGACTCTTCCACCTCTTCACCTTCCTCCTCTTCTTCTTCCTCTTCTTCTACTTCAGCTTCCTCCAACCCACGCTGCATCATCTCGCGAAGGCCCTTGGCCTTCTCTTCTGTAAGCCCCTCAATTTCGAGCAAGGTATCCAGCTTCGCATTGATCACGTCGGTAGCTGTTTCCAACCCTTTCTCGACCAGCTTCTGATACAGGTCTTCACCCAGTTCCTCTTTGAAGTCCTCCAAGTCGATGTCGTATTCTTCCTCGCCTCCCTCCTTGATCAAGTTGATCTCATAGCCGGTGAGTTTGGAAGCGAGTCTGATGTTCTGTCCGTTGCGACCGATGGCAAGCGACACCTGGTCGTGCGAGACGATGACGTTGGCAGTTTTCGTCTGTTCGTCTATTTCGATTCCCTTCAATTTCGCGGGGGCAAGTGCGCGTTGAATGAACACCGCGGGTTGGTCACTGTAGTTGATGACGTCGATGTTCTCGTTGTTCAGCTCACGCACAATCGTGTGAATGCGGACGCCCTTCATGCCGACGCAGGCACCGACGGCATCGATGCGATCGTCGTGCGACTCGACGGCAACCTTTGCCCGCTCGCCGGGTTCACGGGCTATCGCTTTGATCTCGATGATGCCGTCATAGATTTCGGGAATTTCCATCTCGAATAACTTGATGAGGAATTTCGGATCGGCGCGCGAAACGATCACCACGGGAGTGCCGGCGTTCTTCCTTACTTCCTTAATCACCGCGCGGATGCTTTCCCCTTTCTTGTATCGTTCTTTGAAGATTTGCTCCTTCTTGGGGAGGACCAATTCATTCCGATTATGGTTAATCAGGATTTCGTCGCGGCGAATCTGGTAGATCTCCCCTACCACAATCTCCCCGATGGCGTTGCTGTATTCGTTGAAGATGTTCTCGCGCTCGATCTCTTTGATCCTCTGGTTAAGCGTCTGCTTCGCGCTGACGATGAGTCGGCGACCAAAAGAGCTGAGGTCCACAATTTCCGCGTACTCGTCTCCCACCGCAATGTCTTCGCCCGAGAGTTCCCGTGCGGTTTCAACGTCGATTTGTGTAACCGGGTTCTCCACTCTCTCTACCACCTCACGAATGCGGAAGATTTCAATATCCCCCTTATCCATGTTGACCACAACGGAGACATTGACATCCTGCCCGAACTTCTTCCTGGCCATCATCATAAAGACTTCTTCGACGATGCCGGTAAGCATGTCCTTATCGATGCCTTTTTCACGCACCATCGACGCGAAGGAATCGACAATCTCAGAATTCATTACAACCTCCACAAAATGAAATGTTCCACACCTCTTACCACGGGGCCTTCACCACCGCCCGCTCAATCGAGCCGAAGGCAATCTCCTTGCTTCCCTCTGAGGACTCCAGTGTAATTGTATCGTTTCCCACAGCGCGCAGCGTGCCTTGCTGCTCGCTTCCCTGTATCTTTACAGCTAGCTTTCGTCCGATGTGTTTTCGGTATTGCCACAAGAACTGCAGCGGCCGCTCGATGCCCGGCGATGATACAACCAGGGTGTACGACTCGGGAAATCCTTCGAGTCGGTCCAATTCCTTACTCACGTCGCGGCTTATTGCCGAGCACAGGTCGCTGGTGACCCCCTCCTCGGTATCAACAAAAACCTCGACAACCGGGCGCGCATGTTTTCCCCTCAACACCACTTCTATCAGATGTGCCTGGTGCTGCTCGCAGCACGGCGCAACAAGCGGCACCAAATCTTGGCTCGACATTACCGAAAACAAGGACTTTCCAGGGAACCTTCAAACTCCCAAACAAAAATAGCCCGTGACGGGCTACTTCTGGGGCGTAATAAGGTACAAACTCGGCGAACCAGATGCAAGGGCTATATTATGCGACTTGACTCACCCAAATTCTCCGCGGCCGACTGCGCGAGCAAGGTGCTCTGACCACGTGGCGATCAGTCATCCGTGGACACATGTTGTTCGTGTTTAGGTTCAGGCGGACGCTCGTCACTGCACGCTCTTAGACGGCATCCGGACTGACCAGACGTGTACGATGACCGAGGTAGAATAGTGCGGTCCCTACCATTAGCCCGATTACGTACCCGTAAGGCAATCCCACGGCAAGAAGGCCCACCAGCAAGGCAATCGGAAACTCGGATCGCGAAGGAGCAACGTCGCGGACAAGCCAGATCAGTGCAAGTGCTTCGAAGAGGAGGATGACGCCCAACATCGGCAGCGGAAAGGCCTTGGCTATGAGGTCGAAGCCCGCGCCGAAGAAAAGGCCGAGCACGACAAAGAGCAATCCGTAGATGATGACGGATCCTCCCGTCCGCCCGCCAAAAGCAAAGTGCCCCGCCATCCCGCCCGAGCCGTGGCACGTGGGCACACCGCCGAACCACGGACTGATAAGATTCATCAGCGCGTACGTCAGCCCAATCTTGCGAATCGTAATACGCCGATCAGGGAACAAGTCCTCGGCGAGTTGCCGAGTGGCGAGGACGGAGTTGCCGAGGGAAAGCGGTATTTGCGGCAATGCAAGGATCAAGAACCCCGTCAGGATCTCGGCTGGCTGAGGAACGTGCACGTTGGGCAGGTGGACGCCGAAGCTGCGAGCGAAAAGGCCGTCACCGTTGAAGACGATCGCATACGCGAGTCCGAGGAGCACAACGGGAAGCGCTGCGGGGAGTTTGCGGTTGCCGAGGAGAAGTATCGTGATGATGAAGGCGGAAGCGGCAAGTGCGTACCCGGGAACACCGTCAGCTTGAACGAACTTCCCCAGCGCGACGGAGGCCAACTGGAGTCCCAGTCCAAGTTGGATGCCGCGCACAACGCACTTGGGAACCACGCGTGCCAACCAGTCGAGCAGACCTGTTACCGCAAGAATTAGCATCACCAACCCGATCGCAAGACCGGCGCCGTAGAGCGTTGCGGCGGAGGCTTGCTGTGCGATGACGATGGCCGCCATCGCCTTCAGCGGTTGCACCGGCATCGGCAACCGGTACAAGAAGCCCGTGAGGAGCTGCATCACGCCGAACATCACAAGGATGCTCGTTCCATCAAGTCCAGCGGCGAGCGCCATTCCGATCAGAAGGGGTACGTCCGTCCCCATGTCGCCGAACGCGCCTGCGAGTTCGTTCCGGTCGAATCTGATCTTGGGCCGCGGCGTCGCTGTGGCAGCTTCTGCGTCGAATGTGGTCTCCACTCGATTCACACCGCGTCGTTTTCCTGAAAGCGGTCGGAATGCGCCAAGAAGATGGCGCACAGGTGCGCCTTTGGCGCAACTAATATTTCAACGTGTGTCGGCATTACGTTCGCGCTCCGTTCTTACGGTCAGGTTGAGCCGCTTGGTTCGATGCACCTATCGTATGATGTTAGATGTTACAAGCTCACTTCTTGAAACGCTCCTAACAGTGATTGTTCTGGCAGGACTACCCGAAATAAGAGTGACAATGCTTTGCACGAAGTCTGATTCCTCCGGCTAACCCGCCCGGTGCTTCACTCGAAGTCCGAGCTGCGTGGCGAAAGAATGCCGAAATCTATGACATGTGGCCTGCTTTGTCAAGCCGGCTTTTCTGAAATGCATTCTTGACATTTACCTCTTCACTCAGTAGCTTGCCGTAGCACATCCGGTCACGTTTCCTTTGCACTGCAGCGTTTTATGATGACACTCGATCTCCTACGATCACCGCTTGCATTCTTGGGCGAGATGCTCGGCACAATTTCGTGCGCGCGCGTTTTGCGCGACTATGAAGCCTGGTGGCAGGCGGAAGCAAGCGCCATCAGCGACAGCGTCGACCGCGGGGGCACACCGTGGCTGCGCATGTTTGACGCGCAAGGTAAGCGCGAAGATGTCATCCTCATGCCGCCCGATTACTGGAGAATGCTTCGACGTGGCTATCGCGAGGGTGTTGTGTGGCGCGCGTTCGAGGAGCAGTCGCTGCGCTCGTGTTATCTGCTTGGCTACGTTACGTCCTTCTTCGATTCTGGATTATACTGTCCTCACACCGTCTCGCTTGCGACCGCCGTGCAGATCGACAAGTACGCCGATGAGGCAACGAAGGCGCGCTTCCTGCCACACCTGGTGCGGCGAGACGACGACGTGTGGCAAGGAGCAACGTGGATGACCGAAGTGAAAGGCGGCTCCGATCTGGGCACAACGGTGGAAACGCATGCTCGCTCCAACGGCACGATGTGGAGCCTTACAGGCGAAAAGTATTTTGCAAGCAACGCCGGAGCAGAGCTTGGCGTTGTCGCTGCTCGTCCCGAAGGCGCGCCGAAGAACGTCCGTGGACTTGCGTTGTTTCTTCTCCCGCGATGGCGTGACGATGGCAGTCTCAACTATTGTATTCGCCGGCTGAAAGACAAAATTGCGACCCGTTCCGTCCCGACGGGCGAGTTGGAGCTGCACGACAGTGAAGCGTACCTGCTCGGGAAGCAAGAGTGGGGCGTCTATCTTGTGCTTGAAGTGCTCAACATCTCCCGCGTCGCCAACAGCATCGCAAGTGTTGCCGTCGCGCAGCGCGCACTGGCGGACGCGTTCACGTTCGCGTCGGAGCGACGAGCGTTCGGAAAGCCGATCATCGAGCATCCGCTGCTGCAAAACCAAGTGCAGGAGCGCATGGCGACACTCCAGCAAGCGTTCGCACTCGCGTGGGAATCGGTCGTGTTCCTGGATGAGGTGTGGCGTGAACAACCGCCCTACTCTGAGCGCTATCATCTCTTCCGCCTCATCACGCATCTTGCAAAATATTGGACGGCAGAATTTGCCGTGCAGACAGCCAAGTGGGCAATGGAAGTATATGCGGGGATCGGCACGCTCGCCGAGCATCGCGTCGAGCGCTGGTTGCGTGAGGCGATGATACTTTCGATTTGGGAAGGAACACCACACCGCCAAATCCTCGACGGACTCGAAGTGATGGAGCGAAAAGGCGCGCACCGAATGCTTTTCGACTACCTCAAGCCCTTTGCTCGCGCGCAGGACGTGAACGCAATCGCATCGCACATCGAAACTCACCTCAGACTGCCGATGGCACAGAAAGAAGCGCGTGCGGAAGATGTGTTTCGCACCCTGGCGGCATTTGCCGCGCGCACATTAGCGGGGAAGATTATTCCCCAAAAATAACCTGTCTCTTCCGTTGGCGTGCAGAGCCGGAAGACGCGCCCTGAGCTGTGCTGCTCACTTGCTATCGCCGGCGCTCACATGACGCTCAGTCCTCACCTTGCCGAACAAGTTCTTAGCCGGCGTGTGCGCGCACTCAGGATGTCAGGCGTCCGAAGCCGGAGGTGACTTTCGATTGGTCTACCATGGGTGGGACTCCTTTCTGTGTTGTGGTGGGAAATGAGAACTGTTTCCTTCCGTGGATGTTTGGTAGATGCAGCACCGAGGCACGTACGCGGCCGCCCTCACACAAGCTACCCGGCGTATGCACGTGCGGAAGGCGTCTGGCAACCAACAATTGCCGGCGCTTCGCGAATGAGCGCGTCATTCTCAAGCGCCGCAACCATGAAGAGTGCAAAGTCCGCGCGGCGTGTGATATTGCTTTCAAGGATCGGATCACCCACGTGTCTGCTCCAGACGGGCAACCCCTGGCTCTCGCCTTCCTCTAAGTCGCTTCCGCGTACAACCGTCCAACGTGCATTGCTCGCGAACACACGCCGACATGCCTCGATTTGGTCGTCAATATCGATCAGCCGTGTAAGAAAGCCGATCCAACGAGCAGCGCGCTCCTGCCACTTGAGAATGTTGGAATACATATCGAGTCCATCACGTGTGATGTGCCACCCACAAGAGAAGATCAGGCGAGCATCCGGGCGAGCAAAGTCGAGAATGGCTTGGGCAGTCCCGGTTGCGTAGTGCTGCCTTCCCCACAGCACCAGAACAGTGAGTACACCATCGCACTCCTCAACCGCCTTTCTGATAACCTCGCGATTGTTCGTTGCGCCGGGGAAAATGGTGATGCGATCTTTGAACGCGTCGAGCTTGCCTACGCTGGACTCGCGACAAACACCACGGACAGTGTACCCTCGATCCAGGCAATGCTGCACCATGTATCGCCCGAGCTTACCTGATGCACCAACAATGCAAACGGACTTCACAGAGACTGGCTCCTGTCTTGTGTTTTCAACCGACATCCGAACTACCGATTGTGGCTAACCTCTCGACGCCAGACTCATCGCTCAGCGGTTCGTTGCTTCATGCCGAGTACCCAGTACCCACACCTCCAGCGCTGTTTTCAAGTGCTTTGCAGCGCTTCGGCTCGGCGGCAGCCCACAGCGTCGTCCGTTGCAACCGGTTGCCCGACGTTCTCTTCATTTGAGTTTTTCGCGTTCAACGGCTTCGAGGAACTCAATGATCGAGTTGCGGCTCATGCCCTGTGCCGGCACCAGAATCGTCTGTCCACCATTTGAGGCAATGGATATGACGGCCCGTCGAGTAAGGAAATATGCAACCGCCAACACCGCAGCAGCAACAAGAAACCACCAGTGTGCATCGCCGCTCTGACTGAAGGCACCGATAAGAGCAAGAGCACCAAGCAACAGGAGAATCGGGTACGACTTTGTTGCGAGACTGCACGAGGCGACGGAATCGAGCGTGATGCTGATGAAAATCGAACTGCCGAAAACGACAGAATCATACCGCACACGTTTGGTTGTGAGCGTCAGGATATCGTTGTCCGAACTCATCACCACGCGCTCGCCGGGTAGTAGAGCGATTTTTGTACACATTGCAGTTGGTTCTCCTGGGATTAGCTCTTGGCCATACAGAAGCCTACCGGCACGCGCTTCAGTAGCAGCGCGGAGCGCTGTCGGCTGGAAACGCTGGTTAGGCAGTCCCGTTCATTGCAATTCTGAACTTTCTCTCGGAAGGAGTGGCTCTACCTTAGTCAGCAAGTCAGGGACGTCACTGCTCGCGGTTTTCCAGACTCCATCCCAATCCACCACGTCATAGCCGTGAATGAGAATATCACGCATTCCTGCAATCAGCGACCAAGGAATCTCTGGACGATGATCACAGAACTCACGCGAAAGTCGCTTGACGGCTTCACCGATCACGACTATCTGGTACAGCGATGTCAAGCAAAGTTGGTTCATCCCGCCGCATGAATCGCCTTCCGTTCCGAGAAAAGGATTTGCGCCGTCTTCAATATCTCATTTCGACGCAACCAATTGGGGCTACATTCCACAGCACGTTTAGTGACTAGGTCTATGTTTCGGTGTAGGAGTGCTTGTAGTTCTTGTTGCATCTTGACATGATCAAGTAATCCCCAATCAGCCTCAGCGCTAAAAGTGATGAGAAGATCTACATCGCTGTCAGAATTAAAGTCATCACGCAAAACAGAGCCAAACAATGCCAACTCCTGTATTTTCCAGCGCTGGCAAAATTTGGCAATCTCAGTTATGGGAAGGGTACTTACAAAATTGCTCATCTGCACTCCGCTTGATAAAAACCACGTCCTGTGCGGACTGCTGAACTATTCTTTTTCTGGTTTCCACATAGACGCCTGCACATTCGTCCGTCGGCATAATACGCCTCTGGGGATTGATTGTCAACCTTTTTGTTTTCACGGTCTTCGCTCTTTTCTCTCTCACAAGGCATCCATCGGACTTTTCATACCTCGTCCGCCTCGGTTCAGCATGTGCGTGGTACAATCAGCACATCTTCTCCTTCGAACTGACGAACCTTTTCTCGGAAGAAGTTGGGAACGGAAATCGGCTCGCCTGTGTCTTTGTCCAACCACACATGCAGAGAAACATTCTCGGCGATGAGTCGCTTGGTTTGTGTTTCTTCGATGAAGCCTTGCAACGCGAAGCTGGTGTTGCGAATCCAGGCGATGCGTGTGTACACATCCAACGTTTCGTTGAACCGTGCCGACGAGCGGTAATCAATCTCGTTGCGGGCGATGACCACTCGCCAATCCATTGTCCCCGGCTCGATGACGATCGGGAAACCGATGGTTTCGAAGTACCCCATGCGTCCGACCTCGAAGTAATGGAGATACACGGCATTGTGCACAACGCCCTGCCAGTCTATTTCGTTGTTGCGAACGGTGACCTGTGCCTTGTGTTTGAACTTCGTTCGTTCGATCATGAATCAGTCAAACAATTCGTGGAAGACCCGTGCAGCCTGCTGCACCTCGTCTATCGAGACGTCGAGATGCGTTACGGCGCGAACGCTCATCCAATTACCCATCGTGAGCAACACGCCTTTTGCCTTCAACATCGCGAGAACCTCGGCAGGTTGTTTACCGGTATTCTCCACCCCGATGATCAGGATATTCGTCTGTACGGCTTCCCGATCAATGGTCAACGAGCGGATGCCGCACAGCTCGTCTGCAAGATAGCGAAGTTTTGCATGATCTTCCTTCAGGCGATCCCTGTTGTGATTGAGTGCGTAGATGCCGGCAGCCGCAAGAATACCCGCCTGTCGCATCCCGCCGCCGAAGATTTTTCGGTACTTGCGTGCACGCTCGATGAACTCTCGCGTCCCGGCAATGACGGAGCCTACCGGGGCACCGAGTCCTTTCGAGAGGCATACGGAAACAGAATCGAAGAAGCCGGCGTATTCCGCAGGGGCAATGCCGGTTTCGACACATGCATTCCACAGCCGTGCGCCATCAAGATGCAGGCCGATGTTTTCTGATCGTGCAAGGTCATGAATTTCCCGGATCACCTCCAGCGGATAGATCGTACCGCCTGCCCTGTTGTGCGTGTTCTCGACCGCGATCAATGCCGTTCGCGGCATATAGTACAAGCGGGGACGAATCGCCTTCTTGATTTCCTCGACGTTCATGATGCCCCGAACGCCCTCGATGAGATGCGGCTGGATATTGGAGAGAAACGCGAGCGCGCCCGTTTCGTAGTTGAACAGATGGCAGCCCTTTTCCATGATCACCTCATCGCCGGGTTGCGTGTGTACCTTAACGCAAATCTGGTTTGCCATCGTGCCGCTGGGGACGAAGAGTGCGGCTTCCTTGCCGAGAAGGGCCGCAACGTTCTCCTGCAGGAGGTTGACTGTCGGGTCTTCCCCGAAGACATCATCGCCGACTTCGGCGCGCATCATCGCCTCCAACATTGGCGGCGATGGTTTCGTGACGGTGTCGCTGCGAAGGTCTATCATGGTCATGTGCTTCTTCTCATGTTTATGTCAGAATATGGCTTGATTCGTTTCGTCGCTACGGAACGGGTGTTCCTTGTCCTCGCAACCCAACAACGATTGCTACCAAGACGAACGCCCCCGACACGACGGCACACCACCTTCCTACCCAATCACCGTGACGCGTATAGAATGTGTTCGCCATCCTCCTGTCGATGCGGAGGATCGTTCGGCTGAGCGTGGCCTGCGTAAACAACTCCGTCTTGTCATACACTCGCCCGTACGGATCAATGTACGAAGAGAAGCCGCCGACTGCACACCGTGCAATCCATCGTCGGTTCTCCACTGCACGAAAGATGGCATACTGATGATGCTGATACGCCCCCGACATCCGATCCCACCAGCTATCAATCGTAACGATGGCAATGAACTCTGCGCCGCGCTTGACAAACTCTGCCACAAACTCCGGGTACACCGACTCGTAGCAAATGAGCGAGCAGAATTGCGCGCCGGTTTTTTTCTCCTGAAAGAGAACCGTGTCGCGCCCGATCTGCCACCCGCCGATTCCGACACCCCAGCGCAGGAAATCGAGAAAGTAAAACGCATCGGCATAGGGCACTCGCTCGGCGAGCGGCACCATTTTCATCTTGCCGTACCAGGGAATCTCCTCAACGCCCGGCTGAAGGAAGGCGGTGGAGTTGAATGCATCGTACCTCTCGCCCGTCGCTTCGATGCGCTTCGCACTCGGCGGCGCCTTCGTTGTGTCATCATAATAGACGGCATGCGGCAATCCAAACAACACCGGCACGCCAAGCGCCTCGATTCTGCTCCGTACAAAATTCAGCGTCGCCCGATTCTGCGGAACGAGAATGTAATACGGCACCGCCGTCTCGGGCCACAGCACAAGGTCGGGCCTTGGCGAAGAATGCGTCATCAGCGAGTCCGTCATTCGGACATACAACTCGATGATCTCCAGTCCTGTCTGCTTCCACTTCTGCCACGGGTCCACGTTGGATTGAATCATTCCTACCGTCACGAGTTTCCGATTTCCCATCTCACTCGTCGGAACCGGTTGCTCCATCGGCGGAGCGGCACGTAGGACTTTCATGCCGTACACGGTGGGAAGGAAATACAGCACAAGGATCAGCAGCAAGAGACTCGCGTTCTTCGTCCGCAGCACGTTCCCTCTTTGTGTCCCCGAAAGGACAAGTCGAAGCGACTGCAGAAACACGTACGCCAGAACATTCAGCACGAGAATCCACCATGAGAGTCCGATCACGCCTGTCAAGGATACAATTTGAATGCGGGCGAGGTCGTATGACTGTGTATTGCCGAGCGTCAGCCACGGGAACGACCACTCGCTGAGCGTGTGGGAGTACTCGTAGGCAACCCAGAAGAACGGCAGGGCAACAAGCGCTGGGGTCTTTCCCCAACGGCGACGAACAAACAGGAAGAGACCAAACGGAATGAAATAGAAGAGAGGATGGACGGTCATCGTCACGGCGCCTGCAATCATCATGTACGGATCGTTCATGTGCGCATAACCGCCCGTCCAGTTCAGCGTGATCATATGAAAGACAAGCATGGCAGCATACACATAGCCAAGCGCCGCCCTGGTTCGCTCCGTTTCGTCGAGTACGACAAGCAGGGGCACAAGTCCGAAGCAAGCAAGGATGCCATACGGGCTGGGCGGAAAGGCAAACCCGAGCATCACACCGGTGAAGATCGAGAGGGAGAGTTTGTGGACGAACAAGCTTCTCTCCTTGTGGTCGCGAAGGTCCTTCACGGTTCTCCCCTTTCAACCACCATCGAAGGAAACACCTTGTGGGTCAACGTTCGCCATCCCCACACGACACACCAACCTACGCAGGTCCCAACGATGGCACCGCCGAGAACGTCTGCCGGGTAATGGACGCCGACAAACACACGTGAGATCGCCACGAGTGATGCCCCCGCGTACAGCCAGGCTCGCGCCCTCGGATAGTAGAGGGAGAACATCGTTGCGACGCCGAAGTTGTTTACTGCATGCGATGAGGGGAACGAAAAGCCACTGCCGCATCCCACCAGGAGATGGATCTGATCCAGCGGCAGGGCATGGCAGGGACGAATGCGCGCGAAGAGTGATTTGATGAAGGTGCTGCTCACTTGATCGCTGATGACAAGAAGGGGAATCAGCATCAGGGCGGCCGTACGTCCTCGCTTGCCTCCTTTGACAAGCAGCCACAGCCATACACCAAGAAGGACGACCCGGACAGGCAACTGTTTGTCGTAGTCGGTGATGAGCGGCCAGAGCGTGTCGCCAAGGGAGGTGGCAAGTGTTTTGTTGAAAAAGAAGAAGATCGTAGCGTCGAGAGAGTACAGCCAGTCAATCACGCGTTCCCTCCGCTGTTCTTCCGTTGGTGGAGAAACCGTGCGATCAGGATGATCACCACGACGATGATGATGCCGGTGACGACCTGACTGTACGTGCTGAGATAAAAGCCGATCGCCTGCCAGTTTTTGCCGAGATAGAATCCGGCAGTCACCAGAATGGCGTTCCACGCCAATGCGCTCAAGCCGCAGAGAATGGTGGTGTGCAGAAGCTTCAGCTCCGATAATCCTGCAAAGAACGACACCACGGCTCGCGTTCCGGAGAGAAATCGGTTCGCGATGATGATCCAGTATCCGTACTTCCGAAACCATTCCTCGACGGTGCGGACCGCGCTGAGGGGAATAAATTTGATTTTCCCTTCTTCGAGAATCCTGTCGCCGAACCAATCACCAATCTTATACATTGTCATGAAGCCGAGCGTGCTGCCGAGTGTTGCGGCGGCAAGGGTGGGAACGAAGCCGACATGACCAAGACCCGCCAACGATCCGCCGAAGACAATGATGGTGTCACTGGGTGAGGGCGGAAAAATGTTCTCGATGTAGGCAATAGCAAACACGATCGAATAAATGAGCACAGGACTAAGCGATTGAAGATACTGAATGATCTCTTCGGCCATACTCACGGCTCACGCTGGATGATGGCGGCGACCGCATGTGCGGCGGCACCTTCTCCTTTGCCGATGAAGCCCAGCCGCTCGTTTGTCGTCGCTTTGATGGAGATGTGGTCGGGAGTAAGGGAAAGTGCTGCGGCAATGTTCGTGCGCATCATGTCGATGTAGGGAAGGAGCTTCGGTTGTTCAAGCACAACGGTGCTATCGATGTTGATGATATCGAAGCGATGTTCGCGAAGCATGCTGCCGACGCGTTTCAACAACTCGATGCTTGAAGCGTCCTTGTACTGTGCATCAGTGGGCGGGAAGTGACGTCCGATGTCGCCCAGCGCTGCCGCACCGAGCAGCGCATCCATGATCGCATGCAGAAGAACGTCGGCATCGGAATGGCCTTCGAGGCCAAGATGGTACGGAATTCTGACGCCGCCCAGGATGAGCATCCTGCCCTCGGCAAAGCGATGCACATCGAACCCAAAGCCGATGCGAGCGTGCGTACTCATTCCACCCTCACAACATGCGTTCGTTTGCCGATCCCGTTCTCATTGAACGCCTCGATCTGGAAGTAGTACGTGGTCCCAACGTCCATCGCCTTGAAGTAGTACTCGTTGCGGCCGTAGACCATGACGCTGTTGTACAACTTCAGCGGATCGACTCCGACGTAGATCGTGTACCCGAAGGCATCGTCCACCTGCTGCCACTTCAGCCAGGCGTTGCGCCGCTCGCTTTCACCTCGCAACACAACAAAGTGCCGCACCGTGTCCGGCACGCTGCCACTGCCTTTCCCAAACACGCGGAATCCGCTCAGCGCAAACGTTCCCGTCGGAACGTGGAGGTTCTCGATTCTCAGGTACCGCGCATGCACAGGACGATCCAGTTCCACATAATCATGCGGGACGTCTCTCGTGTTGGTGCTCTTGTCCACCGTCGTGGCCCAATTCTTCCCATCAACTGAATGAAAAACCATGTAGCGATGGAACAGTCCTGAATGCTTCCCCATCACGTCCGCATCCTGATCCGCGTAGTTGATTTGCAGCGCATGCACGGCGTACACAGCGCCGAGGTCGCTTTCGAGCCACTCCCCCATGTTGCCGCTTGCTGCGCTCCAGTATGTGCGAATGTCTTCATCCACTGCAAAATTTGGACGATAGCCTCCCAGCGTGGATGACACCCGGACCGGCTTGTTGTAGTTCAACAGCATCCACCCAGCGAAGCGGCTCTCACGATGGTCCGCTTTTCCTGACGGCAGGTACTGCGGGTAGTCGCCATAAGCCGTGTTACAATAGAGGACACCGTCGGGATCGAAGCCGGCCGGCCACATGCTTATGCGTCGCTCGAAGTTGTTTTTGACCGAGATGGCTGTTGTCGCCACGTGCCACCAGTTTCCATACACGTCCTGAAAGGTGGAGCCGTGTCCCGCCCCGCGCGCAAAACCTCCGGGCTTGTAGGAAAAGGGATTGTGCGTCTGATACGTAAACGGGCCTAATGGCCGCGTTCCAACATACACCCCATCGGCGTACCCGCTGAATTCAGTGCCCGGCGCGCCATACTGCACATAGTACATACCCTTGTGTTTCGTCATCCACGCCCCTTCGATGAAGGGACGGAGAAACGTGTTGTCCGCATGTTCGCCGAACCTCTCCCAACCGTGCACGTCATCATGGAGGCGAAGCAATTCGGTTCGCTCGCCGATGGGCTGAAACGTTCTCCGATCAATCTCTTGTCCGTACACGGGATACATGTTGCTCGATCCCCAATAGAGGTACAGACGGCCGTCATCATCGAGGAAGAATGCAGGATCCCACGCCGCGATGCGAAAGGTATCGACTGCCTCAGTCCAACTATCGCGTGTCGGAGCCGTGCTCATCCAGAGGGGGAAGTCCTCGGTGTGCGTGGAGCCAATGAGCAGCAGCGTGTCGCCGAGCGGCAGCGCCGCAGGAGCGCACAGCTCATCGTACACTGTGTGGTACGGTTTCAAGAATCTTCGCGGAACGAAATTCCACGTCGAGAGATCGTTGCTCCACCAGTACCCATACTGATTCGTCGCAAAGAGGAAGTACGTCTGCTTGAAGAGCACGATCACCGGATCGGCGGCGGCGCGATGTTTTCCCTGCTCGACGAAATTCGGAATGGCACAATACGCATAGTCGATGTTGAGAGGATTGCAGTACGTTTTCTGTTGGGCCGGGCTGTGATATGCGAGCGAACAGGCAATGACCGGTATGGAGACGACACGAAGGAGGGAAGGAGCACAGGGCATGAGCGTTGTCAATTAGAAAATGTCAAACCGTTGGTACAGCGGGGGCTTGCTGTCTTTCCATTCAATCTTGAGGTTAGTAACGTGGGCAGATCGCGGCCCGACTTTCACGTCGTTGATAAATGCTTCGAGCAGTGAGCGATCACCTTCCGCTTCGATCTCGACGCTGCCGTTGTAGAGATTCCTGACCCATCCCGTAACGCCCAATGCCTCGGCCTTTCGATACACAAACCAGCGAAAGCCGACGCCTTGCACCAATCCTTCGACAACGATATGAACACGAACGGTCACAACGTCCCTGGACTGGAGTTCAACCATCACATGCAGAATCAAAATACGTTGTTGATGATCGAAATGCAAGAAACGAGTTTCTCCGAGGTCGGGAGGAGAGCGAACTCTGTCCACCAACAAAAAAAGGACTCGAAGCATTCGAGTCCTTGATGTCGGCAGCAGTGGTGCGACGAATCAAATCATCAACGCGCCTTCGAGCTTGAGAAGAAACTCTTTCGTCTTAATGCCTGACGAATACCCGACGAGCGATCCGTCGGTGCCGAGAACACGATGACACGGAACGATGATCGGAAGAGGATTCGCTGCATTGGCGCGTCCGATGGCCTGAAAGCCCCTGCCCGTGCCGAGCCGCTTCGCGAGTTGCTTGTAGCTGATGGTCGTGCCGTACGGAATCTTCGTCAGTTCTTTCCATACACGAATTTGGAACGGCGTGCCGATGAGATCGACCGGCACGGTGAATTTCGCGAGTTTTCCGTTGAAGTAGCGGTTCAGTTGATCGATCACCTCTCTGTTGCGCGACTTGTTATCGACAACATCATTGTTGTCGAAGTTCTCGTGTAACCACCTGAAGAAATCCTTGCGATTCTGTCGCGGGACACTGACTTTGCACACGCCCTTCTCGGTGGAGGCGACATAAATCAGCCCAATCTTGGATTCGAATGACGTGCAGTAAACCATGGGGTGCAGCAGTGTCGTTGTTTGGGGCGCGCTCGGGAACGCGTACAGTCTGTAGACGTGAAGTGAGTATAGTGAAACACATCGTGAAAGGCAAGAGTATGGGCAGAGGAATTTTTTGTGATGAAATTTTTTGAATCAGAAAAATGCGCGCACTTCGGCGCGTGCGGTGTGAACCGGTGCACGGCCGCCTTCCGAGCGCCCGTCGTAACTGAGGTTCGCCTGGATGAACTGCGTGACGCGATAGTCGAAGCCTGCGCGCCAGATGAACGTTCGACCCTGCACGCGGCCGCCCGTCAATTCAAAAGGAAAACTGTCCATCATGCGGCTGAGTGTGATTTCCTCGCGCGCAAACTCTGCCCGTGCTTGCCCTGCACCCTCAAAGGCATACACAAACCGCAGCGCCTGCGTATTCACGTCGGAGTTCACTGCCGGCACAGGATGCCGGTCGGTCGCTTTGCCGACCTCGAACTTCATTCCCACCTCGATATTCTGATACGGTCGATACGAGAAATCCAGCGAGAGGAGATTCGATTCGATGTTGCGCAGCCGGAGCGACGTCTCTGTGCTGCTGACCCGGTCGATCCGATTCACCACGTCTATCTGATTGGCAATCTCTGTGACAAGTTGCCACCGCAGACGCACGGAGCGTTCTCGTGCAAAACTGCGTTCTTGAGCTCCACTCGAAGTGCTCGAGGCAAAACGGTTCAGTCCTTTCCGTTGTGAGTAGCGCAGCCGCGCGGAGAACTCCGGTCGTCCTTCCAGCACGTTGATGTCCTGCGTAAACAACGTCGAACCTGTGATGGTCGAGTCCGACTGAAATCTGCTGAAATGCAGAAGGTAGATTTTCTTCAGATCCGGTTCGCTGCTTTTCTCTTCGACGCGTACGTACGTTTCGGTGCTGATCGCTTTCAGCACATCAACCAGCGGAGAGTTGAAAGAGCTCAGGAAGCGCGCTGGCGTAATGCGCAGGCGCCCGCTCGTCTTCAGATCGATCACCGGATAAAGCTCATCCGACGGAAGTGTTGTGGCAACGTAATCGCCGTCGAATCGAGCAGGAACGAATTCGTTCTCGTCCGCTACGCCGTTGTTGTTGAGATCCCCCAGATACTTGTAGTTCCCTGAACCGACAGCCACACGAACGAACACGCGCTCCAAACGTGATGCGCGTTCCGTAGAAACCTCATAAAAAAAATCAGTTTCTATGCCCCGATTCAGCGGCGAATATCGAGTCTGGTTTCGCACGAGGACGGTCTGTATGTCCTTGTTTCCCAACGCTTTAAAGGCAGGCGTGAAGCGCTTCTCCCGGAATGTCACATCCAGTGAGGACGAAAGCGCATTCCACTCAGGCAACTTCCACCCAAGGCTCTGTGTGGTTGATTTCGACTCGCGAATAACACTGCCATTGAGGAACTGGTTGTCGGTGCGCCACTCAAGTTGTACGGCAAGGGACATGCTCCACAGGTTTCGGATCTGAAGGCCGGGCGCAAGGACATTGAACCTGAAGCTGCCTGCTTTGAGTGAATCCTTCGAGAGAAACCGGATTTTTCTATTCTCACTCTCATAATAAAAGGATGGAACAAAGATGCCGGCGACGTACTCCGCCGAACCCTTTTGCCGCAGCCAGGAGCTGGAGTTATCCGACGGCAGTTCCCGCGACCGTACACTTTCAAGGAAGTAGTTAATCGTCGGAAGAGAATCTCCCTTCATGACGAACGAGGCCTCGTTGCGAACGGAGCGAAGGTCACTGCCACGCGTGATCTTTCCATACCCTCCTCCGAGGCTCAGAGATCGGATCGGCGAATATCGCACGGAAGCTTCCTGAATCTCCTCATCGGCTTGGGTCAGAACCTGGATGCCCCACTTTCGATTGAACTCAATATCGTTCGTGCGATCAACGGGAACAAAGCGACGGTTGACGAAGCGTTCTTTCACCAGAACATCGAGCGAACCGATGTTGGTACTGCCGAGGGTAATTTCACGTGGAGCATACGCGGCTTCGAAGCGCACGGCATGCCCCGCATTATCGTGATCGCCGAACGACGAGAGGCGGTTCGCATCGAATGTGCTGGCGGCATACTCGCCGCTGACGCGCAGTGTTTGTGTCGGAGTGACGTCGAGAGCAAGGTCCATCACCTGAGAGAGTTGCGGAAGCGGAAGAAACTTTACGGGGAGATAATCTCCCTGGCCGGGCCCCTTCCACTCGAACACGCCAACTGACCTGCGCACATAGTCGCCTTGCCCGAAGCCGACGCTGGAAAACGTAACAACATACCGGGCATTCGGTCCCGGGGCATAGCGATAGAACCGATACGTCGTTGTGCCGATGGTTGTGCTATCGAGAACATAGAAGCCATTCGAATCCACCTGCGTCACACCGCTGAGCACCGCTTTCGAGCGATCATCGCCTGCCGCTTGAAGAACGGCGCGTGCGCTGTCGGTAAGCGAAACGTCGATCGGAGCATTCGGATCGTCTGCCTCACGCAGGACAGAGAACGTGAATCTCGCCTTGTTGTCCCAGAATTCGCTTGCATTGCGGCCGGCAAAGAGTGTGCGCGAGAATTGTCTGTCGGTGTATTCAAAGTCCACGGTGATCCGCGAAGCCGCGGTAATCAACCGCCGGGTGGTAAACGTTAGCTCGCCGTTGGAATAGTCGATCGTGTAGTCGTTGGTTTCACCGCGGGTCTGCAACTCGCCGTTGACATACACACGCTCAGTCCCGGCAATCACAATGATTTGTCGCTCGTTGTTGCGGCCCGTCAGGCGGTACGGTCCCTGCACGCCCTCAAGACCCTGAAATTGATTGGTAGTAAACTTCCCCCGCGTTGTTGCCGCCGAGGCAGTTGCCGAGCCGTGCGAGAACCCGAAGCGGTAGTCCGCTGTTGCCTTGGCACCTTGCAGTTTCCTGTTGAGTCGGGCAAACTCGGTTCCTGCGAAATCGAGATTGAAGTCGCCCAGCGTCGCCGCGGCATCGGTGCTGCGCAGCTCCACAAACACTTTGTCGAACTCCTGCAATGTCTGCGTCGTTCCCTCGGGCTGGATGGGCGTATTCTCGTCGGTGAGCGCGGCGACAACGTCAATATCGTTGGTCAGCTTCCCGGACAGTTGAAGGCGAAGTCCGGAGTTGAGCGAAAGGTCTCGGTTGGATCCGAACGTAAATCCACGCACAATGCTGCCGCTCTTCTGAAGGTTCTGGCCGAAGATGTCGTCCAATCCAAATGAACTGCGAGGCTTCGCCACTCGCAGTGTATCCTTCCCGACGGAATCCTTCAGGACGACCAGCTTTCTTCTGAAATACAAATCCTGCAACTGAAAAGGGAAGTATTTATAGAAAACCTCAACCGTATGCTGCTCACCCTCCGACACAAAAAGTGCAGCTTTGAACGCTGAATCCAGAGTCACCAAGGCCCGTGAATAATCCAGGACGTAATCCACCCCGCGTCGCAAGGTCACGGAAGAATCAAGCACGACACGATCTGAGGAGGGAGAGATGAACCGATGCGAAAGCCGAAAAACGGAATCCTTGTTCGCCGGTGTGACTATGATGGTTGTCGAAGCGCCAGGAAGCGAGGCATCGTAGTCTGTTTGTGCAGAAGAGCCGGAAGGACAAATACCGAAGGCAGCAGTAGCCAGCGTGATAGGAGATATGAAGAAGAGTCGGCTCATCTACGCGAAATATACACGAATGCAACGTGGTATCAAAGATGAGGCATAGCTCTCCCTTTCGCTAACTGCGGAAAACGAAAAATGGCCAACGCTGGTTGACCATTTCATACCTTTGTACCAAAGGAGGGACTCGAACCCTCACCCGGTGTAAGCCGGACTGGATTTTGAGTCCAGCGCGTCTACCAATTCCGCCACTTTGGCAACGTGGGCGCTATCAATATAAAAAAATCAGAAGGGGATTTCAACGGACACCACAAGGCGCTCATCTCTTCTCCTGCGGCATCTCCTGCATCATGTCCAGCGTTTTCATTTTCTTGAAGTCG
>CAZIKE010000017.1:0-39366 GCA_964539775.1 uncultured Chitinophagales bacterium
CACGTTGCTTCTTCAGGAACTCGGCTGATTGTTCCCTGGCGTATCCCCCTTTCGTCTCCAGATCTTCCGTTACTTCGATTTCGATAAACGATGCACCGAGACTCTTCACCTGTTCCTTCGCCGCAGCACGAACGTCGAATGCCTCCACCCTGGCGCCGAGCCTTTTCGCGGTAGCAATGGCTTGCAGCCCGGCAACGCCGGCGCCGAGAACCATCACCGTTGCGGGCGGCACCGTCCCGGCCGCAGTCATCAACAGCGGAAACATCTTGCCGAGACGTTCGGTCGCAAGCAGCACCGCCTTATATCCGGCAATGGTCGCCATGGAGCTGAGGGCATCCATGCTTTGTGCACGCGTAATGCGCGGAATGTACTCCATGGAGAAGCTCGTAATCTTGCGCTTCTTGAACACAGCAACAAGCTCCGGGGCAGCGAGCGGATTGAAGAACCCGAGATACGTGCTTCCAACGCGCATCATTCCCGCTTCGTTCTTCTGAGGTGGTTGTACTTTGAAGATGATATCAGCCTTTGTGTAAAGCGTCCGCGCATCCGGCACGATCCGGGCGCCGGCATCGGCAAACTGCTTGTCGTCAAACGACGCACGCTCGCCGGCTCCTTTCTGGACGAGCACTTCGTGCTTATCACGAGTTAATGTGGAAATAAGAGAGGGGATGAGCGCAACGCGCGTTTCACCGTCCAGAGTCTCTGTGGGAACTCCGATCTTCATCGATGGAAATCCTTTCGGTAGTGTAATGAGCGCGGCCGGGGGAAAAACGTCGTTCACATGATACGAAAATGCTGTTCCAACTTCAATCGCATGCCGCATGCCATTCCCAATGCTCACCTCTGCGCGCAATTCCGTGTCGGATGAACGAAGCACACTCACGTACTTGCACTGATAAGAATCATCTTCTCAAGAATTGGAGGGCGGATGTTTCCTGTGGTAGTTGTTCTCACATCTCACTATCTTCTCGTGTGAGCGTTGACCCTCTTGCAGGAGACGATATTCTCTCCGTGCATGGGTCTCACGACACGCGCTCGCAACGAGGTGCAGTCCTGCCTGATAATGTGGAGGAGATCCATCGCCGTGTATGAGATTCAGCCCGAAGTGAAAGGCGCAAAAGGTACCCGCTGCGACCGTAGCACGATTGATGTCGTCCATCCGAAAGACACGATAGGAAGATCATGGCACTTCACTCCATCAATCCGACAACGGATGAATTGATTGCAGCATACGACGAACACACGGATGCTCAACTTGTGCAGAAGCTCAACGATGCACAAGCAGCGTTCGAGGCGTGGAGGCGGGTCGGCTTTCACGAGCGTGCAGCGTGCCTGCGGGCGGCTGCCGGGCTTCTCCGCACCAGAAAGAACGAGTACGGCAGACTGATGGCGCTCGAGATGGGCAAGCCCATTGCACAGGGACTCGCCGAAGCCGAGAAGTGCGCATGGGTATGCGACTATTACGCCGAGCATGCGGAGAAGTTCCTTGCACCCGAGGTCGTTGCCACCGACGCGTCGAAGAGTTTTATTACGTTCAAGCCGCTCGGTATTCTCCTGGCTATCATGCCGTGGAATTTTCCGTTCTGGCAAGTCTTCCGTGCCGCCGCACCTGCGCTGATGGCAGGCAACACCGTCGTCCTGAAGCATGCGTCGAACGTGAGCGGCTGCGCACTGGAAATCGAGAAGTTGCTTCACGAGGCCGGCTTGCCGTCAGGGGCATTCACGACGCTGCTGCTCTCTTCCTCTCGCATCGGTCCACTCATCGAGCATCCGCTCGTTAGGGCGGTGACCATTACCGGAAGTACCGCGGCCGGGAAGGCTGTTGCGGCAAGAGCCGGCGCAGTGTTGAAGAAAACCGTGCTCGAACTCGGCGGCAGCGATCCGTATGTCGTGTTGGAGGACGCAAACCTTGATGATGCTGTCGCAACGTGTGTCGCTTCTCGGCTCATCAATAACGGACAGAGCTGCATTGCGGCAAAGCGCTTCATTGTTGTTCAACGGATGAAGAAACGATTTGAAGAGATGTTCGTGGAAAAGATGAAGACGCAGAAACTCGGCGATCCGCTTGACCCCACCGTTACGCTTGGACCAATGGCGCGGCATGACTTGCGCGATGAATTGCACGAACAAGTCCGCAAGAGTATGGAGAAGGGCGCGACACTTCTTTGCGGCGGAGAAATCCCCAACAGCAAGGGGGCATTTTATGCGCCGACAGTTCTGACAAATGTGAAGAAGGGAATGCCCGCGTACGACGAGGAGTTGTTTGGTCCTGTCGCTGCGATCATCCCGGCGAAAGACGAAGCCGATGCCATTCGCCTCGCGAACGACTCGGTCTTCGGACTCGGCGCGGCGGTGTTCACACAGGATGTAAACAGAGGTGAGAGAATTGCTGCCGAGGAGCTGGAGGCAGGCTGTTGTTTCGTAAACGGCATGGTGAAATCCGATCCCCGGCTTCCCTTCGGCGGCATCAAGGAATCGGGCTACGGACGCGAGCTGTCGGTGTTCGGGATTCGGGAGTTCGTCAACATCAAAACCGTGTGGGTGAAGTGAGGGATATGATTCGGCGAGACATTACCGGACACTGTCGTTGCAGTCTTCGGCACCCGCGCGTTCGTGCATGCGAAAACGGCCGAGGTGACGTGGGGCCGGCTCTCCCAGTGCCTTGAATCTCTCTCTCCATTTGGGTAGAATGAGAGCGCTTCGCACTCAAGAACCGAATCAGGGAGATGCATGCTCGATATCAAATTCATCCGTGAGCACGTAGCAGCAGTCAAGGAAGGAGTAGCAAAAAAGGGAGAGGACACGTCGCACGTCGACGAGGCGCTTGCTCTGGACGAGAAGCGCCGCCAGATGGTGCAACGCGTGGAGCAACTCAAAGCCAGAAGGAATGCAGTCAGCGCCGAGGTCGCGAAGAAAAAAGCTAAGGGGGAGGATATCAGTTCCATCTTTGAGGAGATGCGGACCGTTTCCGACGAGATCAAATCGCTGGACACCGAACTCGCCCGCGTAGAAGCCGAACTGCGCACCGTACTTCTCGCTATCCCCAACATTCCTCATCCTTCCGTCCCCGTCGGGAAAACGCCTGCCGAGAATGTGGTGCATGCAACGTGGGGCGAGCCGCCCGTTATTGATTTCCCGCCGAAGCCGCACTGGGAGTTGGTGGAGAAGCTGGGCATCATCGACTTTCCGCGCGGCGTGAAGATCACCGGTGCAGGGTTTCCGGTGTATGTGGGAAAAGGGGCGAAGCTGGAACGCGCCCTCATCACCTTCTTCTTGGACGAAGCTGAAGCCGCGGGGTATACGGAGATTCTCCCCCCTCATGTCGTCAACGCAGCAAGCGCCACAGGAACAGGACAACTTCCCGACAAGGAAGACCAGATGTATGTGGTGGCAAAGGATGAGTTCTACCTCATTCCCACGGCCGAAGTGCCGGTCACCAATTTTTATCGGGACGAGACACTGGGCGAGAAGCAGTTGCCCATCAAGTTGTGCGCGTACACGCCGTGCTTTCGCAGAGAGGCAGGATCATACGGCAAGGATGTTCGCGGACTCAATCGCGTCCATCAGTTCGATAAAGTAGAACTGGTGAAGTTCGTTCACCCTGCAACATCGTACGACGAGCTGGAAACACTTCGGGCAGACGCAGAACGCTTGCTCCAGAAACTGAACCTCCCCTACCGTACACTCTTGATGTGCTCGGGCGATCTGGGTTTTACGCAAACGAAGAAGTACGATTTGGAAGTCTGGTCGATCGGTCAGCACAAATGGCTGGAGGTATCATCGTGCAGCAACTTCGAATCGTACCAGGCGCGGCGGATGAATATTCGCTTCAAGCCTGCAGCGGGAGGCAAGCCGGAGATTGTGCACACGCTCAACGGTTCGGCTCTTGCGCTGCCGCGCATCGTGGCAGCGATCATCGAGAACTATCAGACGCCCGAAGGGAAAGTGGTTATTCCGAAGGTGTTGCACAAGTACACGGGATTTGAGATTATTGGATAGAACGGAGAGGGATTGACGCGTTGAAGCCGCTCTTACGATTACGCCCCTACATCGCCAGGTACAAGCGAACGCTTGCATGGGGCCTTGCCACTGTCGTGTGCAGCAACCTCTTCACGGTTGCCCAGCCGCAGTTTGTGGGCCGAGCGGTGGATGCACTCAAGATCGGTCTTGAGGAGCGATCGTTGGACAGTGGTTCGTTGCTCTTCTGGGCGGCTGCCATTGTTCTCTTCTCGCTGATTGCGGGGACGTTCACCTTCTTGACACGGCAGACGATCATCGTCGTGTCGCGGCATATTGAGTACGACCTGCGTAATGATTTTCTCGCACACCTTCAGAAGCTGTCGCTCTCGTATTTTCAGAACACACCCACCGGCGACTTGATGGCGCATGCGACAAACGACATCAGCGCCGTGCGGAACTGCCTCGGTCCCGGCATCATGTATCCCGCCGACACGCTGATGACGTTCATGATGGCACTCAGCGTCATGCTCTACACCGATTGGCAACTGACGCTGCTGGCAATGATTCCGCTTCCGCTGGTCTCGTATGCAGTCTATCGGCTCGGCAACATCGTCCATCAGAAATTCGAAGAGCGTCAGGAGCACTACTCCATGCTCACGACACGTGCGCAAGAGAATCTCGCGGGCATTCGCGTCGTGAAGGCGTATGGTCGTGAGGCGTACGAGATCGGGTTATTCCGGACCCTGAGCTGGCAATACTTGAAAAAGAACCTTGTGCTTGCCCGCGTACAGTCCATCATGTGGCCGCTGATGTTTCTGCTCGTCGGGTGTTCGCTGGTGATCGCGCTGTATGCCGGCGGACTCAGGGTCATCACCAACGAGCTGAGCATCGGACAACTGACCGCATTCATGGGGTACCTCGTTATGCTCATCTGGCCGATGATCGCGTTCGGCTGGGTGGTAAACATTCTGCAGCAGGGTGCAGCTTCCATGGCGCGCCTTGCGCGCATCTTCGATACCGAGCCGGAAATCCGCGACACCGTCCTCACCGATCATACGATGACAAGCATCCGCGGCACGATCGAGTTTCGCAACGTGTGGTTCAGACACAAAGGCGCGAACCGCGAAGCGCTGAGGGACATCAATCTCCTGATCCCCGAGGGAACGACGCTCGCTGTCGTCGGGTACACCGGTTCGGGCAAAAGCACGCTCGTCAATCTCATCCCCCGGCTGTACGACGTTACTGCCGGTGAGGTGCTGATTGATGGAAGGAATGTCAAGGAGATCCCTCTGAACGTGTTGCGCTCACATATCGGGTATGTGCCCCAAGAGACGTTTCTGTTTTCCGATACGATTGCAGAAAACATCAGCTACGGGACGGACAACGGGACGGAAGAGCACGTGCGCGAGGCGGCGGAAATCTCCCGCATCGCCCACGACGTCAGCGACTTCGCTCGGGGCTACGCCACGGTTCTCGGCGAGCGCGGCATCACGCTGTCGGGCGGACAGAAGCAACGCACAAGCATTGCCCGCGCAGTGATGCGGAAGCCGAAGATTCTCATCCTCGACGACGCACTTTCTGCCGTTGACACGTACACGGAAGAGGAAATCCTGAAACGCCTCCGCACGGTGATGAAGGGACGGACTTGCATCATCATCAGCCACCGGATCTCGACCGTCAAGGACGCCGACCAGATCGTAGTCCTGCACGAGGGAACGATCATGGAGCGTGGAACACATGATGAGTTGGTGGAGAAGGGTGGGATGTATGCCGAACTCCATCGCAAACAGTTGCTGGAAGAAGAACTGGATCGGTTGTAATCCATGCACGAAGAAGAAATCCTCGGGAAAGCCTACGACGCTTCGCTGATGAAGCGACTGCTCAAGTATCTTCGTCCGTACCGCTGGTATGTGGCGTTGGGGATTGTGCTGAGCATTGTTGTGTCGGGCATGGAAGCCGTCCGGCCGTACTTTACGAAGATCGCCGTGGATGAGAACATTGCGCGGGGAGATAGGCACGGCTTGCTGCTGACGGTCCTTGCCTTTCTCGTCGTGCTGATCCTGCGCGGGATCATTCAGTACTTCAACGCCTATCTTACCCAGTGGATCGGACAGAAAACGATCTTCGATCTGCGGATGGAAGTCTTCACCCATCTCCAGAATCTCGGCCTCCGCTTCTTCGACCGCAATCCCATCGGCAGGTTGATCACACGCGTCACCAACGATATCGAGGTGCTGAACGACATGTTCTCTTCCGGTATCGTGATGGTGTTCAGCGACGTCTTCACGATCATCGGCATCCTCTACTTCATGTTCACCATGAACTGGCAGCTTGCGCTGATTTCGCTCAGCGTGCTGCCGCTGTTGTTCTACGGAACGTTCCTCTTTCGCAAGAAGGCACGTGAAGCCTATCGTGAAGTCCGGCTCCAGCTCGCCCGCATCAACACGTTCATGCAGGAACACATCACCGGCATGATGGTGGATCAGGTCTTCAATCGTGAAGAGAGGTCCTTCAACCAGTTCAAGGCCATCAACGCGGCGCATCGCGATGCAAACATCAAGTCCATCTTCTACTACGCTTTGTTCTATCCCGGTGTTGATGTGATTGGAGCGATTGCGGTAGGCCTGATCATCTGGTACGCGGGACTGGAAGCGCTCGACGGCACGGTGACCATCGGAACCGTGATGGCGTTCCTCCAGTTCAACGAAATGTTCTGGCGGCCGATCAGGGACTTGTCCGAGAAGTACAACATTTTGCAGACGGCGATGGCATCGTCCGAGCGAGTCTTCAAGCTGTTGGACGACCGCACGATGATTGTTGATCCCGTCCGGCCCAAAGCATTGCCCACGGTGCGCGGGGAGATCGAGTTTCGCAACGTGTGGTTCAGCTACGCGCCGGGGACGTCTGGGCAGGAGACGGAATGGGTCTTGAAGAACGTGTCGTTCACGATTCACGCGGGAGAGACTGCCGCGATCGTTGGGCATACAGGTGCAGGGAAGACGACGATCATCAGCCTGCTGGCGCGATTTTATGATATTCAAAAAGGAGAAATCCTCATTGACGGCGTCAACATCAAGGATGTGCGCCAGCAGGATCTGCGGAAGCACATCGCTGTTGTACTGCAGGATGTGTTCCTGTTCTCCGGCGACATAACGTCCAACATCAGCCTCGGCGACGAGCGCATCTCACGGGAGCGCGTGGAGGCCGCAGCCCGCACTGTTGGTGCCGACGCATTCATCCGGCAATTGACCGGCGGCTATGATGCGGAGGTCAAAGAGCGCGGTGCCACGCTTTCGGTTGGCCAGAAGCAACTGATCTCCTTCGCCCGGGCACTTGCATACGATCCGCGTATCCTCGTGCTGGACGAGGCAACCTCGAGCGTGGACACCGAAACCGAGCAACTCATCCAGCGCGCCATCGCGCGGCTGCTGCACGGTCGCACCTCCATCGTCATTGCACACCGCCTCTCGACTATCCAGCATGCAGACAAGATCATTGTCATGCATAAAGGGGAAATCCGGGAGATGGGCAGGCATCAGGAACTGTTGGCTCTCGGCGGAATTTACTACAAACTCTACCAACTGCAATACAAGGAGCAAGAGCTTAGCCAGAGCGCGTAAGCCACAGCGGAGAACATCTTCTTTCCTTTGGATAGGATCGGCCGGGGGGGGGGGCCGGTTGCAACTCTCGCCAACGTTCATTATCATGGTAGTGGTTGTTCTCCCCGGACCGTTCTTACCCCTTCATCAATCACGCAGCACTACCAACGAACACAGGAAAACGCCATGGATCCGAATCGTCAGCCGGCCCCAAAGTTCATGACGCTGGAGCGTCACATCATGGAAGAAGAACGGAAGCACCCGAAAGCAACGGGAGAGTTCTCCGGCCTTCTGCACGCGCTTTCCCTTGCCGTCAAACTCGTTTGGCGCGAAGTGACGAAGGCAGGTCTCGTGAACATCCTCGGCAAAACCGACCGCATGAACATCAGCGGCGACGAGGTCAAGAAGCTGGACGAGTTTGCGGACGAAACAATCTACAAAGCGATGGACCACGGTGGGTACTTGTGCGTGATGGCCTCCGAAGAGAACGAGAACCTGCTTCCCATCCCCGATCATTACCCACGCGGCAAGTACGTCCTGCTCTACGATCCTCTTGATGGATCGGGCAACATCGATGCGAACATTACCGTCGGGACAATCTTTTCCGTGCTTATGCGCGTCACGCCCTCGGGGGAAGAGGCACTGGAAGACGTGCTACAGCCGGGCTTCAAGCAAGTCGCCGCAGGCTACGCCCTCTATAGCTCCAGCATGATGTTCGTGTACTCGACGGGACACGGAGTGCACGGGTTTACGCTGGATCCTTCTGTGGGAGAGTTCCTCCTCTCCCATGAGAACATTCGCATCCCGAAGCGCGGCTCCATCTACGCCATCAATGAAGGGAACTACAACAAGTGGGAGCCGAACATGCGTCGCTACATCGATTGGCTGAAAACAGAGGACAAGTCCGACGGCCGGCCCTACTCGCTCCGGTACATCGGCTCGTTGGTGGCGGACGTGCATCGCACACTCATGTACGGCGGCATCTATTGCTATCCCGCCGACACCAAGAACCCGAACGGGAAACTTCGTTTACTTTACGAGAACAATCCGTTGGCATATATCGTCGAGCAGGCGGGAGGCGCCGCCTCCGACGGCAAGCAGCGCATCCTGAACATCCACCCAACGAAGCTGCACCAGAAGACGCCCTTGTTTATCGGCAGTGAGGAGGACGTACGGATCGTTGAGGAGTTTCTTGCAGGAAAGCGGTAGCCCACTCCGGTGCATGAACGGAACACCCCGGCCCTACGGTCGGGGTTTTTCATTTCTGCCTTGGCCAACCGTCAGAGGGAGTTCAACTTGGATTGGGCACGTCCACGCAGGGGACTGTCGGGATAGTCGGAGAGCAAGCGCTGGAATGCCTGGCGCGCTTCGTTGCGTCGGCCTAACTGTGCATAGCTGTTGCCGATCATGAACTGCGCGTCGTCTGCTTTGTCGGAGCCGGTCATTCCCAGCACAACCTCGAAATGCTGGATCGCGTCGTTGAACTTCTTCATGCCGAAGTAGGATTCGCCGATCCAGTAGTGGCAGTTGTCTGCAAGGTCGCTACCAATGCCGGAATTCAACAAGGCGGTGAAGTCGTCGATTGCTCCGCGGAAGTTTCTCTTGCGAAACTTTGCCAATGCTGCTTCGTAGCGGGCAGGCGAGGGAGCAGTGAGTGTCGGGCTTGGTGTTGCCGTCGGTTGCGGGGTTGGCGTTGCCATGCTTTCGCTCAGGCGGCTCTGCAACTCGGCCGCGCGTGCAATCAGGTTGCGGTTCTCGGCGGTGACGGTTTCCAGTTGCTGCTGCAGTTTCCGGTTCTCGTTTGTTAGGCTGTCGATCCGATATTCCAACCGCGCCGTGACTGAAACCGGCGGCGTTGTCGTCCAGTCCTCTTCCATCGTTCCTTCCTGCACCGTGCCGCATCCGAACAACGTTATCGCACTGAGCAGAACAAGAACTGCAGCGAACAGTCGTGCGGTACGAAATTCTGAAGGTGTCATGGAAGTTCTCCTCTGCGTTGTGGCATGAAAAGTTCGGATTGGCTCAGCAAGAAACTGAGACAAATGTATCAATACACTTCAGGAAAGTCAAGCAACGCGTTTGCCGCAAAGAAGAGCGGTGCATTCCCGCGGCGTGGGTTACTGACGGTGCCCTTGCAGCGTCGATTTCAGGTATTTCGCCGCTTTCCTGCAAATTTCTTCCACCACAACGTCCGGCACTCCGTCTGGATGGCGGGACTGGAGACGCATGTCACAAATCTCGTTGACATAATCAACAACAACAAAGCGCCGCGTCTCTGTCAGCGCAATTTCGGTGGAAAAGAAGTCCAGCCGACATACCTCCTGAATTCTCCTGGTGATGGAGATGAGCGGGCGCAGGTGGTGCGTGGTCATCTCCTGCGGCGTCAGCAACCCGTAGAGGTGCGTCGCATCGTCCCACCAGCATGGGATGACGCTCCCGAAGATCGAGAACACTCTGAACCACGCCTTTCTGCCGTCGAGCAGGCGGGGCACGATGCGCTCCTGCAAGAGGTATTTATCGTTCTTGTGGTGCTGGCGCGTTTCGATCACATCCTTGAGCGTAGCGGCATTCAGCACAACGCCGATGCCGCCCCCTGTCGTGTTGGCCGGCTTGACGATGAACGGCCAGCCCAACTTCGCGAGGTCGCTGAGGCGCAGCTCCACTTCCTTCCTCTTGGTGTAGGGAGAGATGATGACCGAGAATGGCACCTCGATCCCCTTGGCGAGAAACTCGAGATGCATCGTCGCCTTGTCGATAGCATGATGCACCTTGTCCGGATGATTGATGAAGAACGTGGGAAGCTTGCTGATGGCACGCGCCAGCGGTGGGAACTTCTCGTCACCCTCTCCCGCTCTATCCAAGAACGCGCCGAACCGAAGTTCGCCTTTGTGCAGTTTTGCGATCGTCTCCTGGACGTTGTGATGGGTGATGGAGTATGAGGAAAGCGTTCGACGCTGCACTGCGGCTTCGAGCATCGTCACGAAGTCGCGGTCGTACTCCCAATCCCATGCAATGGCAAGATGGTAGTAGTCAGCCATAGCGCAAGATAATCATTTCACGCACGTCCCGTGCGGACTTAACAATTGTTAACGAAGGCGCCGGTGGGTTCGTTGATTTTCCTTCACAACATCAGTATATTTTTATCCGCCAAATTTGCAAGATGCGGGCAGTGTTCAACTATTCGGAGGGTGAATGTCGTACGACATCAAGGCGATCAACGAAAAGATCCAACGCGAAAGCGCATTCGTCGATGCACTGCAGATGGAAATCGGCAAGGTCATCGTAGGGCAGAAGCATATGGTGGAACGCTTGTTGGTAGGGCTGCTTTCCAACGGCCACATTTTGCTGGAAGGCGTGCCGGGACTTGCCAAGACGCTCTCCATCAAGACGTTGGCGGCTGCGGTGGATGCGAAGTTCCAGCGCATTCAGTTTACGCCCGACCTGCTGCCGGCCGACTTGATTGGCACGATGGTGTTCAATCAAAAGGAAAGCACGTTCCAGGTAAAGAAAGGCCCCATCTTCGCCAACTTCATTCTTGCCGACGAAATCAACCGCTCGCCCGCAAAAGTGCAAAGTGCTTTGCTGGAAGCAATGCAGGAGCGGCAGGTTACGATCGGCGACCAGACGTTCAAGCTCCCCGAGCCGTTCCTCGTGCTTGCGACACAGAACCCGATCGAGCAGGAAGGCACCTACCCCCTGCCCGAAGCGCAGGTGGACCGCTTCATGCTGAAGGTCAAGATCGGCTATCCTGCGAAGGAAGAAGAGCTGCTGATCATGCGTTCGAATGTCAACGGCAGCTCTCCCACCGTCAACAAGGTCATTGAACCGAAGGATATTCTTCGGGCCCGCAGCGTTGTCAATGAAATTTACATGGATGAAAAGATCGAGCGATACATTCTCGATATCGTGTTTGCGACACGCTCGCCGAAGGACTACAAGCTGGAGAAGCTCTCCTCGCTCATCAGCTACGGCGCATCTCCGCGAGCGAGTATTAACCTAGCGCTCGGCGCCAAGGCGTACGCCTTCATCAAGCGGCGCGGCTATGTCATCCCCGAGGACGTCCGCGCCATTTCGCTGGACGTGCTGCGCCATCGTGTTGCCGTCACGTACGAAGCCGAAGCGGAAGAAGTCACCTCCGAGCAGCTTGTCCAGGAGGTGCTGAACAAGATTGAAGTGCCGTAAGCAGATTGCGGATTGGTGCGTGTGGATCGTCATCGCTCAACACAATGGACACCCGGGAACTCCTCAAGAAAGTCAGACAGATTGAAATCAAAACCCGCGGCCTGGTGAACCAGGTGTTCTCCGGCGAATACCACAGCGTGTTCAAGGGCCGGGGCATGGAATTCTCCGAAGTGCGCGAGTATCAGTACGGCGACGACATCCGCCTGATTGACTGGAACGTGTCGGCGCGGTTCAACCATCCCTTCGTCAAAGTGTTCGAGGAAGAGCGGGAACTGACCGTGATGCTGCTGGTGGATTTCAGCCGTTCGGGAAGCTTCGGGTCGGGCACGCAGTTGAAGCACGAAGTGGCGGCGGAAATCTGCGCCGTGCTTTCGTTCTCCGCTATCAAGAATAACGACAAGGTGGGGCTGATCCTGTTCACGGACCGGATCGAAAAATTTGTGCCGCCGAAAAAGGGTCGGGCACACATCCTGCGCATCATCCGGGAGCTGATCTCGTTCGAGCCGGCCGGCACGGGCACGGACATCAAACAGGCGCTCGAATACTTCAATCACGTCAACAAGAAACGCACGATCGCGTTCCTAATCTCCGACTTCGTCGACGACGGATACGACAGGATTCTCCGCATTGTCAGCCGCAAGCACGATGTGATTGCCATTGAGATCACCGACCCGCGGGAAGAAGAGCTCCCACCGATCGGCATGATCAAGATGCGCGATGCGGAGACGGGCCAGGAACGCTGGATCGACACAAACGACCCCCGCATACGCCGGCACTTCACGCAGTACTGGCGCGAACGCAAAGCGGCGCGCAACCAAATGTTCGTCCGTAGCCGCGTCGATGCGATTCCGATTCGCATCGATCGCCCATACATCAAACCCATTGTGGATTTCTTCCGATTGAGAGAGCAGCGGTTGTAACGATGATGCGCACCGGTGTGGTTTTGGGGATACTCGTTGGGCTGTTGGTTGCGTGTCCGTTGCACGCGCAGCAGCCCTCTGCGCGCGCATGGACGGACTCCAACTCGGTCGTCATCGGCGATCCTATCACCGTGCGTGTGGAAATTACCCATCAGGGCGGGCTG
This sequence comes from uncultured Chitinophagales bacterium, assembly GCA_964539775.1. Lineage (GTDB taxonomy): Bacteria > Bacteroidota > Ignavibacteria > UBA10030 > UBA6906 > CAADGV01. The sequence goes on from CAZIKE010000017.1 coordinate 12,826, forward strand.
CGGTTCACGCCGCTCGTCGGTGATACGCTCGGGGTATTCCACATTCTCTCCCGAACTCCCGTCCGGTCCTCCTCGAAAACGACGGCCTCGGCAGAGTTTACCGTCGCAGTATACGATTCCGGCACGGCAATCCTTCCCCCGCTGCAGTTTGCCTTCACCTTCCCGTCCGATTCCACGCAGCACATCGTTGCCACCAACCCGCTGGTGTTCAGCATCCGCCTTGTGGAGGTCGATACCACAAAGGAGATCAAGGACATCAAGCCGGTGATCTCGCTTCCGCTGACGGTCGCGGAGATCTCATTGATGATCGGGACGTTGGTCGGCGGAGCGCTTCTGATCTATTCTTTCGTCCAGTACAACAAGAGAAAGAAACGCGAGCAACCTGAAGAGCGCTACGTGCCGCCACCGAAGGCCGCGCATGTTATCGCGCTGGAAGAGCTTGCGCTGCTGAAAGAGAAACGATTGTGGCAGCAAGGTTTGATCAAACCCTACTACACGGAAGTGTCGGAGATCGTGCGGCGTTATTTCGAAAACCGTTTCGGGTTCCTCTCGTTGGAGAAAACCACGGACGAAACGCTGTACGATTTGCAGCGTTTCTCTGTGGCACATCCCGTTCTGCCGCAGACGGAAACCCTGTTGCGGCGCGCCGACCTCGTGAAGTTCGCAAAATACCACCCCGCCATTGCGGAGAACGAGGAGATGCTCGCCCTGGCGTACGAGATTGTTGACCGCACACGTGTCATCGAACGGCCGGCATCGGATACGCACGAGGCACAGAAGCAAGAGGATGTGCGAGAGGCTGTGCATGTTTGACACCAACGTAACGTTCGCGAACCCGGAGTTCCTCTGGGGAATCCTCGTGCTTCCGGCGCTTGCGTTCTGGTACATCCGACGCCACAGCAAGAATACGGCAGAGATCCGTTACTCCACGCTGCTGCCGTTTGCGGACGTGAGACCGACGTGGAAAGAACGCCTCCGGCATCTTCCTTTCGTGTTGCGGATGTTTGTGATCGTGGTATTGATCATCGGGCTGGCGCGGCCGCGCACGACTTCGCGCGGCGAAACCGTCCACACGGAAGGGATCGACATCGTCCTCGTTTTCGACATCTCGGGCAGCATGCTTGCGGAGGACCTCCGGCCGAACCGGATTGAGGCGGCGCGGCAAGTGATGATGGATTTTATTGATGGCAGGAAGAACGACCGGATCGGCCTCGTCATTTTTTCCGGCGAGAGCTTCACCCAGTGTCCGATGACGCTCGACTATCGCGTGCTGAAGAACCAGCTACGCGCCGTGAAGCAAGGCGTGATCGAGGACGGCACCGCCATCGGGATGGCAATTGCACAGGCGGTGAACCGTCTGAAGGACAGCAAAGCGAAGAGCAAAGTGATGATTCTGCTGACCGACGGAGTGAACAACCGCGGCGAAATCGACCCGCTGACGGCAACACAGATTGCCAAAACTTTCGGCATTCGCATCTACACCATCGGCGTCGGCACCACACGCGGTGAGGCGCCGTTCCCCGTGCAGACCCCCTTCGGCATGCGTTACCAGAACATGCCGGTGGATGTTGATGAGAAAACGCTGACTAAGATCGCCGAGATGACCGGTGGGCAGTACTTCCGCGCAACCGATAATCGTACGCTCAAGCAAATCTATAACGACATCGACGAGATGGAGAAGACGCGCATCGAAGTGCGTGCATATCGTTCCTACACCGAACTGTTCTATGACTGGGTGTGGGTAGGACTGCTCGCACTGCTCCTGGAGGTCATTCTTTCCAACACGTATCTGCGAAAGCTGCCGTAGCCATGATTCGCTTTGCACACGAGGAGTACCTTTACCTGCTTGGCCTCCTGCCGGCGCTTGTGGCAATGTATGTTCTTGCGGCGCGTGCACGACGCAACGCGTGGAGACGCTTCGGCAGTCTCGATATGCTCTCCCGCCTCGCGGAAGATGCCAGCAGAGCGAAGCGCCTTGTGAAGTGGAGCGTGCTTCTGATTGCTTGTGCGTTTATCATCCTGGCGCTTGCCAATCCACAGATCGGCACGCGGCTGGTGGAGGTGAAGCAAGAGGGTGTGGACTTGTTCATTGCGCTCGATGTTTCTTTGAGCATGAAAGCGGAAGACATCAAGCCCAATCGGTTGGAGAAGGCAAAGTTCGAGATCCGCAACCTGATCGATCGCCTTGCCGGCGACCGGATCGGCCTGGTTGTCTTTGCCGGCGAAGCGTACACGCAGTTTCCCCTCACCACCGATTACAGCGGCGCGAAGTTGTTCCTCGACGCCGTCGATGTGGACGCGGTCCCGATTCCCGGCACCTCCATCGGCGCGGCCATTCAACGGGCCATGGAATCGTTCGACTTCACCGAGCCGACTACGAAGGTGCTGATTATTATTACCGACGGAGAGAACACGGAGGGGAATGCGTTCCCTGCGGCCGAGGAGGCGGCAAAGAAAGGTGTGCGCATCTGGACGATCGGACTAGGCTCGCCGGATGGAGCGCCGATTCCGCTGTACAATGCTTCCGGCCAGCAGGTGGATTTCAAGCGGGATCGTCTCGGCAATATCGTCATGACGAAGTTGGATGAAGTTTCGCTGGAGAGGATTGCTGCCATCGGTAAAGGCGCATACTACCGCGGCACCAATACACAGGATGAGTTGAATGAAATCTATAAGTCCATCAACGCTCTGCAGAAGAGAGAGTTCGGCATGAAGCAGTTTACCGACTATGAGGCGCGGTATCAGTACTTTCTGGCCGTGGGAATTCTTCTCTTGCTCTTGGAGTTCATGATATCAGAAAAGAAAATTCGATGGCTGGCGCGATGGAATCCGTTGCGAGTAGAACGTGAGGTACACGTATGAAGGCGTACAGGTCAGGGGTGTTGGTTGCAGCCTGCGTATTGTCTGTCGGCACGGTGTGGCCGCAGTCTGTCCGCTCGCTCGTCAACAGCGGCAACGATCTCTATGCCGAGAAGAAATACACCGATGCCGAGGTCAACTATCGCAAGGCATTGGAAAAAGACATCACGTCCATGCCGGGTCATTTCAATCTCGGCAACGCCCTCTATCGGCAGGAGAAGTTCGACGAGTCCATAAAGACCTATGAGGAGGCCGTCCGCAAGAGCGAGACGCCAAGGGCAAAAGCGAAGGCTTTCTACAACCTCGGCGACGCGTACATCAAGGCGCAGAAGTACGAAGAAGCCGTGAAGGCGTTGACCGCATCGCTGAAATTGGACCCGCACGACTTCGACGCCAAGTACAATCTCTCGTACGCCTTGATGAAGCTGCGTGAGCAGCAGCAACAGAATCAACAGCAGGACAAGAACCAACAGAACAAGAACCAACAGGATCGGGATCAGCAGAACCGGCAGCAGAATCAGACGAAGAACGAGCAGCAGCAAGACCAGCAACAACAGGATCAACCACAAGATCAACGCCAGCAGCAACAGCCACAGCCTCAGCAAGCGGAAAAGATGATGTCGAAAGCGGATGCCGAACGCATTCTGGAGGTGCTGAAGAACAGTGAAAAGGAAGTGCAGAAGAAACTTCGCCAGCGTGTCGCCGGGCGTGCAAGAACAGAGAAGGATTGGTAAGATGAGGATGCGTCATTCGTTTGCGTATGTTCTCATCTGCGGAGCCCTGACGGGCGCGTTCGCGCAGGAGCCAACGTTCGAAGCGAGCGTGGACAAGAATCCCGTCGCTGTGGACGATCACTTCACCCTCTCGTTCGTGCTGAGCAACGCAGGGATGAGCGGGGGAAAGAACCTGAAGCTGCCGGACCTCGAGAAATTCCGCATCATGATGGGCCCGAGCACCTCTTCCAACGTGCAGATTATGAACGGAGCGGTTTCTTCCTCCGTCACCTATAGCTACGTTCTTCAGCCGAAGGAACCGGGCAAACACACGATCGGGTCTGCAAGCATTGAAGTGGGTGGTAAGACCTACACCTCGCATCCCCTCACCGTCGAAGTGGTGAAAGGCTCCCCGCAACCACGTCAGCCGCGGGCCCGACAGGGGAACCCGGCCGATCTCGACGCCCAGCTTGCGGACAATTTGTTCCTTCGCGCGTTTGTCGACAAGAGCCGCGTCCGGCAGGGAGAGCAGATCAACCTCGTGTACAAACTGTACACGCGTGTGGCTGTCCAGAATTACAATCTTACGAAAACGCCTGCAATGACCGGCTTCTGGGGTGAAGATGCCGAGATGCCCAAACAGGTGCAGTTAACGACCGAGACGGTCAATGGCAAGCAGTATCAAGTTGGCGTACTCAAGCGCACCGCGTTATTCCCGACGCAATCGGGCACGCTGGAAATCGGGCCTATGGAGATTACGACACTGGTGACGGTGCGTGACCGACGTTCGTGGGATCCCTTCGACGCGTTCTTCACCGACCCATTTGGGAGACAAGTAGAGTACGTGGTGAAAAGCGACCCGATTCGCATCAAAGTCGATCCCCTGCCGCCAGGCGCGCCGGCAAGTTTCAAAGGCGCCGTCGGTCGCTTCACCATGAACGTAAAGGCAGACCGGCAGGAAGTCAAAACCAACGAACCGATCAGTCTGAAAGTGACCATCAGTGGTACGGGCAATATCAAGGTTCTGGAATCACCCGCGGTAGAGTTCCCCAAGGATTTCGACCAATACACTCCCAAAGTGTCAGATAACATCAACCGCAGAGAAGAGAAAATCTCCGGCTCCAAGGTGTTCGAATACATTCTGATCCCGCGCTACCCAGGGAAGAAAACGATCAAGCCGGTAGAGTTCACCTACTTCGATCTTGGGAAGAACCAGTACGTGACATTGCGCTCGAACGAGATCGAAGTGCAGGTCGAACAGGGCGCTGCCGGCTCCGTACCGTACATGGCCGCTGGTCCGCGCTCGGATGTGCAACTGCTGAGCCAGGACATTCGCTTTATCAAAGTCGCCCGGCCCTCGTTCGTGCGCCGGGGCGAGTTCACACACACGACCCCCCTCTTTCTCGCACTGACACTGCTGCCGCTTGCCGGACTTGCGGGAGTGTTCGTTTACACACGGCATCGTCAAGCAGAGATGAGCGACCTTGTGGGCTACCGCAACCGGCAGGCACTCAAGGTCGCAAAGAAGGGGCTGAGAACCGCCGAGCAGTTGCTGAAAGAGATTGCAGCAGGGAAAGACAGTTCGTCGGAAAAGAAGCTACAGTTTTATTCGGAAGTCGCCAGGTCGATGTGGAAGTACCTGGGCGATAAGCTGAACATCCAGCAGGCCGATTTGTCGATTGACAGTGCCGTGAGTGAGCTCGAGAAGAGACTGGTGAACGGCGAAATGGCTACTGCACTCCGCTCGCTGCTTGAAGTCTGCGAGATGGCGCGCTTCGCGCCAACAGGTCTCTCGGTCGACACACTGCAGAAGACCTACGACGACGCAAGCAAGATTATTTTCAATCTTGAACGATCGTTGAAGAAGTCATGAGAATTGCGGCAGTCATGTTGCTACTCTGCTGTGCCGCCTGGCTTCGAGCCGAGACGGCAGAACAGACATTTGATCAGGCGAACCAGGCATACCAGCAAGGAAAGTTCGCGGAAGCCATCGAGAAGTACGAGATGATTCTCGAACGCGGGCTGCTAAGCAGTGCGTTGTACTACAATCTCGGAAACGCATACTTCAAGGCCGGAAATCTCGGTAAAGCGGTTCTCAACTACGAACGCGCTTTGCGGCTATCCCCTAACGACGAAGACATTCAGCACAACCTCCAGCTCGTCAACCTGATGCTCACGGACAGGATCGAGCCGACGCCGCGATTGTTCATCTGGGATTGGTGGGATGGCATCAAAGGGACGTTCTCACTGAACGCAATTACCTGGATCGGCTATCTTTTCTTCCTCCTCGTTCTTGGCTCCGTCGTAACCATAATGCTGGCACCAAGCTATGCACTCCGGCGTGCCGGCTTCGCTGCGGCTTTGGTAACGTCGCTGCTCCTGGCGATCACGCTCGTCATTTTCTTCGGAAAACTGAATGACGTACAACGCTCGGACGTAGCAATCGTTACAGCCGGCATTACGACCATCAAGAATTCTCCCGACCCAAAAAGCACCGACGCTTTCGTCCTCCATAGTGGCGTAAAGGTGTTCATCACCGACAAGGTGAACGATTGGCTGAAGATTCGGCTTGCCGACGGAAAGGTAGGCTGGATGGAGCAGAGTGCCGGCGAAGTGATCTAAGTCTAACTCGCCCAAAAGCAAAGAGTTACAAACCGGCTCCTCACGACCGGCCCTGCGCCGCGACAAGTCTTCAATCACTGAAGCACGCTCCTTAGGACGACTGCAGGGACCGCTGAGGAAGCTCTCTCTTCCGTGACACCCACGATTTCCCGAGCATGTTGCGTGGACTCCGCTGGACCATCACAGTCAACAATGTACTTCTCTTGTGTTGCTCAAGTTTTACTTCACACCCGCGAGTGCACTGAGCACGCCTCTCCCATGGTGCGACGGATGCCAATGCGAGAATGTTGAACAACTGAACACTCGCGGGATGAGGTCATCCAAAGATCGGCTCGACTGGCACAGACTCTGCAGCAACGAAGACTCGTTGCCGCGCGCGAAAAGGGCTGGCGAGAAGAAGCGAACGCGAAAAAATTTTCTGCTCCCACGGTTGACTTTTCGGAAATCTTTTGTACCTTAGATATGGCTTACAATCGTATCTCTCGGTTTCGACTCACGTGATGGAGAATGGGGGATCTTCTTACAGCATCAAGAAGAAAGGAGGCGGCTATGACAAAGAGTAAACGAGTGATGCGGCGACTGATCCTCTCCCGGTTGTACGACCACCTTCACGACCAGTATGCCGACCTGTATCCTCGTGAGATGTTTCTGAACGGGGACTTACCACTTCATCAGCTTGATGCAATTCTTGCGTTCAAAAACGACCCGGAGTTGGAAGAGCTCCGCCGCGCGCTTGAACGTCTCGAACAGGGGACCTTCGGTATTTGTCTGAGTTGCAAAGGACCGATCAGCCAGGAAATCCTGGACCGGGACCCCACACAGCGGATTTGCTCGATGTGCGAACAGCAGTTCGTAGCTGCGGCACATCATCAGTATGTGCGACATCCTGTCGCATCGTGATGGACTACCACATTGTTCTGCTCACCTGATGTCCGGCCTGCGGGCCGGGTTGGATTTTTGCGCGCAGTTCCCTACCTTCTACTGTCAGAATTAAGCTCCCCCCACACTTTTTCCAATACTCACATAGGATGAACGCATGAAGCGCGATCTCATTTCATTCTCTGCGTGGACACGCGAGGAGTTGCAGGATGTGTTCCTGCTTTCTCGCAAGATCAAAGCCGGCGAGTTCACACAGCCTTCTCCCCTGGCGAACAAGAGCGCCGCCCTGATTTTCGAGAAAGAATCGCTTCGCACCCGGGTTTCCTTCGAAGTCGGCATTGCACAACTCGGCGGACATCCGATTTTTCTGCAGCAGGAAACCATCGGCATTGCCACCCGCGAGTCCGTGCATGACGTGGCTGCAGTGCTTTCACGCTACAACGAGCTGATTGTTGCACGAACGACCAAGCATCAAACCGTCGTGCAGCTTGCCGAAAGTGCAACGGTACCCGTCATCAATGCCATGACCGATCTCGTGCATCCCTGCCAGATCCTTGCCGACTACTTCACACTGCAGGAGTACGGCAAGGCATCGCCAACAACCAAAATCGTGTTCGTGGGAGACGGCAACAACGTTGTGAACTCCTGGTTAGAACTTGCAGAGAAAATCCCACTTCACTTCGTGGTGTCCTCGCCGACAGGCTATGAGCCGCATCCGAGTTTGTTGGAACAAGCACAAGCAGCCAAGGTGAGCACCATCGAGCTTATCCCTGATCCGGTTGCCGCAGTTCGCGATGCCGACGTTATCTACACGGATGTGTGGCCCACCACGCGCGATGTTGGGAGGAGGCAGATCATCTTCAAGCAACATCAGGTGAATGCAGCGTTGCTGAAGTACGCAAAGCCGGATTGTCTCGTCATGCATCGCCTCCCGGCAAACCGTGGCGAAGAGATCACGCGCGATGTTCTCGACGGCAAACACTCGATTGTTCTCGATCAGGCGGAGAATCGTCTGCATGTTCAAAAAGGCGTCATTGCATACCTTCTCGGTCAGCGTCCATAGCAGGGTGTAGCGAATTCGGTTCAATGACCACATTTCTGTACGAACGCGAACCGACCAATGAACAAAATCGGGATGGTTTTGCGACATTGGTGTTGGCATGTCGATTGAACCTCTCACGGAGCGCCTCCCCGCCGGGGAGACAGAGAGATTTCACGGGTCATGTTGTGAGGTAGGATATGAAAAAGCTTGCGTTGGTTCTGGGATGCATTGCTGTCGTACAGATGATCGGCCTTCAGTCGTCATCGGCGCATCCGCATAGGGGAGGGACCGTCACGTTTTCTGTGTTCTATGACGGGCTGAGTCCACACGGTGAGTGGATAGCAATCAGTGGAGGTGTTTACGGATGGAGGCCTCTCGGCATTCCTATCGGCTGGCGGCCGTACACGGTCGGCCGTTGGGTCTGGACGGACTACGGCTGGTATTGGGTAAGTGATGAGCCGTGGGGGTGGGCGGTGTTTCACTACGGCCGATGGTACTACGATGATTTCTATGGGTGGATCTGGATTCCGGGCTATGACTGGGCGCCTGCATGGGTGGAATGGCGCTATGGAGGCGACTACATCGGGTGGGCGCCACTCGGTCCGTACGCTGTCTTCAGCATCCATTGGGGCATTCACTATCGCACTCGCTGGTACACGCCGGTGCACTGGTGGAGTTTCGTCGACTGCCGATACATCTCCACGCCACACATCTACCGGTATGTTGATCCTCCGGAACACAACACACGCTATATCGGCGTAACACGCAGCGGAGGAAGTGTGCGGTATCATGAAGGACGAATTGTGTCGCGGGGCCCCGAGCCTGAGTACGTCGAGCGCAGAGGGAATGTCCGTCTTACGCCGATACGCGTGCGCGAGGTGGACGATCAACCGGTTGAACGTATTGTGCGTGACGGCAACCGAGAACAGATTGAGGTCTACAGGCCGCGTATCATCGAGCGAGAAGATGATGAGGCAACAGATGTTCGGCCTGCGCGTGTGCGTGAGGTAACAGGTCGCTCGCTGGAACTTGATACACGCAAGCTCGATCTCCGGGTCCGTGAATCCAGCCGTCCGGAGACAAAAGACGTGCGCCGGACAGAAGAGTACCGCACACGCGACGATGGAATGCTCAAAGGTCCGGTGGATGACGCCGTTCGCAACCGCCAAGGAAGAAAGCCGGAAAGCGATGTGTGGGTAACGCCGGAACCGCGTCGTGAGGAACCGCAACGCGTGGAACCTCCGCGCAGTAGAGAGGAGCACGTGCGCCAGCCCGAGCACCAGGTACCACCCCAGCGAGATGGACGCGAGAGGAAACGTGAGGAGTCGTATCAGCGGCCGCAACGCGATGATGCGCGTTCTTCTTCTCCCAAGCAGGGGATGAAGCAACCGAGCATAAGCGCTCCCCAACGGCAATCGGAACCACGGCGCAACGAAGCCGGCCCGCAACAGTATCCCGGCCGCGACTCAGGAGGCCGCAGCGGCAGAGGACGCTAAGCTGCATCGTTGCATAAGCGGGACCGCGAGCACATAGCGGCCCTGCGTCTTGTTTCATCTCTGCCTGGACTAGCAGCTTAAGCCAGACGCTGATTCGGCAAAATAGATATGGGGAATCGAAACCAGTCGGGTGGAGGCGTTCGCTTGCCAGCCTCGTCATCGCCGCGCCGGGCGCAGCACTTTCAACTCGCGCAGCATTGTATTGGGAAGAATCTCCGAATCGTCCACCACTCTGGGGAACGAGGTGGGAGCATCGCTCAGCCAGAAGACATAGTCAAGGTTTGGCTTGCTGATTTCGATGCGGTGGGAGAGGATCGCTCGCTCCTCACCGTCAACCATCACCGGGCCGACGTATTCCAGCGTCGTGCGTATTCTCCCGATCACGTTCTGCGTTGTCTGCGCTCCCATGCTCGTGTCGATCCTCGCCATGACCCATGCCTGCTCACGCGGCACGGAGAACGCTGCAATTCTATCCCACTGCGGAGTGAGCGTGAGCGATTCACGCTCGGCAATCAATGACGAGAGGAAGCCATATTGAAAAAGGTCGCCCTTCTCATCCACGCAGAAGAAGAGTGAGTCCGTTGTGATGAGTTGATTGGTGGGATCGAACGTAGTATCAACAAGCACCGCAACGCCTGTCCGTCCGTACATACTCACTCCCGTATCCACCACAGTCCAGCTGTTGCGAAAATACGAAGACGGGATGCGGCCACCGTAGAAATCGAGCTTCCAGTTGTCATAGCTGAAGTGATCGCCCGGCACAAACTGAAGTGCAGGCTTCGTGGCCGGGGTGGACCCACCGAGCGGCAATTCTTCACGACAGGAAATGAGGAACGTCGCACACAGGACAAGGAACGTCCCGCAGCACGAGAACGTGAGGGCTTGTTTGGACACGAATCGGTGACGCATGAGGGAATGGATGCGCTTGCTAAATCCACTTTAATATACACAGATTGGCAATTGCCCCCAAGTCCTGAGTCGCCAAAGCGACGACACTTGCCGCGTGTTGCCGATCGCTTGAATCGTGGGCACATCCTCTGAAGAAAAAACAACGAGAGCAACCGGTATCCCATGACGGGGAACAGGCTGCTCTCGTTTCTCTTGGAGCGTTCGTGGTTTACAGTTTGAGCTTCGCGATCTGTGCCTTTACTTCCTCAGCGGATTTCTTCAGCGCTGCATCTTCCTCCGCAGTCAGTTTGATCTGGATGATCTCCTCGACGCCGCGTCTGCCGAGTTTCACCGGCACACCAACGAAGTTGTCGTTGATGCCGTACTCACCTTGCAGATACACTGCGCATGGAAGAATCCTCTTCTTGTCTTTAATGATCGATTCTGCCATCAGTACTGCAGCAGCGGACGGAGCATAGTACGCGCTTCCGGTTTTGAGATAGTTAACGATCTCGATGCCGCCATCGCGCGTGCGCTTGACGAGCCGATCGATCGTCGCCTGACTCAGCAGTTCGGTGATGGGGATACCTGCAACGGTGGAATAGCGTGGCAGTGGAACCATGGAGTCGCCATGTCCGCCAAGAACAAACGCGTTGACGTCTTCCACCGAAACGTTCAATTCCATGGCAATGAACGTGCGGAAGCGTGCGGTATCCAGGACGCCGGCCATACCCATGACGCGATGTTTCTCGAAACCGCTCACCTTCCACGCCACATACGTCATCACATCCAGGGGGTTGGAGACGACGATGATGATGGCTTTGGGAGACTTTGCAACGGCAAGCTCTGTGCAACTCTTGACGATACCGCTATTCGTGTTCATCAGATCGTCACGGCTCATACCGGGCTTGCGGGCAATTCCTGCCGTGATGATGATGATGTCCGAGTTGGCCGTCTCGTCGTAGCCGTTTGTCCCGACGACCTTCACATCGACTTTCTCCACGGGTGTGGCTTCGTACATATCCAGCCCCTTACCCTGCGGAACGCCTTCGATGACATCGACAAGCACCACTTCGTTTGCCAGCTCTTTGTCCACCAATCGTTGCGCCGTTGTTGCGCCGACGTTGCCTGCACCAATAACAGTAACCTTCATAGCGTCATCTCCTCGTGTGATGTCTGAGAGTCAATAAGAAAGAACCAGGGGGTTGAGGTTGCGAAAGAACAGTGGGAATGGAGTGACCGACGGCCCGCCCATGTGTCGGGCAGGCTGTCAGGAAAACTGCTACGCCGTCGGCTGGGGAACGATGCTGACGACTTTTTTCGCTTTGCTGTATTTCTTGAATTCTACGATGCCGTCGGTCAGGGCAAAGAGTGTATCGTCGCTGCCGATGCCGACGTTTCTGCCGGGACGGAACGCCGTGCCGCGCTGGCGCACCAGAATGCTGCCCGCCGACACTCTCTCGCCACCGAAGCGCTTCACGCCGAGTCGTTGTGAGTGGCTATCACGTCCGTTTCGAGAACTTCCTACACCTTTCTTGTGTGCCATGGCTACATCCCAATTTTTGTCACTTGAATATCTGTGTACGCCTGCCGGTGTCCGCGTTTCACACGATACCCTTTGCGGCGCTTCTTCTTAAATACCATCACCTTCTCGCCTCGCCCATGGTCCAGCACCGTCGCCTGGACGCTTGCACCCGGCACGGTCGGATTCCCGACGTGAATTTCCCGGTCACCGGCCAGAAGCAACACGCGGTCGAACGTCACGGTAGCCCCCTTTTCCTGTTTCAGCGCGGGAATGCGAAGCCGCTCGTTTTCTGCTATTCTGAACTGATGCCCTGCAATATCGACGATTGCGTACATCAACAAATCCTCTTCGTGAAAGAAAAGTGCATCTGGACGGGCATCAAGATACGCAAAGAGGCCAAAAGATGCAAACGATGCTTGCGAAGATTCGTTCAGCGTATCGTCACCAAGCTCTCTGTGAATCTGCTCTCCATCGTCTGATAGCGAGTCTTCAGCAGGACATATAGCTTCGCCGAGCTTGCGATGCAGAACCACGCAAGCAACGCGCCGGCAAATAAATCCACCACGTAGTGATAGCGCTGGTAAACGGTGGCGATGATGAGCAGTGTGCCGGTGACGAACATGAACCAGCGGCTCTTTGCCTTGTACTTGCCGCTCAGGTACATCAGCACGATGGTCATCATGGTGTGACCGCTGGGGAACACATCGCGCTGCGACAGACTGATGGCGATGTCGTTCGGTGCTCCCGTGGGGATTGAGCCGCCCGCATTCACAAACCAGCGAAGATACTCGGTCAGAAACACGCCGGGAAGTTCCTGGTCGAGTGTTGCAAAGTTGTGCAGTGTGAAGCGCGGCCCCACCGCCGGCAGAAAAAAATATCCCAGGTACGATAAGAAAAAACCGTACACACAGGTGAACATGAAGTAATGAAACAGATCCAGGTTGTGCCGGCGATAGAACTCGTAACCGAGAATCAGAAAAAGAAAATAGAACAGTGTGTAGGCAATCTGCAAAATCTCCGTGACCCAGGGGTTGGCAAACTGCATCAGCCATTCCGTCGGGTTGACGCCGAAGAGCCACCGGTCGATGGCGATCAACACATCATCGTAGTCTCTCCCCCCGTGAATCGGCTTGATCATAAAGTAGAGAACCTTGAAGGTGAAGAACGTCGCTATCGGGACGTACCAGTCGTGCAGAAGCCGGAGAGGTTTCCATCCGGTGGTATGGCGGAGATACCCCATCACACAAATGAACGCGGAACCCGCGAAGTTGCTGAGCACAATCAGCCACCAGAACGGGATGCGGTATGCAAAGACAATGTTGATCGTGGAAAGAACGAGATTGAACCCAATGAACAGGAGGTCCGCCGAGTGGAGGTATCTGGTGAGAGATTGAACGTGCATCGCGCTCGGATTTCAGGTCGTGACCGTTGCTTGAAGGACTGTCGGAGAATATAGCAAAAGGACGGTACGGATAAAACCGAATCCGGTCGCCATCGGCTTATACGGTGTGCGTGATGAGCGCGTTTGCCAGATCCGCCAACTGCTCAAGGGACAGCTCTTCCGGACGCTTGGAGAGATCGAACGACGGAGGTACCACAGGTCCCTTCTCCAAAAAGTACCCCAGCGAGTTGCGCAGCGTCTTGCGCCGCTTCCCGAAGACCGCCCGAACCATCCTGCGGAAGAACTTCTCATCCTCAAGCACATACAGCGGACGTTCCCGCACACGCAAGTGAACAACCGAAGATGTTACACCGGGCACAGGAAAGAAGCACGAGGGGGAAACATCAAACAACACTTTCACGCGCGTAAACATCTGGGTGAAGACCGCGAGAATGCCATAGTCCTTGGTCCTCGGCTGGGCGATCAAGCGTTTTGCGACTTCCCGCTGCATCATCAGCATCGCATCACGTACGTGCACACGGTTATCCAGAATGTGGAAGAGAATCGGTGTCGTAATGTTGTAGGGAATGTTCCCGACGATGCGCAGCTCGGTTCCGCCGGACCGCAATGCCGCAAGATCTGTCTCGAGAAAATCCTCGTGCCTGATCTCAATCTCCCCCTTTGGATAGACCGCATGCATCCTGCGTACCACACGCTCATCAATATCAACAACAATCAACCTGCGGCATGACGAGGCGAAATACTTCGTCAGCACACCCTCGCCTGGCCCAATCTCCACCAGCGTATCCTCCGGTTGAGGGCTGACGGCGGCAACGATCTTCCGCGCGATATTCTCATCCCGGAGAAAGTTCTGGCCGAGCGATTGGCGGGGACGGATCACCACGAGAGGTCTACGTCAATCATAGAGCTTTGTGAGAAAATAAGCGCGGCACAAGGAGAGACCATCTCCCTATTTCTTCCTGATAAGTCCCTTCAGCAACTCTTCTCCCTTGCTCTTTAACTCGTCTGCTTTCTTCTTCGCTTCCTGATCCAGCTTCTGCTGAAGTTTTTGTTTCTCTGCATCAAGCTTCTTCTGGGCAAACTCCGCCACACGCGTCTGGAGGGCGTGTGCATCCAACTGCACTTTCGGATTATCCGTTGTGCCTCCAACGAGGAAATTCAGCTTCAGTCGCCCGTTCGGCTCTTTGAGAGCATGCACGGCTTCACCTGCGAAGCCCGGCACAGTCACCTTCGCCGACGCGGCTTCCGATAACAGCATCGCCAGGCTGAAATTCATCGTCCCATCCAGACCATGCGTACCCGTAAGGGTGTAGTCGGCACCGAGGGCGGAGATTCTTAGCTCCGGAATGGTGACGCGGCCATCTTTGATCGTGAACGCATTTGCCCAATCCTTGAATGTGATTTCGGCGAGATCCGGCAGATTGAGCATGCCGGCAATCTGCTGGTTCACCTTCACACCGGTAAGCTTGCCGTTGTTCACGTTCACCTTCCCCGTTGCGTTCAGTGATTGAGGGATGAGACCGAGCGTATCGTTCAGGGCACCACTGATATCCATGCTCATGTTCAGGTCGCCGAAGAGGCGCTGTCCGAACGAGGTGAATGTGGACAGCGCCGAATTTGCCTGCACGCTGTTCATGGCGAGATCGAGCTTGAACGTTGGTCGCTCGGGATTCTGAAGATTGATGCTTCCCGTGCTCACCACCGACCCATCGAACATGGTCATCGTCAGGTGATCCATCGAGATGATGCCGTTGGCGATGCGCATCGTTCCCCGGACGTTCTTCATTTCCAATTTCTGCGTTGTCAACGTGCCGATGTGCGCCGCAATGGTCATGTCAATGTTGGGCAGGGGCATGGCTGCTTTGCCCCGCTGTTCCCGGGCAGCAGGTTGCCGGGAGGTGCCGGTGTTCTTGCCGTTCTCACCCATGATGTCCGCTGTGAACAGTTGATTCGAGGTGAGCGACGCTGATGCAGTTGCTTTCGGAGCGTCTTTCTTGTCGGACATCATCGAGAGATAGTTGCGCACCGAAAACGACAGCGCCAGATCCGACCGGCCGATCATCATCGAAAGCTTCTTCGACTCCAGCACTTGATTGTTGAACGCGATGACCCCGTTCATGTTCCTCACAGGATTGGTGCTGCTGGCAGTGGCGATCGTGACATCGTTGAACTCCACACTCCCCGACGCTCTGAGCGCATCGGGCTTGTTCACATTTCCATTGATGTTCACATCACCCTTCAGTCGTCCGGACAAGACGGTGCCAGCTTCGAGCGGATAGTAGTCCTGTACCTCGTTCAGGTTGAGCGAGGCAGTCATGGTGAGCGTCACTGTCGGGTCATCGAAGTGTACCACACCCATCGACAAAGAGACGGGATTCTGGCCGAGCGAGGCCGTCAGCTTCCTGATGTGAAACTCCTGCTTTGTCTTTCCCCGCACAACGTCGGCAACGAGGTTGATGTTCGTGATGGGCTTGGGAATGTTGGGGAAATGAATGGTAGCGTTCGTTGTGCTGATCGTGCCCGACACATCCGGCAAGGTCCGTGTATCGCTATCGTACACACCTTGCACCACAATCGTTGCCTGCACAAGACCGTTGCCCTGAACCCCTTTGATCTTCTCCACGTAGGCTTTGGGTGTAAGATGGAGAAGCTGGGCGACGTTCACATCCTTCGCCTCAATCCTCAGATCCATGAGCGGCTTATCCTTCATGTCGATCGTACCGGTGATGTCGAACGGAATGGCATTGAGGTAACCTGTGCCCTTCTCGATCGAGGCGAGACGTTTCTCGACATGAAAGAGAATCGTCGCGTCTGCGGTAATACGCCAATCGGTAATGAGAGGCGTGGAGATGGAACCGTAGCTGTACCTGTCGATGGCCGTCTTGCTTTCGATGCGCGCCTGGTTGGTGGCTGGATTGAAATTGACGGAAGCCTGCTCGTGCAAACCCTCGAGGATCTGGCGTGAATTGTCGCGGTGGTCGATCATGTCGATGAAGCCGTTTACGATGCGGAAGTCGGGCAGCAACACCGCAGCCATCGGGCTGGATTCGGGTGCCCCTGTCGCCGGTTGTGGCGTGCCTGCGGGCTTTCTCTGTGCATAGTTTGTCGAGCCATCCTCGTTCGTCTCAAGAGTGACGCGCGGACGCTCGACCAACAGGGAGGAGATTTCCACCCTCTTGTTGAACAACGGCCACAGTTTCACATCCAGTAGCAAGCGATCAACGGCCAGCAAGGGCTGTTCGGTGAAGCCCGGCTTGCTTGCTATCGAAAGGCCACGTACATCCAGTGCAATGGTAGGAAGGATCGAAAGGCGGATATCCTCGA
Organism: uncultured Chitinophagales bacterium; assembly: GCA_964539775.1. Lineage (GTDB taxonomy): Bacteria > Bacteroidota > Ignavibacteria > UBA10030 > UBA6906 > CAADGV01. Next base: position 29,576 of record CAZIKE010000017.1, read on the forward strand.
TCGCCACCTGGGTTCCGACCGCCTCCTCTATCCGCGGCACCACCAACGCTTTCAGCCGCTCGCTCGTGAAGTAAAGCTTCAATGCAACGGTCGCACCTACCAGCACCACGACCGGGATGGCAAGAACAATGAGCAACGTTTTTGTGCGCTTCGACAGTGCCATGACGCCACGATCTCCTCTTGAGGAACATTGGAGATGCGACGGTGAAGTGTCGCATCAGGTAGGAAAAATATAGAGAAAAGGCTTCCGAATGGCAACGAACGTGACGGCTCAGTGCCGCTTCTTCGGAGAGTAGATGTGTGTCGCATCGCCATAGAACGCGTGCGCGGCTTCCATTACCGTTTCGGACAGCGTGGGATGAGCGTGGATGGTTTCGGCAAGATCGCGCACCGTTGCACCCATCTCAATTGCCACAACGCCCTCAGCAATCAACTCACCGGCATGTGCGCCCACCATGCCGACGCCTAGCACGCGCTCGGTTTCCGGCTCCACAATCAGTTTGGTCATCCCGTCGGGTCGATCGAAGGTCAGTGCGCGGCCCGATGCCGACCACGGGAACCTCGCGACCTCAATCGGAATGTTGCGCTGTTTCGCTTCGGTTTCTGTCAACCCGGCCCACGCAAGCTCCGGGTCCGTGAACACGACGGCCGGGATAATGATGTCATCGGCCGTTGAGTTCTCGCCGAGAATCGCATCAACAGCAATGCGCGCCTCCTTTGAGGCTTTGTGGGCCAGCAGCACACCGCCCGCCACATCGCCGATGGCGTAGATCATCGGATCGTGGGTTTGAAGCCTTTCATTCACCTTGATGAACCCGCGCTCGTCTTTCTGCACGTTCGTATTTTCCAGTCCAATATCGTTGCTGTTGGGCATGCGTCCGACGGCAACCAGCACGCGATCGTACAACTCATCCACTTCCTTGCCGTTGTATTCCATCGTGACTTTTATCTGCTGCTTGTGCGTTGCCATCTTGAGCACCTTGGCTTTCAGGCGGATTTCTTTGAATGCCTGCTCCGCCCGCTTGACGACAGGTCGAACGAGATCGGTGTCCGCTCCTGTGAGAATCGTTTCGAGTGCTTCGACAAGAACAATGGAGCTTCCGAGCGTGGCGTATACCGTACCAAGCTCCATCCCGATATAGCCGCCGCCCACCACCAATAGATTCTTCGGCACTTCTTCCAGTTCGAGTGCTTCGGTGGAGGTCATGATGCGCTTGTTGCCGAGGTCGAATGCTGCCGGCATTGCTGCCCGCGAGCCGGTAGCGATGATGGCGTGATCGTACGTGACGAACTTTTGCCCTTCCTTCGTCTCGACGCGCAGGGTCTTCGAGTCTTCGAAGTAGCCGCGTCCGTACATCACTTCGACGCCGCGACTTTTTGCCAGTGTCGCAACGCCGCCTGCAAGCTTACCGGTAATGGAGTTCTTCCACGCACGCATCCTGGCCAGATCGATCTTCGGCTTTCCGAAACTGATCCCGCGGTGTTCGGAGTCCTGCGCCTCCTCGATCAACTTTGCCGCATGCAAATACGCCTTCGACGGAATACAGCCGACATTGAGACATACACCGCCGAGTACGTTTTCCCTCTCCACCAGAATCACTTTCTTCCCGCGGTCCGCCGCATAGAATGCCGCAGCGTAGCCACCGGGGCCTGAACCAACAACAACGATTTCTGTTTTGATGGGCCTCATGCTTTGCCTTTCAGAAATGTATTCAACTCGAAGTCACCGTGGTTACGCTCGTTCATCCTGCAATCTTCACACTCTGTTCGCTGAAGCTCTGCAGTGCCTGCACGAAATCCGTAATGAACCGTGCGGCGTCGGCGCCATCGATGAGGCGATGATCGTACGAGAGGCCGAGCGGAACGATCATGCGCTGCACAACCTTCTTTCCCCTCACCACCGGCTGCAGCGCCCCTCGCCCGATGCCGAGGATGGCGACCTCCGGGGTGTTGATGATCGGCGTAAAATGCGCACCCCCTATGCTGCCCTGATTGGAGATGGTGAACGTCCCACCTTGCATTTCTTCCAAACTCACTTTGCGCTGACGTGTGCGCTCGGCAAGCTCCTGAAGCTCAACGGAAAGTTCCAGCAGACTTTTCTTATCAACATCCCGAAGCACCGGCACGATCAATCCTTGCTCCGTATCCACCGCAATGCCGATGTGGTAGTAGTGTTTGTAGACAATCTCGCTTGTTGCCTCGTCGATGCTGGCGTTGAACATGGGGTGTTTCTTCAGCGTCTCGACGACGGCTTTGAGGATGAAGGGCGTGAGCGTGAGGTTCGCCTTCTTCTGCTCGTAGGTTTTCTGATATTTCTTTCTGAGCGCAAGAAGGTCGGTGATGTCGGCATTGTCGAATTGCGTAACGTGCGGCGCCGACGTCCAGGACTCCACCATCTTGTTGCTGATGGCTTTGCGGAGCTGGGACATTTTCTTCCGTTCCACTCTCCCCCACTTCGAGAAATCGATGCTCACCGGTGCCGGCTTTCCAGGCGGCTGCGCAACAGGCTGAGGCTGCACCTGCGCCTGCTGCAAGGCAAGTGCCTGCAGGCGCGCAATGTAGTTGCGCAAGTCAGCCATCACGATCCTGCCGCCCCGTTCGCTGCCGCGGATGCGCGTGAGGTCGATGCCCAGCTCGCGTGCAATTCTCCGGATCGACGGGGATGCAGGCGGAGGAACACCCGGCACCGCCGGTGCAGCAGGTGCGAGATCAACAGCCATCGGCGCAGGAGGCATAGGAGGCGGGGACATCGGTGCAGCACCTGCAGGCGCAGCGGCTACCGTTGCAGGTTCTTCAGTGGGGAGCGGCTCCACGCGTGCCGCTTCCTGCCGCGCGGGCGTGCCGCTTTCGGCAATTGAGAAGATGAGTGTGCCGACCTTGATCTCGTCCCCCTCCTTCACATGAATCTTCGTGATCGTTCCCGCCACCGGTGTGGGGATGGAGGCGACAGCCTTTTCGCTTTCGAGTTCAAGAACCGGCTGGTCTTTCTTGACCGTCTCACCTTCTTTGACAAAGATCGTGGCAACCGTGCCGCTATCGGCACCTTCGCCAAGACGGGGAAGTCGTACATCCATTCATGTTCTCCAGGTTAACGTCAGAGGTGTGAAGGGGTCTTGTTACGCAATCTGCGGAAACGCCTTCTCCGGATCCACATCGAGGTCTTTGAGTGCCTTCTCCACCGTCTTCCTTGCAACCATCCCCTTGAGGGAGAGTTGGTACAGGGTAGCAATGACGATGCACTCGGCATCGATCTCGAAATAGCGACGAAGATTCTTGCGGGTATCGCTGCGGCCGAACCCGTCGGTGCCGAGCGCCAGCAGCCCCCCGGGAACCCAAGGCGCGATCTGTTCGGGAACGATCTTCATGTAATCGGAGACGGCGATGAACACGCCGTGTTCTTGTTCGAGGACGTGCTCGATATAGGACTTCTTCGGCTGCGCGGTGGGATGCAGCATGTTCCAGCGACGCGTGTTGAGTGCCTCATTGCGAAGACGTTTGTAACTCGTCGCGCTCCACACATCGGCGGAGACGTCGTAGTCCTCTGCAAGGATGTGTTGTGCACGCAACGCTTCGCGCAGGATGGGTCCGCTGCCGAAAATATGCGCCTTGTGTTTGAGCTTCGCCTCACCTGCCTTGAATCGGTACAGTCCGTTCAGGATTCCTTGCTCGACGCCAAGCGGCATCGGCGGCATCGCGTAGTTCTCATTGTAGAGCGTGATGTAGTACCACACTTTTTCATTCTCGGCGTACATGCGCCGCAAACCATCCCACACAATCACCGCGATTTCATAGGCAAAGGCAGGATCATAGCAGAGCAGATTGGGAATGACACTGGCAAGAAGATGGCTATGCCCGTCTTCGTGCTGCAAACCTTCCCCGTTGAGTGTGGTGCGTCCTGCTGTTGCGCCGCAGAGAAATCCCTTTGCCATCATGTCGCCCGCAGCCCAGGCCAAATCGCCGACGCGCTGGAAGCCGAACATCGAGTAGTAGACGTAGAACGGAATCATGTTGATGCCGTGCGTGGAGTACGCGGTTGCCGCCGCGATAAACGATGCCATCGCGCCAGCTTCGGTGATCCCCTCTTCGAGAATTTGTCCGTCTTTTGTCTCGTGATAGTACAGCAGGGTCTTGCTATCCACCGGCTCGTAGAGCTGGCCCTTCGGCGAGTAGATGCCCACCTCACGAAAGAGCGGGTCCATCCCGAACGTGCGCGCCTCGTCGGGAATGATGGGCACGATGCGATTGCCGATCTTCTTGTTCCGCAGCAACGTGCCGAGCAAACGGACGAAGGCCATTGTCGTGGAGACTTCGAACCGCTCGGAACCTTTCAGGAACTCGCCGAAGTCTGCAAGCGAGGGAACTTCCAGCGGCTGAGCCGTTTCTGTTCTGTTCGGTAGGAACCCGCCAAGCGCTTGTCGCCGCGCAAGCAGGTAGCGCGTTTCGGGAGAATCTTCGGCCGGACGGTAGAAGGGCGTCTCCACCACTTCCTCGTCGGCGATCGGAATGGTGAAGCGGCTGCGGAACTCGCGCAACTCCTTCTCGTTCAACTTCTTTTGCTGATGCGTCACGTTCCGGCCTTCGCCCGCTTCTCCAAGGCCATAGCCCTTTACGGTTTTGGCAAGAATCACCGTCGGTTGGCCTTTGTGGTGGACTGCAGCATGGTACGCCGCGTACACTTTCTGGGGGTCGTGACCGCCGCGCGTCATCTTGCGGATCTGTTCGTCGGTCAGGTGGTTCACCAACTCCAACAATTCCGGATACTTCCCGAAGAAATGTTTGCGCGTATAGCTTCCCGGCTCCACCGTGTACTTCTGATAATCGCCGTCCACAACCTCCTCCATCCGCTTGACGAGCAAGCCGCTTCTGTCCGCTTTCAAGAGAGGATCCCAATCCGATCCCCAAATGACTTTGATGACATTCCATCCTGCCCCGCGAAATGCCGATTCCAATTCCTGAATGATCTTCCCGTTTCCCCGCACCGGACCGTCAAGACGCTGCAGGTTGCAGTTCACGACCCAGATGAGGTTATCTAACTGCTCGTTTGCGGCAAGCCGCAGCGCTCCCATCGCTTCCGGCTCGTCCATCTCGCCATCACCCAAGAATGCCCACACACGCGGCTCGTCATCGCCCTTGAGGATTCCGCGCGCTTTGAGGTAGCGGTTGAATCGGGCCTGGTAAATGGAAGTGATGGGTCCGAGTCCCATCGAAACCGTGGGAAACTGCCAAAACTCCGGCATGATGTACGGGTGCGGATAGGAAGTCAAGCCGCCGCTGGTCAGATCCTGTCGGAAGTGGTGAAGGTGATGAGCATCGAGGCGGCGTTCCAGAAATGCGCGCGCGTAAATACCGGGCGAGGCATGCCCTTGAAAGAACACCATGTCGGCCGGCCTGTCGCCCTCGGCGCCGCGGAAGAAATGGTTGAAGCCGACTTCGTAGAGCGTTGCGCTCGACGCATAGGTCGAGATGTGGCCGCCGAGGCCGCTGTGCTCGCGGTTGGCCTGCACCACCATCGCCATGGCATTCCAGCGGATGTAGCTCTTGATGCGCCGCTCGATATCGCGGTCGCCGGGATACGGCGGTTCTTGTTCCTTAGGGATGGTGTTGACGTACGGCGTACGTGTGGTTGCAGGCATGTTCACGCCCGAGTCCCGCAGGCGGTCGAGCAGGCGACTGACCACAACCGGTGCCTGTTCCGACTCTTTGTTTTTTAACATATATTCAAAGAAAAACTCCAGCGAGTCTAACATGCGTTGCATCTCGTCCCCGTTGGAGTCCATCTGGGTAGTACGAAGTCTCTCGTCCGTTTCCACGTGCCTACTCTCTACGTGTAATGAACAAAACCTGTGCACCGGCGCCATTGCCGGTGCAAAACTGTTTCCAATATAGAAAAAAAATCTGGAAGAATCATTCCGGTCTGCAATGCAATGGATTGATGTCACGTTCCCAACACCAGCCGAGAACCTTGCCTGTGATGAGGTCCTGCTGAACGCGCTTGAAGAAGAAAGCGGTGAGGAGACCCTTCGCTTCTGGGAATCGTCGCAGTATTTCGTCGTCCTCGGTTCTTCCAACAGAGTGCATGAAGAAGTCGACGTCGAGGCGTGTCGAGAAGATGGTGTTCCGATCCTGCGCCGCCACAGCGGCGGTGGAACGGTGTTGCAAGGCCCCGGCTGTCTCAATTTCTCCCTTGTTCTCTCCATCGATCCCGTCGGGCCAACACGCAACATTGCGGAGACCACGCGCTTTATCATGCGGCGGCATGCGGAGGCGCTGACGGACGTCCTCGGCCGTCCCGTCGGCGTACAAGGCTACAGTGACTTGACCATCGGCGAGAAGAAATTCTCCGGCAACGCACAACGACGCCGACTGAAAGCGCTGCTCTTTCACGGAACATTCCTCCTGAACTTCAATCTCTCGGTGGTAGAGAAGTATGTGAAACTCCCCGCACGGCAGCCTTCTTATCGCCGGCAGCGAACGCACCGGGATTTTCTCTGCAACATTGCTGTCGATACCGAACGCGTGAAGCGAGCAATCGTCGCGGCGTGGCATGCCGTTCCGGGGAGGGATAGCCTTCGGATGGCCGCCATTGAAGAGCTTGCGCGGAAGAAACATTCCTCACCGGAGTGGGTGTTCGGTAGATAGCCGGGATCAGGGTTGCATCTTCATCGATTCCTGCGTAACATAATCTGGCAGTCTTATCCGCTCGTTTCCGTATTCAACTCCACTGAGAAAGAACTCATATGATGCGTTATCCTCTTGTTGCTATCGGTGTGGTGTGTCTTGGATTCTTGCTGCCCCCATCGTCACGCGGACAACAAGAAGAGGGAGAAATCCCTTTAGAGAAGATGTCGGGCAAGCAGATTTACACGTTGTTCTGCGCCCGGTGCCATGCCGAGGATGGTACCGGCAATGTCGATCCGGAGCTGCTTGCGGGAATGGAAGCGCCGCCACCCGATTTTACCGATGGATACTTCAGCTCGCGCGAAAAGCGGAAGGACTGGCAAGCCGTTGTCGCTCATGGCGGTCCTGTACGTGGCCTGTCCATGTCCATGCCCGCGTGGAACGACGCACTCTCCGAGAGCCAAATCGCCGAAACGGTCGAGTACATTAAATCGTTCGTCGATCAGAGCAAGTACCCGCAAGGCGAGCTGAACTTTTTCCGCGGTCACTACACCACGAAGGCCTTCGTCGAGCAGGAAGCCCTGCTGATTCCGTCCCATCAGTTCAAGAAGGAACAGGGCGTAACGGTGCGTGAGTCGAAAGTCGTTGCGTACTACGCCAACCGTTTCGGTAATCGCTTCCAGTACGAGGCGAAGCTTCCACTCCACAGTGTGAGCACGGCAGGCGGACCACCCATAGGCGTTGGCGACCTCGAGCTCGGTGTGAAGTATGCCTTCTATGACAATTACAGGACGCTGACCATCCTTACCGCGGGTCTCGAAGCAGCGTTGCCGACAGGAAGCGAGGCAAAGGGATTCGGGGCAGGGACAGTTGTGGCGGTGCCGTACGTTGCCGCTGCACAAGGTATCGGCAATATTCTCCAGCTTTCGACAAGTATCAAAATCGAAACGCCGCTCGACAGGACTAAGGGAGACCCCGAAGTGCGCGCAAGTTTTCTCTCGATGCTGCTGTCTTCGGATTCTAAGCAAGGGATTTTCCCGGGCCTCGAGTTGCTTGCAGTGAAAAACCTCTCCAAGTCTGAGTACACCCTCTCACTCATCCCCGAAGTCTATTGGGGTATTACCGCGCGCGGACATCTTGCGATTTCACTTGGAGTCGAGTTCCCCGTCGCCGGAACAAAACCGTTCGATGGGAAGATCGTCGCGTTCTTCCTTTGGGATTACGTTGACGGAGGTCTATGGTGGTAAACTCCTCCATCGGGCAGTAGATGAACGTGCTGTGAAGCAGGCCATCAAGAATGCGGTGCTGGTAGGGGGCGTCGCAGTGTGCATCGGCGTGATGCATCTTGTCCATCTCTCTGTGAAGGACTATCGATCCGAGTTTCTTTCGCGGCGCGGTTCGTTCTCTCATGCTCAGCTTACTCCGGCGGGAGGAACCGCCGAGGCGGAAAAATTCTGGGTTACTGTCCAGAACACCCGCGGATTTTCTGTCGAGTGCGGACTGCTCGTACCCAGGCAGAAGGGCAGACGCTATCCGGCCGTTATCCTTCTGGGAGGAAGGGCAACGGGAAAGGATGCGGTGGACTTCGCCTTCGACGTCCAGGGCGTTGTTCTCGCTGCACCCGACTACGGCTACACCCCGAGGGCATCGTACACATTACCGGCGCTGCTCTCCGACGTACCGGCGATTCGCCGGGCTCTGTTCGACATGGTACCCGCTGTCATGCTGTTGACGGACTATCTGTACACCCGACCGGATGTGGACACGACGAAGCTTGTGCTCATCGGGTACAGCTTCGGCGCGCCGTTCGTTCCTGCCATCATCCGCTACGATAGGCGAGCAGCGGCGGCATTTCTGGTGTACGGTGGCGGAGACCTTCACAGCCTGATTCGTCACAACGTCCGCCGCTACCGGGGCGCATTCATCAGCGAGATGGTCGCGTGGATGGGGACAATCCTGCTCAGCCCCCTGGAGCCGCTTCGTTCCATCGAACACATCTCACCTATTCCTCTCGTGATGATCAACGGCACAGCGGACGAGCAGATCCCTCGCGCAAATGCAGAACTCCTCTACCACAAAGCCAGGGAGCCGAAGAAGATCATCTGGTTGGAGTCCATGCATGTGCATCCACGCAACCCGGAACTTACCGCCAGGATCATCCGAACCATTCAACAGGAGCTGTCGAGGATGGGGATTCTCGAATCGTCTTCGATATCACAGCCCTGAAGAGTGATGCGAGATTATCGTGCAGCCAGCGGCGTGCGTTGTCCTATCGCGCACTCCGGACAACGTAGGGGCGAGCAGAAGAAACGGTAGAGCTGCATACCACCCTGGTGCTGCAGCGCGTTGCGGAACTCGGCTCTCCGCTTGAGGAGATCGCGCCGCAATGTGTCGATGAGGGTGTTTTCCTGCAGGCTGGGGAGAGCGCCAAGCAGCGCGCGAGTGTTGCGCGCTACAGTCGCATCGCGGAACATTCGGGCATACAACAGGACGAGCGGAATGAGGCTGTTCACCAGAATGTCGTTTATACGGTTCGGACCGAGGGCAATGGTTGCCTTCGCCCCTCCACCGGCATCGTTTCCTGGGGACCCCTGAGTCGTTCCCGTTCCTCCTTTGAAGTGATAGTGCCTCTCCCAGAATCGGTCGGGTGTGAATGCGAAGAGGGCGTGGAGCTTCTCCCGCCGCTGTGTGGTCGAGAGGGAGCCATCCTTCATGAGCTTGATCAACGAGCGGAAGGAATCGTCGCCGAACAGACGCGGCAGCAGAAAACACATCGCGGCGAGCCGCGCCGTCGGGAAGTTATGCGGACGCAGACGGAAGAAGAGCCAATCGCCCTCGTTCAGCGTTTGCCCCGTGAACGACGCTCGAAGCTTCCGCCATTGCCGCTTGAGGGCAGCAACATACAGGCGGCTTTCCTTGTCGTGTATGGTGTTGGAAGAAGGAAGAAGCGAAGCGGCGCCAAACAACAGTGCCATCATGCTTTGTGTGTCGTCGAGGGCGTAACGACGGAGTGCATCGAGACGCACCGAGCGTGCAAGCTGCAGAAACGGCTTCTGATTCTTCGAATACCCCAATGCTTCCATGATGCCTTCATACATCAATTGCTCCCACAATGCCTTGCTCATGAAGTCCTTGCGGGCATACTCCTTCTTCGGCGGGGGGATCTCGGCAGG